>CAZMTC010000180.1:0-6982 GCA_964569105.1 uncultured Alphaproteobacteria bacterium | reverse complement strand
GGGTCTCGGCGGCGGCAACGACGAGCGCGAGCAGACCTTGAACCAGCTCCTCGTCGAGATGGACGGCTTCGAGGCCAACGAGGGCGTGATCCTGATCGCCGCCACCAACCGGCCCGACGTGCTCGACCCGGCGCTGCTGCGCCCGGGCCGCTTCGACCGACAGGTGGTGGTGCCCAACCCCGACGTGGTGGGCCGCGAGAAGATCCTGCGCGTTCACCTGCGCAAGATCCCGCTCGCGCCCGACGTCAATCCCAAGACCATCGCGCGCGGCACGCCGGGCTTCTCTGGCGCCGACCTCGCCAATCTGGTCAACGAGGCGGCGCTGATCGCCGCGCGCAAGAACAAGCGCATGGTCACCATGACCGAGCTCGAGGAGGCCAAGGACAAGGTCCTGATGGGCGCCGAGCGGCGGTCGATGGTGATGACCGAGAAGGAGAAAGAGCTGACCGCCTATCACGAGGCGGGGCACGCGCTGGTCGGTCTCCATGTCGAGGGCAACGACCCGCTGCACAAGGTGACCATCATTCCGCGCGGCCGGGCGCTGGGCGTGACGATGAACCTGCCCGAGCGCGACCGCTACTCCTACTCGCGCCAGGAGCTCGAGGCGCGCATCGCCATGATGTTCGGTGGCCGCGTCGCCGAGGAGTTGATCTACGGCGAGGACAAGGTCACAACCGGCGCCTCGAACGACATCATGCAGGCGACCAGCATGGCGCGTCGCATGGTCACCGAGTTCGGCTTCTCCGACAAGCTCGGCCCGTTGCGCTACGAGGACAACCAGGAGGAGGTGTTCCTGGGCCATTCGGTGACCCAGCACAAGAACGTCTCCGACGCCACCGCCGAGATGATCGACGCCGAGATCCGGCGCATCGTCGAGGACGGCGAGACCACGGCACGCAAGGTCCTCACCGAGCATATCGACGAGCTGCACACGCTCGCCAAGGGCCTGCTCGAGTACGAGACGCTGACCCGCGACGAGGTCGACAGGTTGCTGCGCGGCGAGGAGATCCACCGCGACGACGACGAGCCCGCGCCGACGCCTCAGCGGCCCAAATCGGCGATCCCGACCACGTCCAAGAAGCGCAAGCCCGGCGGCGACGGCGGTATGGAGCCCGAGCCGCAGCCGGGCAGCTAGCTCGAAGCGTGCCGCCCGTCCCGACCGTCGCCGGCGTGGCCCTCGACCGGCCGCGCCTGATGGGCATCGTCAACGTGACACCGGACAGCTTCTCCGATGGCGGCCGCGGCCCCGAGGCGGCGGCCGCCCACGGCCGTCGGCTGGCCGAGGAAGGCGCCGACTTCCTCGACGTCGGCGGCGAATCGACGCGGCCCGGATCAGAGGGCACGCCGACCGAGGAGCAACTCGCCCGGGTCCTGCCGGTGATCGAGGCCTTGGCGCCGCTCGGCGTCCCCATCTCCATCGACACGCGCTCGGCTGCGGTCATGCGCGCCGCGATCGAGGCCGGCGCCGCGATCGTCAACGATGTGGCCGCGCTCGACCACGATCCCGCGGCGGCGCCGACGGTGGCCGCGCTGGGCGTACCCGTGATCCTGACCCATGCGCGCGGCGAGCCGGCGCGGATGCGCGAGCGCGCGGACTATGCCGACGTGGCCGCCGAGGTGCGCGACGAGCTGGGCGCCGCGGTCGTCCGGGCCGAAGCCGCAGGCATCGCGCGTGCGAACATCCTCCTCGACCCGGGCTTCGGCTTCGCCAAGAAGCCCGAGCAGAACGCGGCGGCGTTGCGCGCCCTCCCCGTATTGAGCGCCCTCGGACTGCCCATCGTCGCCGGCACGTCGCGCAAGTCTTTCGTCCGCGGCAAGACGCCGCCGCAAGAGCGCCTCGGCGCTTCTATCGCCGCGGCGCTGGCGGCGGTCGAGGGCGGCGCGGCGATCCTCCGTGTCCACGACATCGCCGCCACCGCGCAGGCGCTCGCGGTGTGGGCGGCCGTGAGAGGCATCGCCTCCGCTTAGATGGCGTCGGCGGCGCCGGGTCTGCTATAAGCTGTGGGTTTCGAGGGGGGCCAACGGACAACATCATGACCCGAAAGCTATTCGGCACCGACGGCATCCGCGGCACGGCGAATTGCGAACCGATGACGGCGCAGACGGCGCTGTGCCTCGCCATGGCCGCGGGCCTGATGTTCCGTCGCGGCGACCATCGCCACCGGGTGGTGATCGGCAAGGACACGCGGCTGTCGGGCTACATGATCGAGCCCGCGCTGACCGCCGGCTTCATCTCGATGGGCATGGACGTGATGCTCGTGGGGCCGATGCCGACGCCGGCGGTGGCCATGCTGACCCGCTCGATGCGCGCCGATCTGGGCGTGGTCATCTCGGCCTCGCACAACCCCTACCAGGACAACGGCATCAAGCTGTTCGGTCCCGACGGCTTCAAGCTCTCCGACGACCTCGAGGCCCAGATCGAGGAGCACATGGCCAACGGCGTCGAGGCGCATCTGGCGCCCTCCGACATGCTCGGCAAGGCCCAGCGAATCGACGACGCGCCCGGCCGCTACATGGAGTTCGCCAAATACGCCGCGCCCAAGGGGCTGCGACTCGACGACCTCAAGATCGTCATCGACTGCGCGCACGGTGCCGCCTACCGTGCCGCGCCGACCGTGCTGTGGGAACTCGGCGCCGAGGTGGTGCCGATCGGCGTCTCGCCCGACGGCAAGAACATCAACGCCGGCTGCGGCGCGGCGCACCCCGACGCCATGTGCGAGGCGGTCGTGGCACACGGCGCCGATGTCGGCATCGCGCTCGACGGCGACGCCGATCGCGTCGTCATGGCCGACGAGCGCGGCCGCTTGCTCGACGGCGATCAGCTCATCGCGGTGATCGCGGGCAATTGGCTCGAGAACGGACGGCTGCACAGCGATTCGGTGGTGACCACCGTCATGTCGAACATCGGGCTGGAGCGGCACCTCGCCGGCATGGGCCTGTGCATCGAGCGGACCAAGGTGGGCGACCGCTACGTGGTCGAGCACATGCGGGCCCACGGCCAGAACCTGGGCGGCGAGCAGTCCGGCCACATCATCATGATCGACCACATGACGACGGGCGACGGGCTGATCGCGGCGCTGCAGGTGCTGGCCGTGCTGACCGGCAGCGGGCGGCCGGCGTCCGACGTGCTGCGCCCGTTCGAACCGTCGCCGCAGCTCTTGAAGAACGTGCCGGCGAACGGCATTTCTGCGCTGGACGATCCCCGCGTCGCCGCCGCGATCACGGCGGCCGAATCGCGGCTGGGCACGGGTGGCCGGCTGGTGATCCGGCCGTCCGGGACGGAGCCGCTGATTCGCGTCATGGCCGAGGGCGACGACGACGTGCTGATCGGCAAGGTGGTCGACGACGTGGCGAGCGCCATCGCCGAGGCGGGGCGCGCCTAGCAACCATTCTGACAAGGGCCCTGGTGCCATGGTGCGCGTCCTCGCGCCGGTCGGTGCGCTCCTCCTGAGCACCGCCTTCGTCCTGCTGGGCAATGGCCTGCAGGGCATGCTGGTGCCCGTTCGCGCGCAGATCGAGGCGTTCAGCACCATCGAGATCGGCGTCATGGGCTCGGTCTACTTCGTGGGCTTCGCCGCGGGCTGCCTTTACGGGCCATGGATCGTCCGCCGCGCCGGGCACATCCGCGCCTTCAGTGCGCTGGCCTCCGCCGTCTCCGCCACTGCCCTGCTTCACTCGATGGTCGTCGACCCGATCGTCTGGTGGGTGCTGCGCGGGCTGACGGGCCTGTGTTTCGCCGCGATCTACGTGGTGATCGAGAGCTGGCTCAACGAGCGGGCCACCAACGAGACCCGGGGCCTGGTCTACGGCGTCTACACCGCCATCTACCTGTCGGTGTTCGTCGCCGGGCAACTCCTGATCACGGTAGCCGACCCGCGGGCTTTCGTGCTGTTCGGCGTCGCCTCGATCCTGGTATCGATCGCCGTGCTGCCGGTGGCCATGACCGCGTCGCCACAGCCCTTGCCGATCCACGAGGTCAAGGTGCGTCCCGCGCGACTGTTCGCCGCCTCGCCGGTCGGCGTGGTCGGCTGTTTCGCGGTGGGCGCGACCAACGGCGCGTTCTGGGCACTGGGACCGCTCTACGCCTCGGGCGTCGGCTTCGACATCGACGGCATGGCGTACATGCTGGCGGGCTCCATGCTGGCCGGCTCGCTGACGCAGCTGCCGCTCGGCCGCGCCTCCGACCGCGTCGACCGGCGCCGCGTCATTTTCGTGGTCTCGGCGGTGTGCGCGGGCGCCGGCGCGATATTGGCCTTCGCGCCGTCGCTGACCGCGACGACCACAATGATGCTCGTGTTCCTGTTCGGCGCCGGCGCCTTCCCGCTCTACGCGCTGTGCATGGCCCACGCCAACGACCATACCGAATCCGGCGACTTCGTCGAGGTCGCAAGCGGCCTGTTGCTGACCTACGGCCTGGGATCGATCGTGGGGCCGCTGGTGGCGTCGGCCATGATGAACGCGGCGGGCGCACCGATGATGTTCCTGTTCACGGCCGCGGTGCACCTGGCCTTCGCCGCCTTCGCGCTCTACCGGATGACCCGGCGAGCCCGGGCGCCCGAGGAGACGCGCGAGGAATTCGTGATCATCCCGCGCACCGCGCCCACCGCCTTCGACCTGTCGCCGCAGGGCGAGGACGAGGCCGAACCCGGACACGAGGAGAAGGTCGGATGAAGGGACGCGTGCTGATCGCCGCCGGTTCCGATTCGGGCGGCGGCGCGGGTATCCAAGCCGACATCAAGGCGGTGACCGCGCTCGACGGCTACGCCATGACCGCGATCACCGCGCTCACGGCGCAGAACACGCAGGGCGTGTTCGGCATCGTGGGCGTGGAGCCCGCGTTCATCGCGCGGCAGATCGAGCTCGTGCTGACCGATATCGGCGCCGACGCGCTCAAGACCGGAATGCTGCACAGCGCCGCGGTGATCGAGACCGTGGTCGACGGCTTCGCGCGCCACGCGCCCGGCGTGCCGTTGATCGCCGACCCCGTGATGGTCGCCAAGGGCGGCCAACGCCTGCTCGAGGAGGACGCGGTCGCGACGCTGCGCGAGCGGCTCCTGCCCGCCGCCGCGCTGATCACGCCCAACCTGCCCGAGGCCGAGGCACTGCTCGACGCCGATATCGACCCGGACAGCATGGAGGACGCGGCGCAGGCGCTGCGCGCACTGGGGCCGCGCGCGGTGCTGCTCAAGGGCGGCCACGCCCCCACCGCTGTCGTGCGCGACGTTCTCGCGACGGAGGACGGCGTCGAGGTGCTCGAACACGAACGGATCGACACCGAGCACACCCACGGCACCGGCTGCACCCTGGCCTCGGCGATCGCCGCCGGGGTGGCGCGCGGCCTGCCCCTGCGCCACGCTGTGCGCCGCGGCGCCGACTATGTCCACATGGCCATCGCCCGGGCCCCCGGCTACGGCCACGGCCACGGTCCGCTCGACCACGCCCACACGGTACGGCCCTTCGGGCTGGAGGAGTAGCGAGCGGGGGAGCGGTCCCGGCCTCCCCTGGGACGGAAACTCCCTACACCAGCGGCAGCTCCGAGCCGGCGGGGCTGCGCAGGGTCTCGGCGACGATTGCGAGCGCGGAGCCCAGATGCGCGCGATCCACGACCGCCGACAGGCACAGCCGCACGGCGCCGACGTCGTCGCTGCGGCTGGGGTCGATGCCTCTGGGGTCGAAAGCGTCGCCGCGCGCCACCAGCACGCCGCGGCGCTGACATTCGGTGGCAAAGTCGGTGCTGATCCAGCCCTCGGGCAGGTGCAGCCAGCCGTGCATCGAGCGCGGCGGGTGGCATTCGAGCGAGCGGCCGAGCGCGTGTCGCGCCATGGCCGCACGGGCATCCGCCTCCTCGCGCTGATGGGCCGCCATGTCGTCCGCGGCGCCGGAGGCGATGGCGCGGGCCGCGATCTCGCCGGTGATCGGCGAGGCCATGACCATGATCGAGCGCAGCGCCGAGAGCACCCGCGCGCGCAGCGCTCGCGGTGCGCGAATCCAGCCGACGCGCAATGCCGGCGCCACCGATTTGGAGACGCTGGTGACGTACACCGCATGGTCGGGCGCCAATGCCGAATAGGGTGGCGGCACCTCGTCGAGCAGAAAGCCGTAGATGTCGTCCTCGACAATGGTCAGGCCGCTGGCGCGCGCGACCTCCAGGATCGCGCGGCGACGCGGCTCCGGCGTCGTGACCGTGGTCGGGTTGTGCAGGTTGGGCATGGTGTAGAGCACGCTGGCACCCGTCGCGCGGACGGCACGTTCGAGCGCCTCCGGCACCAGGCCCTCGCCGTCCATCTCGACCGGCGCCAGGCGCCAGCCCGAATGCGCCGTCTGCGCCCGGATGCCGGGCCAGGTCAGCGCCTCGGTGAGCAGCGTCTCTCCGGGCCGCATCAGCGCGCCCAGCACGGCCGACAGCCCGCCCTGCACGCCCGGGCACAGGATCAGCTCGTCGGCCCGGGGCGCGAAGCCGCCATAGCGCGCGATCCAAGCCGCACCCGCCTCGCGCTGCGCCGGCAGCCCGCCGCCCTCCTCGTAGCCCGACACCGCCTCGAGCAGCGCATCGACCGACAATTCGGCCACCGCCTCGGCCAGCAGTTCGCCCGTGCGCCCGCGGGCGGGGTAGTTGGCGGCCATTTCGATGAGGCCGGACGCGGCGCCACCGCGGTGCAAAACCGTGTCGAGCACGTCGTGATGGACCAGGTCCGGGACGTCCGCGCCGGCAACCGCACGCGTCCGCGGGCTGCCGGAAGCGGGATCGAGCACGAAGGTCCCGCGGCCGACATGGCTGTCCAGGATGCCGGCGCGCCGGGCCTCGGCATAGGCGCGGCTGACCGTGCCCACGGTGACGCCCAGGCGCCAGGCAAGCTCGCGATGCGGCGGCAGCTTGTCGCCCGGCGCAAGCCGGCCGTCGCGCACGTCGTCGCGGATCGCGGCCGCAATCGCCCGATATCGCGGGCCCTGGCGCTCTTCCAAGTTGGGGGTCCACATTGTC
>CAZMTC010000179.1:0-7062 GCA_964569105.1 uncultured Alphaproteobacteria bacterium | reverse complement strand
CTCGTTCGAGGCGCGGCGCGGCTTTCATCACGCCGACGGCGGCATCGCCCGACTGGTCAACATGTGCGGCAGCGCGGTGGCGATGGAGATGCTGCTCACCGCCGAGCCGATCGACGCCCAGCGCGCGCTGCAGATCAACCTGATCTCCAAGGTGGTCCCCCACGAGACGCTGATGGAGGAGGCCGAGCGGATGGCCGGCTACATCCTGCGCAACGACCAGCAGGCGGTGCGCTCGGCCAAGCGAACGGTGATCGACATGATCGGCCGGCCGCTCGACGACCAGCTGTTCAAGGAGTGCCTGGCCGGCTACACGCTGATGGCCGACGGGCCCAACGTGAAGGCGCTGCTCCAGGCCTTCTACGACAAGACCGACAAGGGGCGCCACGGCGCCAACGCCACCCCGCTCGACTGAGGAGACGCGATCATGACCGTACGCATCGAGAAGGACGGGCCCGTCTGGACCGTGATCCACGACCGGCCCGAGGCCCGCAACGCCATGGACCCCGAGAGCGCCGACGCGCTG
Organism: uncultured Alphaproteobacteria bacterium; assembly: GCA_964569105.1. Lineage (GTDB taxonomy): Bacteria > Pseudomonadota > Alphaproteobacteria > CAZMTC01 > CAZMTC01 > CAZMTC01. The sequence continues at coordinate 6,539 of CAZMTC010000179.1, read as the reverse complement.
ACCGAGGCGTTGATCGAGTTCGACGAGGACGACAACGCGCATGTCGCCGTGCTGTGGGGCGCGGGCGGCGCGTTCTGCGCCGGCTGGGACCTGAAATACGTCTCCACCCTGATCGGCAATGACAATCCGCTGCCCGAGCTGGCCTTCCCCGAGCGCGGCACCAACCGCACGACGCCGCGCGGGCCGCTCGGCCCGACCCGGCTCGAGATGGACAAGCCGGTGATCGCCGCGGTCGCCGGCCCCGCGGTGGCCGGCGGCATGGAACTCGCCATGTGGTGCGACCTGCGGGTGATGGAGGAGGATGCCTATTTCGGCGTCTACTGCCGCCGCTGGGGCGTGCCGCTGATCGACGGCGGCACGGTGCGCCTGCCGCGCCTGGTGGGCCAGGGCCGCGCGCTCGAGATCATCATGACCGGGCGCAAGGTGCCATCGGACGAGTGCGCGCAGATCGGCCTGTGCGAGAAGGTCGTGCCCAACGGCCAGAGCCGCGAGGCGGCCGAGGAGCTGGCGCGCGAGATCGCCCGCTTCCCGCAGGAATGCGTGCGCGTCGACCGCCGCTCGGTCTACCTCCAACACGGCTTGCCGGTGCGCGACGCGATGAAGCGCGAGTGGTGGAACGGCCAGTCGGCGATGGTCAAGGAAGCCGCCGAGGGCGCCGCCCGCTTCGCCGGCGGCAAGGGCCGTGGCGGGGACTTCTCCGACATCTGAAGGAGTTCGCGGCACGTGGCGGTGGGACCGACTCTTACCCGACCCGAAACCGGTCGACCGCGTCGGGGTCGAAGGTGAAGCCCAGGCCGGGACGGTCGGGCAGCACGATGCGCCCCTCGCCGTCGAGCGTCATGCGCTCGCGGTAGAGCGGCTCGAGCCACGGCATGTGCTCGGCCCGGATGCAGTTGGGAGCGGAACCGGCGACGGCCAGCGACTGCTCGGTGTAGATATGCGGCGAGACCGGCACGCCGTGCGCGGCGCACAACGCGGCGGCGCGGCGCAGCTCGGTGAGCCCGCCCATGCGCATCAGGTCGGGCATGAGAATGTCCGCGGCTGCCGCCTCGATGTAGGCGCGCATGCCGCGCGCGAGATACTCGGTCTCGCCCGAGGCCAGCGGCGTGTCGAGCGCCGCCGCAATCGCGGCATGTCCCGCCAAATCCCAGTAGGGCACCGGCTCCTCGAACCAAGCGAGATCGAACTGTTCGAGCGCCCGGCCGAGGCGTACGGCGTGGGACACGGTGAGGCCCTGGTTGGCGTCGGCCATCAACGCGACCTCGGGTCCAACGGCGTCGCGTACCGTGCCGACGCGCCGCACGTCCTCTTCGATCGTCGGCTTGCCCAGTCGCACCTTCATGGCCCGGAAGCCCGCGGCCAGAAACGCCTCGGCCTCGGCGACCAGCTCATCGTCCGTCGCGGACAGCCACAGCCCGCCCGAAGCGTAGGCCGGCACGGCCGTGCGCGCGGCGCCGAACAGCTTCCACAGCGGCTGCCCCGCGGCCTTGCCGACGATGTCCCAGCACGCCGTGTCGAGCGTCGAGAGCGCGATGATCGACACGCCGGCGAGGCCGACGAAGTTGAGCGCGCGGTGGGCCTCGGCCTGGAGCGCCTCGACATCGTGCGGGTCGCGCCCGACGACCAGCGGCTCCAGCCCGCGCACCATCGGCTCGACCGAAGCGATATGCGCCGGGTTGAACGAGAACGCCACGCCCTCCCCCGACATCCCGTCGTCGGTCTCGAGCGTCACCAGCAGGCAGGACATGGCCTCGATGGTGTGGATCGAGGTCCGGATTGGCTTGTCCAGGGGCACGCGGGCCTGCGCGGTGTGCAAGGCGGTGATCTTCATCGGATGGTCCGTGGCCGTTGGTGGGCGTGCTACACTGCCGCCAAAGACCGCGTCGCGCCAGGGCCGCGAAAGCAAAGCTGGACGGGAGGGAACCCATGAACATCGCGAGCGTCGCGCCGGAGAGCCGCCGCCACCTCTACTCGGCCGACGAATGGGAGATCCGTGTCGACCTGGCGGCGTGCTACCGCCTGGTCGCCCATTTCAGCATGGCCGACATGGTCTACACCCACATCACCGCCGCCGTGCCGGGGCCGGAGGAGCATTTCCTCATCAACCCCTACGGCATGATGTTCGAGGAGGTCACCGCCTCGACCCTGGTGAAGGTCGACCTAGACGGCAACCTTCGAGAGGACACGGTCCACGAGATCAACCCGGCGGGCTACGTCATCCACTCGGCGGTCCACGCCGCGCGCCACGACGTCAAGTGCGTGATCCACACCCACAGCCGTGCCGCCTGCGCTGTCTCGGCGTTCGCGAACGGGCTCGAGCCGATGGACCAGCAGTCGATGCAGTTCTACGGCCGCGTCGCCTATCACGAGGCCGAGGGTTTCGCGCTCGACAGGGCCGAGCGCGAGCGGCTGGTCACCGACCTGGCCGACAACCCGGTCATGATCCTGCGCAACCACGGCCTGCTCGCCTGCGGCAAGTCGGTGGGCCACGCCTTCCGCCTCGCCTACTATCTCGAGCGCGCCTGCCGCCTGCAGCTCGACGTCATGGCCACCGGCGCCGAGGTCCACCTGCCGCCCGACGCAGTGCGCGAGCACACGGCGGCGCAGTGGGAGGCGGGCGCCGCCGGCATCGGCGTCGAGGAGCCGCGCGAATGGCCCGCGCTCCTGCGCATGCTCGACCGGCGCGACCCGGGGTATCGGGACTGAGGGCGGAGCCGAAGTTGGCACCACCTCCACAAACACTACCGTTATGTGCCGAGGTCTCGCAGGTTGGCCTCAGCTCTTGAACCGCTCCCGCAGCTCCCGCTTGAGCAGCTTGCCCGAGGGGTTGCGCGGCAGGGCGTCGACGAAGGCGGCCGACTTGGGCGCCTTGAAATGGGCGACGCGCTCGCGGGCGAAGGCGAGCAACTCGGCCTCGTCGGCGTCCTGGCCGTCGGCGAGGACGACCACCGCCTTGCCGACCTCGCCCCACTTGTCGTCGGGCACGCCGATCACCGCCACGTCGGCAACCGCCGGGTGCTCGAACAGGACGCTTTCGACCTCGGCCGGATAGACGTTCTCGCCGCCCGAGATGATCATGTCCTTGATGCGGTCGTAGAGGTAGAGGTAGCCGTCCGCATCCATGTAGCCGGCGTCGCCCGAGTGGAACCAGCCGTCGCGGATCGCGGCGGCGGTGGCCTCGGGCAGGTTCCAGTAGCCGATCATGGTCTGGGGCGAGCGGATGACGACCTCGCCCACCTCGCCCGGTGCGCAGTCGCGGCCCTCGGCGTCGACGACCCGGACCTCCGAGCCCGGGGTGGCGATACCCACCGACTTCATGCGCGGGCCGCCGTCGTGATCGGCGGGCGGCAGCCAGGTGATCATGCCGGTGGTCTCGGTCAGGCCGTAGAGCTGAATGAAGTCGCAGCCCATGGTGTCGACCGCCTGGCGCAAGAGGTCGAACGGGATCGGCGAGGCACCGTAGGAGACCATCTCGAGCGTCGAGAAGTCGGTGTCCTTGCACCGCGGATGTTGCATCAGGAACAGGATCACGGCGGGGACGAACAGCGTGCGCGTCACCCCCTCCTCCTGGATCGCGCGCAGGATCGCCTCGGGCTCGGCCTCGGGCAGCAGGATGCCGCGCGCGCCATGGTGCAGGCCGATCAGGCCGATCGAGTTGCCAGCGATGTGGAACAGCGGCATGCAGGTCAGGTTGACGTCTCGTGCCGAATAGCCGAGCGGCGCCGAGCCCTCGGCCAGAAGGAACGCGATGTTGCGGTGGGTGAGCTGCGCGCCCTTGGGCCGGCCGGTGGTGCCCGAGGTGTACATCTGCACCGCCACCTCCTCGAGCGTGGCATGGCGGCCGGTATCGGTGTCGGGCGCGGCGTCGCGCCATGCCAGATAGTCGGGCCACTCGCCGCGCGCGCCATCGAAGCGGACGATCTTGCGCACGGTGGCGAGGCCGCCGGCCGCCTCGGCGGCGAGGCCGGTGTGGTCGGGGTCGACGAACAGGATCTCGGCCTTGGCGTCGTCGAGGATATAGGCGACCTCGGGCGCGGCGAGTCGGAAATTCACCGGCACCAGCGCGGCGCCGAGCTTGAGCGCGCCGAAGAACAGCTCGAACCAGCGGTCGGTGTTCTTCGCCAGGATGGCGACCCGGCCGCCCTCGCCCACCCCCTCGGCGGCGAGCGCGTTCGCGACCCGGTTGGCGGCGCGGTCGAGCTCCGCGAAGGAGGTGGTGCGGCCGCCGAAGACGATGGCCGGGTCGTCCGGCCGCTCGCGCGCCTGGCGCCGCGGCAGCTCGTCCAGGGTCTCCAGCACCGTGTCCCTCATCGCGTCGCCTCCCTCGGGCCGTCTTGTTGTCGGCTGCCCCGCCGGTTCCGCCACGGAGCGCCGCTGTTTCCAATTCTTGCTTTGTTTCCTATATTCTTAACCAATTCGAGGTAAGGGAGCGAGCCATGCCTGAGGGAAGCGCGGCGCGCGGGGACGAGGCCATCGTCCTGCGCGAGGACAAGGACAAGGTGGCCACGTTGACGCTGAACCGGCCCGACGCGCTCAACGCGCTGTCGAGCGGGCTGATCGGCGCGTTGCAGGAACAGCTCGACGCGGTGGCCGAGGACCGCTCGGTCCATTGCGTCGTCATCGCCGGCGCGGGCAAGGCCTTCAGCCCCGGCCACGACCTCAAGGAGCTGCGCGCCAATCCGAGCACCAAGTTCTACAAGGATCTGATGGCGCAGTGCTCGCGCATGATGGTCACCGTCCAGCGCATCCCGCAGCCGGTGATCGCCAAGGTCCAGGGCGCGGCCTACGCCGCGGGCTGCCAGCTCGTGGCGAGCTGCGACCTGGCCGTGGCGGTGGACACGGCGACCTTCTGCACGCCGGGCGTCAATATCGGCCTGTTCTGCCATACGCCGATGGTCGCGGTGTCGCGCAACCTGCCGCGCAAGAAGGTCATGGAGATGCTGCTCACCGGCGACGCCATCGACGCCGCCGCGGCGGAGGAGCTGGGCCTGATCAACAAGGCGGTGCCCGCGGCGCAGCTCGACGCCGCAGTCGGCGAGATGGCGCAGAAGATCGCCTCCAAGTCGCCCTTCACCGTGCGCATCGGCAAGCAGGCCTTCTACCGCCAGCTCGAGATGAACGTCGACGAGGCCTACGCCTATGCCGGCGAGGTGATGGTCCAGAACATGATGGCGCGCGACGCCGAGGAAGGCATCGACGCCTTCATCGAGAAACGCACGCCGGTCTGGGAGGGGCGCTGAGACGGGCACGAGCCCGGGTGGCCGCGTCGTCCTCACCGACCCGGCTGCTCGACGGGCCGCGATCGGCATGGAACGCCACCTCATCGACATCCTGCGCGCGGTCGACTTCGCCGCCCACCACCACCGCGCACAGCGGCGCAAGGGCGACGCGCAGGAGCCCTACATCAACCATCCCGTGGAGGTGGCGCGGCTCGTCGCCGAAGCGACGGGCGGGCGCGATCCCGTCGCGGTGATCGCCGCGTTGCTGCACGACACGATCGAGGACACGGCGGCGACGTTCGAAGAGTTGGAAGCCGAGTTCGGCACGGAGACCGCCGCGCTGGTCGCCGAGGTGACCGACGACATGTCGCTGCCCGAGGCGGAGCGCAAGCGCCGCCAGGTCGAGCACGCCCCGCACGCCTCGGACCGTGCCAAGCTGATCAAGCTCGCGGACAAGACGTCGAACCTGCGCGCCATGGTCGCGAGTCCCCCGGCCCACTGGAGCGCCGCGCGCCGGCGCGCGTACGTCGAATGGGCCGCCGAGGTGATCGCCGGCTGCCGCGGCGTCAATGCCGAGCTGGAACGGGCTTTCGACGCGGCCTATGCCCAGGCGGCGGCAGAGGAAGGCTGACGGCCCCTACCCCGCCCGCGCCTCGATGGCCGGCGCGGCCTCCGGCTCGACCACCCGCCAAGCCGGGAAGCGCAGGGTGACGGTGGTGCCCGCGCCGGGGGCGCTGTCGATCTCCAAGGTTCCGCCATGCATCTCGATCAACGACTTGACCAGCGGCAGGCCCAGGCCGGTGCCCTCGTGGCTGCGCGTGAAGGCGTTGTCCACTTGCGAGAAGGGCGCCAGCACCTTGTCGATATCAGCCTGCGCGATGCCGATGCCGGTGTCCGTGACCGCCAGCGATACACCGCCGTCGGCGGCCCGGTGGGCGGCGATCATGATGCGGCCGCCCGCGCCGGTGAACTTGATCGCGTTGGTCAGCAGGTTGAGCAGCATCTGCTTGACCGTGCGCTCGTCCGCGTACAGCGACGGCAGCGCCGGGTCGATTTCGCGGCCGAGCGTCAACCCGGCGTTGCGCGCACGCTCCGCCACCAGACGCTCGCAAGCGTCGATCTGCGATCGCAGGGCCACCGTCTCCTCGTGCAGATCATATCCGCCGGCCTCGATCTTCGAGATGTCGAGCACGTCGTTGATCAGGCTGAGCAGATGCTCACCGCTGGCGCGGATGTCCTGAGCGTATTCGCGGTATTTGGGGTTACCGATCGGGCCCATGAGCTCGGCGGCCAGCACCTCGGAGAAACCGTTGATCGCGT
>CAZMTC010000178.1:0-7068 GCA_964569105.1 uncultured Alphaproteobacteria bacterium | reverse complement strand
AGCCGCGCTACGCCTCGCTGCCGAACATCATGAAGGCGAAGAAGAAGCCGATCGACGAGATGTCGGCCGACGATTTGGGCGTCGACCCGGCGCCGCGGCTGGAGACCCAGAGCGTGTCCGAGCCGCCCAAGCGCCAGGGCGGCGTCAAGGTCGAGACCGTCGAGGAACTGGTCTCGAAGCTCAAGAACGAAGCGAAGGTGCTGTAGTCATGGCCGTTCTCGTCATCGCGGAGCACGACAACGAAGAGCTCAAACCCGCCACGCTGAACACCGTGGCGGCGGCCAAGGCGCTGGGCGGCGACATCGCCGTGCTGGTCGCCGGCAAGGACTGCAAGGGCGTGGCCGAGGCCGCGGCAAAGGTGGACGGCGTGTCCAAGGTGCTGCACGCCGACGCAGACCATCTGGCCAACCAGCTGGCCGAGAACATGGCGCCGCTGATCAAAGATCTGGCGGGCGACTACTCCCACGTGCTGGCACCGGCCACGACGCTGGGCAAGAACGTCATGCCGCGCGCGGCCGCACTGCTCGACGTCGCCGTGATCTCCGACATCTCCGGCATCGACGGCGAGGACACCTTCGAACGGCCGATCTACGCCGGCAATGCGATCGCCAAGGTCAAGTCGTCGGACAAGATCAAGGTGATCACCGTGCGCGGCACCGCCTTCGACCCGGTCGCGCCCGAGGGCGGCTCGGCTTCGGTCGAGACCGTGGACGCGCCCGCCGACAGCGGGCTGTCCGAGTTCGTGAGCGAGGAGCTGACCGAATCCGAGCGGCCCGAACTGACCGTCGCCAAGATCGTCATCTCGGGCGGCCGCGGCATGGGCTCGGGCGAGAACTTCGCCATCCTCGAGACGGTCGCCGACAAGCTGGGCGCCGCCATCGGCGCCTCGCGCGCCGCGGTCGACGCGGGCTTCGTGCCCAACGACTACCAGGTCGGCCAGACCGGCAAGGTGGTGGCGCCGGATCTCTACATCGCGGTCGGCATATCGGGTGCGATCCAGCACTTGGCGGGCATGAAGGACTCGAAGGTCATCGTGGCCATCAACAAGGACGAGGAGGCGCCGATCTTCCAGGTCGCCGACTACGGCCTGGTGGCCGACCTGTTCAAGGCGGTGCCCGAGCTGGAAGCCGAGATCGACAAGCAAGGCGTGTCGAAGTAGCTGGGCGCCTCGGGAAGGGCGGCGGAGCCATGGCGGACATCAACAAGATCGGCGTGATCGGCGCGGGCCAGATGGGCAACGGTATCGCCCATGTGGCGGCGCTGGCGGGCCTGGACGTGGTGGTCAACGACATCAGCCAGGAGCAGATCGACCGGGCGCTCAAGACGATCGAGAAGAATCTCGACCGCCAGTCCCGGCGCGAGGTGATCTCGGCCGAAAACAAGGCCGCTGCGCTCGAGCGGATCGCGACCTTCACCGGCGACGACTACGAGGCCTTCGGCGACTGCGACATGGTCATCGAGGCGGCGAGCGAGAACGAGGAGCTCAAGCGCGAGATCCTCAAGAAGCTGTGCCCGGCGCTGCGCGACGATGCCATCATCGCGACCAACACCTCGTCGATTTCGGTCACGCGGCTGGGCGCGGCCACCGACCGCCCCGAGCGCTTCATCGGCATGCATTTCATGAACCCGGTGCCGATGATGCAGCTCGTCGAGCTGATCCGAGGCCTGGCGACCGACGACGCCACCTACAACGCGACCCGCGACCTGGCCCACAGGCTGGGCAAGACGGTGGCCATGGCGGAGGATTTCCCCGCCTTCATCGTCAACCGCATCCTCCTGCCGATGATCAACGAGGCCGTCTACACGCTCTACGAGGGCGTGGGCTCGGTGGAGCACATCGACACCGCGATGAAGCTGGGCGCCAATCACCCGATGGGTCCGCTCGAGCTCGCCGACTTCATCGGCCTGGACACCTGCTATTCGATCATGCAGGTGCTCTACGAGGGGCTGGCCGACAGCAAGTACCGGCCCTGCCCTTTGATGGTGAAATATGTCGAGGCCGGTTGGCTCGGGCGCAAGGTCGGCCGCGGCTTCTACGACTATTCGGGCGACACGCCGGTCCCGACGCGGTAAGTCGGCGGGCACGCGCTTACGCCAGCGTGTGCAGGAAGTCCCGCTCCTCGCCCTCGAGGACCAGCGCGGTGAGCGTGCCCGACGCGAAGGCGCCGGTGTCGATGCCGATCCGGTTGGGCCGGACCGCCGGATTCCATTCGATGGTGTGGCCGTGGACCACGACGAAGCCGTGGTCGGCCGGGGAGTCGAGGAACTCGTCGCGGATCCACACCAGATCCTCCTCGTCCTGGCGCTCGATCGGGACACCCGGGCGGATGCCGGCGTGGACGAACAGATAGTCGCCCTCGCGATGGTACAGGGCGAGATCGTCGAGGAATTCGCGATGCCGCGCGGGCAGCGCCTCGATCAACGCAAGACGCAGCTCGTCGAGCTCTTCCGTGCCCAGGGGCCGACCCGTCAGGTGGCCGTACTCGACTCCGTAGCTCGCGAGCGTCGCGCCCCCTCCGTTGGCGATCCAGACCTGCGCCACCAGCGGGTCCGAGAGGAAGTCGAGCATGAAGGCCTCGTGGTTGCCCTTGAGGTGGACGCTCTCGAAGCCCTCCAGCGGCGGGTCGAGCAGCAGGTCGATCACCTGCTTGGACTCGTTGCCGCGGTCGACGTAATCGCCCAGATAGACCGCCACCTTGCGCCCGGCCGCGCTTTTGGCCGCGTCGTCGCGGATCCGATCGTGCAGCGCGGTCAGCAGGTCTGCGCGGCCGTGGATGTCGCCCACGGCATAGACCCGCGTGTCGTCGGGCACCGCGCGCGGCAGCGGCTTGGGCTCGGCGGTCTTGGTGCGGCTGAAGATCATGTCTTCTAGTTAGGCCCTCGTTGCGGGGCGTTCCATCCCCCTTAAGGGCCGGGCGCCGGTGCCTGGAACGCCGCCCACGCGTCGCGACCGCCCTTGTTGTCGAGATAGTTGACCAGTGCGGCCACCACCCGGCGATCGAAAGCCTTGCCGGCCTCCGCCATCAGCGCGTCGACGGCGGCGTCGAAATCCATGCCGGAGCGGTGCGCGCGCGGGCTGACCATGGCGACGAAGGCATTGGCCACCGCGACGACGCGCGCGGGGACGATGATCTCCTCGCCCTTGGCGCCGTCGGGCCCCGCCCCGTCCCACCGTTCCTGGCTCTGGCGCAGGGTCTGCACCACCGGGCCGTCGAACTCGATGCCTTCGAGCAGGTCGGCGCTGGCAAGCAGGCTCTCGCGCACGTGGCGGTACTCGTCGTCGCTGAGCCTGCCCGACTTGGTCAGGATCTCCTCGGGCACCAGGATCTTGCCCAGGTTGAGCAGCTGGCCGGCGAAGCTCGCGGTCTCCTCCGAGACGGGATCGAGGCCCATCTCCCCGGCCACCGCGCGCGCGACCTCGGCCACGCGCGTGGAGTGATTCGCGGCATTGGGGTCGCGCCGGTCGACTACCGAGACCAGCGTGCGCACCACCTGGCGCAGGTTGCGTTCGCGCCGCTCGCGCTCGATCACCTGGCCGGTGATGTCCTCTTCCACCATGAGCACGCCGCGCGGCGTGTCGTGCGTGGCGGCGAGCGGGATGTGCTGGGTCTCGACCACGCGGCTGCCGCCGTCCTCCTCGAAACGATATACGGCGCTCTGGGACTCGTCCTCTTCGAGCGCCTCGCGATTGAGCCTGTCGTAGGGCTTGGCGCGCTCGGGGCCGAACACGGCGGCCAGCGTCTTGCCCACCAAGTCCGCCTTCTCGATCCCCGCTCGCTGCGCGGCGCGGGCATTGGCGAAGCGGTAGGTGCCGGCCTCGTCGATGATCGCGATCGAGGCGGGCTGGCTGTCCGAAACCAGGCGCAGCAGGTCGCGCTGGGCCTCGAAACGCTCGGCCATCTCCTGGAACCGGTCGGCGGCGGCGCTGGCGCGCCGCGAAGCTCCGTGACGCCACAGCGCGAACAGCCCGGCAACCAGCACGGCCAGGCCGAGCAGCAGCCCGATCAGAAGCTGTCGTCTGCGACGGTCGCTCTCGGCCAGCGCCTCCACCCGGTCGACCTTGTAGAGCAGCACCCAGTCGATACCGCCGACCGCGCGGCTGGCGTGGAGAACGGGGACGTCGCGATAGTCGCGCCCGACGGCGAAGCCGCCGGTGGCGTCGAGCGCAGCGGCCGCCGCGAGGTCGGGCGTGTTGCGCGCCAGCGTGAGCTCGAGCGGGGCGGTGCCGTCGGCCAGTGGCGAAAGGTACTGGATGACCGCCCCCTCGCCGCGCACCAGCATCGCCTCGGCACTGCGCTGGGTCGTGCCCGGCTGGTCCAGCAGAGGATAGAGCTCCTCGCCCACCGGCTTGATCCCGATGATCCAGCCGATCTGCTGGTCCGGCACGGGGTCGCCCTGGACCGGGAAGACGGGAGCCAGGAACGCCATGGTCGGGCGACCGTCGGGACCTTTGTAGAGGGGATGGATTGCCGGCTCCGCGCGCGGCGCCTCCGCGATCCAGCCGCGCATCCCGCGCTCGATCGGCGGGAACCCGGACGTGGCGACCAACGGTCGGCCCGCGAGATCGACGATCGCGAGCCCGGCGATCCCCACCCGCTCGACATTGGCCGACACGTCAGGGCCGCGCGGCGGGGCGTCGTAGCCGCCGCGGGACGCGGTGACGGTGAGCAGGTTGGACAGGTATTCGGTCTCGGGCGGCGGCCCCTCCGCGCCCTCGCGCGCCAGCACGATCTGGGTGGTGTAGAGCGGCACGGTCGGGTTCTCGGCGAGGCTGCGCACCTCTTCGAGCTGCTCGCGCAGCCAGCGCTCGACCGCGGCGGTGCGGCTGGCCGCCACGATGCCCATGCGCACCTGCCAATCGCGCAGATCGCGCTCGCGCTCGCCCTCGACGAACCGGAAGATGCCGACGATGCCGGCTGCCGCGATCGCGACGAGGACCACGGCCGTGATCCCGATGCGGGCCCAGACGCCTCCGCTCGACCTCTTCGCCGCGTGGTTCATCCCCGGCTCCGGCCCCTTCATGTCGGATGGCGGCGCGACGCAGCCCCGTCCGTTAACCATATTCGGTCACGGGACGCTAGCGCGGCTTTCGTTAACAGAGCTTTAAGCCGTGCCGTATTACGGTCCAAACCGGCGGTGGAAGCCATGCACCGGCTATGACGGCGACCGGATGACACATCGGACCGCGACGACCATGACCCGGCCCACGCTGACCCGGCGCGCCCTGCTGCGCGCCGGCGCAACGGGCGTGGCCGCGCTCGCGGCGGGACCGGTATGGTCCCGCGCCGTCGCCGCGGAGCCCGGACTGTTCGGCTACAAGGAGGTCAGGTCGAGCAACCTGTCGCCCTTCCCCAAATGGACCGGCACGCTGGACCGCTACTTCAAGGAGCGCAAGCTCGAGGAAGGCTCGTGCGACGACACCTCGTTCAACAAGTGCCACCTGCAGGACTGGAAGCGCTTTCTCGCCACGCTGGAGGGAAGCGAGCCCATGGTGCAGCTGCGCGAGGTCAACGCCTACATGAACGGGGCACCCTACATTATCGATCCGATCAACTACGGCGTCCCCGACTACTGGGCGACACCGCGTCAGTTCTTCATCAAGGACGGCGACTGCGAGGATTACGGCATCGCCAAATACCTGTCGATGCGTGCGCTGGGCCATCCGACCGAGCCCATGCGCATCGTGGTGCTGTACGACGAGAACCTGCGCCTTGCGCATGCAGTGCTCGCCGTCTACATGGCCGGCACCATCTGGATCGCCGACAACCAGATATCCCAGGTGATCGAACACACGCGCATCCGGCACTACCGCCCGATCTACTCGGTCAACGAGAGCGCCTGGTGGATGCACAAGCGGACGTAATGCCGAGCAGCGCGGACGTCATCGAACAGCCGGCGGGATTGCTTAACGCGCTTAAGATTTCCGTAACCATCCCCCTTCTAGGTTCGGGCGCAACGAGCGGCCCGGGCGGCCGCCCAGTACGAGCGGAAGGGTGAGCGATATGGATGGCGACGCCGCGAGCCAGCGGAACCAGGAAGCGAACCTCATCGACCTCGTCGAGCACATCGCGCGCAACCCGGCCGACCGCGGGGCCGTCCATATCCGACTTTCGATGCTCCGCCCGCACAACCGATGCGACCATCATCTTCGCATCGCCCGCGAAATTATGAGCGAGCAGGTGCAGCCCTTCGCCGGCCAACTCTTCTCGCTGACCAACGGCGACATCGTCTTCGTGTGCAAGTGGTCCGACCGCCAGGGCATCGATCAGGCGGTCGACAAACTGCGTCAGCTGTTCCGGGCCGATCCGCTGGCACGCGACGCCGGCGGCGACGGGGAAATGGCCTTCCGGATCTGGCACGACCTGGAAAGCGACTCGACCGCACTGATCGACGCGGTCAAGACGACCTCCGGGGACGGAGGTCGGGGCATTCAGGCCGAGCGGCCACGCAAGGCTTTGCAGCCGCTCGATCCGAAAGTGCTGGGCCAGGTCGAGGAGGCGCTGCGCCAGGCGGACCTGACCACGCTGATCCGCAGGCAGTGGATGTACGCGGTGACGCCCAAGTCGCCCGTGCCCGAACCGATCTTGCAGGAGTACTTCGTCGCCATGGGCGACCTGAAGGACCGGGTGCTCCCCGATTTCGACCTGTTCGCCAACCGGTACCTGTTCCAGCATCTGACCGAGACGCTCGACCGGCGCATGCTCTCCGCACTGGTCAAGACCGACCAACCCCGCGAAGGATCCCGCATTTCGATCAACATCAACCTGTCGACGCTGCTGTCGCCCGAGTTCATCGCCTTCGACAAGCGCATGAACTCCGACTCGCGTGGCGCCACCGCGTTCGAGCTCCAGATATCTGACGTATTCGCCGATCTGGCGAACTTCTTCTTCGTCCGCGACTACCTCCAGGCCAAGGGCTACCGGGTGGCGATAGACGGGGTCACCCACCTGACGCTGCCGTTCCTCGACCGCGAGCGGCTGAATGTCGATCTGATCAAGATGTATTGGAGCGCCGATCTCGCCGACTACCTCGAGGGCGAGAATGCCCAGTTGATGCAGGATTTCGTCG
>CAZMTC010000177.1:2518-7201 GCA_964569105.1 uncultured Alphaproteobacteria bacterium | reverse complement strand
ACCGCCGGCGAAGACCTTGACCTGATAGCGGCCCTCGGTCGTCCGGTTGATCCGCTCGGCGAAGCGGTCCGCGGAAGTGCCCAGGCCCGGGAAGCCCTTGGGCCATGACGTCACCATGCGGAGTTCCTTGATGCCCTTGGAAACCGCCGGAGCCGCCGGCTTCTCGGGCTCGGTCGAGGACTGCTCGGCCGTCTGCCTGGCCGGCATCTCCTCCGTCTGCTTTTGGGACGACAAGATGGCGTACGTCCCGGCGGTGCCTACGACGAGGCCGGACGCGCCGCCCAGAAGAAAATCGCGACGATTCATGGTTCTTTGCTCCCTATCTTGATAGCTGTTTACCGTTATTGTCGGCGGCTATGCACCGAAGCCGCCTGTTGGAGTCCCGCCAATTTCTCAAAACATCGACGATCAATCTTGGAATATTATAGTGCCTTGCGAGCCGGCGCGATACAAATTCTTGTGAATAGTCGAACCGCACGACCGACTTCGCGTGGACTACTTGTTGAGCGGGATCCACCCGGACGGGCCCAGCGCCTCGAGCGGCCGGAACCGCGTCTTGTACGACATCTTCCGGCTGCCATCGATCCAGTATCCGAGATAGACATAGGACATCCGCTCGCGCTGCGCCTTGGCCACCAGATCCAGGACCATGTAGGTGCCGAGCGAGCGCCGATCCTCGTCGGGATCGAAATAGCTGTAGACCGCCGAGAAGCCGTCGGAAAGCTTGTCCGCAAGGCAGGCGCCCACGAGCCGGCCGTTCCCATCGCGGTACTCTTCGAGGTGGGAGGGCAAAGGGCTCTCCTCGACCATCGCGGCGTAGTCGACATAGGTCATGTCCGCCATCTCGCCGTCGTCGTGCCGCGCGGTGACGTAGCGCGAAAACAGGCGGTAGTGCTCGAGCGTCGCGCGCGGCGGAGCCTCGGCGCCGGTGACGTCCGCGTTGGCCTTGGCGATGCGCTTGAGCGACCGGGAGAGCACGAAATCCCTGGCCACGATCCGCACCGGCACGCAGGCCTGGCAACCGGGACAGGCGGGACGGTAGGCGATTCCGTGCGAGCGGCGGAAGCCGGCGTGGGTGAGGATGTCGTAGATCGGCCGGCTCTCGGGGCCGACGAGCTCGGTGAAGATGTTCTGCTCGGTCCGTCCGGGCAGGTATGGGCACGGCCGCGGCGGCATGCGGTAAAAGTGACGCGGCAGTTTCGAATTGTGCGACGTCATGCACGCCCCAAGCGGGAGAGCTTACCTCGGCCCCGGCTCGAGAGCCGGGCCCGACGATTGTTCCTGCTCGGGCGGCGCTGTGCAAGTCCGCTCACGTTTCCTCTGGTGCGCGTGCCAGCCGATTGACCACGATCGTGCCGCTGAGCAGGTCATGGAGCAGCCGCCGCTTGTTGTCGAACAGCGCGACGACCAGAACCAGCGGCGTCAGCAGCCAGATCGAGCCCCAATGCACGATGACCCGCAACACCGCCTGAAAGGGAACTGGATAGCCACCGTCAGCAGCGCGCAACTCGAGCCCAAGCGCCGCCATGCCGGGCGTCGCGCGCCGGCCAATTCCCGTGAACAGGCTGAAATAGGCGACCGCCAGCAGGGTCCCGCTCAACGGTAAGGTGAGCAGCCCGAGCGACATGATGGAGATCACTCCGAACACGAACCAAGCCGCCACGAACGCGACAAGGATGAGCACGCCGTCGATCGCGAAGGCGAGGGCGCGCTTGAGCAGCACCTCGTCGGTATAGGCCGGTCCGGCGAAGGGGGCGGAGCGGACACCCCGTTGTTCACCCAGCCGCATTTCCGGGATGTCCATGACCTCACGCTCGCAGCTTGGTTCTCCCGGCCGAACGTCCGACAGTGGTCGCCTCAGCCCTCTTCGGACGTGGTCATGGGAACGTTGCGGATCAAGACGATGGCGATCCGGCGGTTGCGCGCATCCTCGGGATTGGACGGGATCAGCAGGTCGCGGTCGGCCTTGCCGACCACCTGGACGATGCGCTGCGGGTCGAGACCGAAATCGATCAGTGCGCGGCGCGAGGCGTTGGCGCGGTCGGTCGACAACTCCCAGTTCGAGTAGCCGGTCGGGTCCGCATACTTGGCCGCGTCGGTGTGGCCGGTGATCGCGATGCGGTGGTCGGATACCTCGGCCAGGGCACCGGCGATCTGGCGCACGATGGCGCGGGTGTGGTCGTACATCGCCGCGCTGCCGCGCGGGAACATCGAGATCTTCTCCTGGTCGACGACCTCGATCTGGAGACCCATGTCGGTTTCCTTGATCACGATGTTGCCAGCAAACGCGGACAATCGTCCCTCGCCCTCGAACGCCTCGCGCAGCGCCTGGACGGTTTCCTCGAACACGGCTTGCTCCGCCCGGCGCGCGGCCTCCAGGCTCGTCGCGGCCTGGTCGCCGCCGGGTTCGTCGGCGGCAATGTCCGGCTCCTCCGCGTGCCCGAGATTGGCGCCGCCGCCGGCTTCGCGAGGCGGCATCCACTGATCGTCCTGGATGCCTTCGCCGCCTTCCGCGCCGAGGTCGCTCGCTGCCTCCTCCTCGTCCGGACGCGGGGCGGACTCGCCTTCGGGATTCTGTTCGGCGGGCGGTGACATGACCGGTACGACCAAACCCTGCGGCGCGGTGGGTCGGGGCAGCGCGCCGTCCTCGGATATGGTCAGGCCGCCCAGCACGCCGCCCGCGCCCGACTTGGTGTAGGATGCGCTCTCCGGGGCGAAGTAGTTGGAGATGCCGAGCTTCTGCTCCTCGGTGGTCGCGTTGAGCAGCCACAGGAGCAGGAAGAAGGCCATCATCGCGGTTACGAAATCGGCATAGGCGACCTTCCAGGCGCCGCCGTGGTGCGGTGCTTCGCCGCCCTTCTTGACGCGCTTGATGATGACCGGGGCCGGCTGCCCCTGGTCCTGTCGCGACTGCGCTGCCTGCGCCGCCATCCTCGGTCTCCGTGTGTCAGATCGCCGAGGGGGCGGATTGCACCGCTTCCTCGACCTCGTAGAAGCTGGGCCGCACCGTCGACAAGAGCGCCTTGCGGGCGAACTCGACGCACACCGCCGGCGAGTAGCCATTGAGATAGGCGATCAGGCCGGCCTTGATGCACTGGTAATACTTGGCCTCGGCGTCGTAGGTCGACTTGAGCGCCCCCGCCATCGGGCCGACGAAGCCGTAGGACAGGAACACACCCAGGAAGGTGCCGACCAGCGCGCCGCCGATCAGCTTGCCCAACACCTCGGGCGGCTCGGTGATCGAGCCCATGGTCTTGATGACGCCCAGCACGGCCGCGACGATGCCCAGCGCCGGCAGCCCGTCCGCGACGGTCTGGATCGCATGCGAGATCTGCATCTGTTCGTGATGATGGGTCTCGATCTCCTCGTCCATGAGCTGTTCGAGCTCGTGCGGGCTCTCGGTGCCCAGCGTCAACAGCCGCAGATAGTCGCACAGGAAGGTCAGGGCGTGCGTGTTGCGCAGCACGCCCGGGTAGGCTTGGAACAGGGCGCTTTCCTTCGGGTTCTCCAGGTGCTGCTCCAGCGCCAGCATGCCTTTCGACTTGGCCAGCTTGAACAGCGCATACTGCAGCGATAGTAGATCCAGGTAGCTCTTCTTGGTGTAGGGGCTGCCACGCATCACCACGCCCATCGCCTTGAGGGAGCGCACCAGCACCGATTTCGGGTTGGCGATGATGAAGGCGCCCAGCGCCGCACCGCAGATGATCACCACCTCGAAGGGCTGCCACAGCACTCCGAGATGCCCGCCCAAGGCCGCGTAGCCGCCCAGCACGCTGAACAGTACTATGACGATGCCGACGATGAAAAACATGCGCGCGCTTCCGTGCGGGTTTCCGGGACACCCGGCCCTCGGTCGGCGAAAATGGCCCACATTTGGTTAAAGCGCTCCTAACGTGTCCGGGCGCCGTACACGGCGTCCCGCGCCTTTGACGCTCGGTGGCCGGGAGGGTAGGAGTTGGCGTCGCCCGCGACCGCGGGTATCCGAAAGGGGGACGCAACGACCGCGATGGCTACTTCCGACGACGACTTTCGCCGCGCCATGGGCTGCTTCGCCACCGGCGTCACGGTGGTGACGACCTGGGACCCTGAGCACGGACCCGCGGGGCTCACCGTCAACTCGTTCTCGTCGGTATCGCTCGACCCGCCCTTGGTGCTGTTCTGCCTCGACCGGCGCTCGCTGAGCTTGCCGGCGTTCCAGCGCGGCGGCCATTTCGCGGTCAACATGCTGCGCGCCGACCAGCGCGAGATCGCCCTGCGCTTCGCCAAGGTGGGCGAGGACAAATGGAACGGCATCGCCTACCACGAGGGGCAGGGCAGGGTGCCGGTCATCGAGGGCTGCCTGGCGGTGGTCGAGTGCGATACCGACGCAATCCACGACGCCGGCGACCACATCATCCTGGTCGGCAAGGTCGCGCGCCTCGACTACGCCTCGGACGGCGAGCCGCTGCTCTACTTCCGCGGCCGCTTCGGGCGGATCGGGGAGTTCGAGTAGGCGGATGCACCGACCCCTCGGACGCTCACCCCAGCGCCTCCTCCAAATCCGCGATCAGGTCGTCCCGGTCCTCGATGCCTACGGACAGGCGCACCAGGCCATCGGAAATGCCCAGTTCCGCGCGGATCTCGGGCGGGATCGAGGCGTGGGTCATGATCGCGGGGTGCTCGATCAGGCTCTCGACGCCGCCC
>CAZMTC010000177.1:0-2508 GCA_964569105.1 uncultured Alphaproteobacteria bacterium | reverse complement strand
AGGGCCTGGCTCACGTCCTCGATGAGATCCCGGACGTCCTCGATCCCCACGGAGAGCCGGACCAGGCCGTCGGTGATGCCCATGGCCCGGCGCCGGTCCGGGTCCACGGCCGTGTGGGTCTGAAGGGCCGGGTGTCCGATCAGGCTTTCCACTCCGCCCAGGCTCTCGGCCAGCGAGAAGATCTCACAGCGCTCGAGGAACTTGCGGGTTTCGTCGAGCCCGCCCTTGTGGATGGCGGTGACCATGCCGCCGAAGCCGCGCATCTGGCGCGTGGCGAGGTCGTGCTGCGGGTGGCTGGAGAGGCCGGGATACCATACCGTCTGGATTTTCGGGTGGCCGGCCAGGAATTCGGCCACCGCCATGGCGTTGGCGTTGTGTCGCTCCATGCGCAGATGCAGCGTCTTGACGCCGCGCAGGGCGAGGAAGCTGTCGAACGGCCCGGCGACGCCGCCGACCGCGTTCTGCAGATAGCCCAGCCGCTGGGCGACATCGGCGTCCGCACCGACCACGGCGATGCCGTTCACCACGTCCGAATGGCCGCCCAGATACTTGGTCGCCGAGTGGACGACGATGTCGCAGCCCAGCTCGATCGGCCGTTGCGCCCAGGGCGTGGCGAAGGTGTTGTCGACCACGGTCAGGCAGCCGTGCTTGCGGCCGATCTCGGCCACGGCGGCCAGGTCGACCAGCTTGAGCAGCGGGTTGGTCGGGCTCTCGACCCAGATCATCTTCGTCTCGGGCCTGATCGCGGCCTCGAGCGCGCCGGGCTTCGACAGGTCGATCAAGTCGAACCGCAGCCCGGCCGAGCGCCTGCGGACGTTCTCGAACAGCCGGTAGGTGCCGCCGTACAGGTCGTCCATCGCGACCACGTTATCGCCGGCGTCGAGCAGCTCCAGCACCGTGGCCGAGGCGGCCATGCCCGAGGCGAAGGCGAAGCCGGCGCGGCCGCCCTCGAGGTCGGCGACGCAGCGTTCGTAGGCCATGCGTGTGGGGTTCTGCGAACGCGAGTATTCGTAGCCCTTGTGGACACCCGGGCTTTCCTGGACGTAGGTCGAGTTGGCATAGATCGGCGTCATGATGGCGCCGGTCGACGGATCGGGCTCCTGCCCCGCGTGGATGGCGCGGGTATCGAAGCCGCGGTTGCGCGAGTGCCCGGCCATCAGCGCAGCTTTCGGCGCAGGTAGTTGAGCAGGTCGATCCGCGTGATCAGCCCCTGGAACGCGCCGCCCTCGTCGACCACTACGGCGACCCGGCCGGCTTCGAAGATCGGCATCAACTCCTCCACGGGCACAGTCGCGGGCACGGTCTCTACCTGCTCGGTCATGGCGGTGCGGACGGGGTCCTTGAACCGGCTCTCGTCCCCCACGACGTGGAGCAGCACGTCCGATTCGTCGATGATGCCGACGATCCGGTCGCCCTCGATCACGGGCAACTGCGAGACGTCGTAAAGCTTCATGCGCGAATACGCCCGCAGCAGGGTTTCGTCGGGGCCGGCCACGATTGTGGCCTGCTCGGTATGGCGGCGCGCGATCAGGTCGCGCAGGTCACCCTTGGTTTCGCGCCGGATGAACCCCTGATCGATCATCCAGTAGTCGTTGTACATTTTCGAGAGATACTTGTTGCCGCTGTCGCACACGAAGGTGACGACCCGCTTGGGCTCGGTCTGCGCCCGGCACCAGCGTAGCGCGGCCGCAATCAGCGTGCCCGAGGACGAACCGGCGATGATGCCCTCGCGGCGCAGCACCTCGCGGGCGGTCTCGAACGCCTCGGCGTCGGGCACCGTGATCGCCGCCTTGGCGAAGGACAGGTCGGAGACCGGCGGGATGAAGTCCTCGCCGATGCCCTCGACCATCCAGGATCCGACATGGTCGGGCAGCTTGCCGGTCTCGACATATTCGGCCAGCACCGAGCCCTCGGGGTCGGCCAGAATCATCCGAGTCTCGGGCGAGACGCGTGCGAAATATCGGCCCAGCCCGGTGATGGTGCCGCCCGAGCCCACACCGCATACCACGGCATCGACGTCATGTTCCATCTGCCCCCAGATCTCGGGGCCGGTGCCGTGCTCGTGCGCCTCGGGATTGGCCGGGTTGGCGAACTGGTTGACGAAGTACCAGCCGTTCTTTTTCGCCAGCCGCTCGGCATAGTCCTGGTAGTACTCGGGATGGCCCTTGCCGACGTCGGAGCGGGTCGTGCGCACCTCGGCGCCGAGCGCGCGCAGGTGGAACACTTTCTCCTGGCTCATTTTGTCGGGCATCACGATGACCAGGCGGTAACCCTTCCGTGCCGCGACCAGCGCCAGGCCCAACCCGGTGTTTCCCGCCGTGGCCTCGATCAGCGTGCCGCCGGGCGCGAGCCGCCCGTCCCGCTCGGCCGCCTCGATCATGGACAGGCCGATCCGGTCCTTGATCGAGCCGCCCGGATTCTGGTTCTCGAGCTTGGCGAACAATCGGCAGGGGCCGGTGTCGAGATTGGCGAACTCGACCATCGGCGTGTTGCCGATCATCGCCAGCG
>CAZMTC010000176.1:0-7212 GCA_964569105.1 uncultured Alphaproteobacteria bacterium | reverse complement strand
CCGATCCGGCCTCGCCGCCATCATCGCCGCGTCGGAGAGGGTCTGCGACAGTTGTCCCCCTTCAGTTCGCCTGCAGGTGCCGCGGGACGTAGCGGCCGCCTTCCATGCCGGCGAACAGCTCGGTCACCTGCGGGTGGGAAATCGGCTTGCCGGTGTCGTCCTCGAGCAGGTTCTGCTCGGAAACGTAGGCGGTGTAGGTGGTCTCCTCGTTCTCGGCCAGCAGATGGTAGTAGGGCTGGTCCTTACGCGGCCGGATCTCCTCGGGGATCGACAACCACCATTCCTCGGTGTTGGCGAACACCGGGTCGACGTCGAAGATGACGCCGCGGAACGGATAAAAGCGGTGCTTCACCACCTGTCCGATATGGAACTTCGCTTCGCGCATGGCGTTCCCTGGCTAGAACCTTTCCGATTGGCACCATAGCAAAAATGAAGTAGGCCGCACCCCCGGATCAAGTGGGCACGGCATACGTTGCGGTCGCGCGCCCGCGTGCGGGCCGGGCCGTCGCGCGGACAGTTCGAAGCCTGTCGGAAGGGGATCCCTTGCCAAAGTCGATAGCGCGGACGGTCGGTCGACTGCTCGGCGGTGCGGGGGCGGTGCTTCTCGTCTGCATGGTGACGCTCGAGCTGCTGAGCGCGGCGGCGGCGCATATGGGGCTCATCCCCTCGGACATGCCGACCTATCGCTGGCCGAGCTTCCGACCCTTCTGGGCGGACATAAACCCGGATTTCGGCGTCTGGCACGCGCCGCATTCGCGCCACACGCACATCAACGCCTGCTACAACCTGGAATACCGCGCCAACGCGCACGGCATGCGCGACCGGCCACGCCCCCTCGACGCCGACGGGCCGCGCATCGCCATGCTCGGCGACTCCTTCGTCGAGGGCTACGGCCTGCCCCGGGCCGACCGCGTGTCCGACCGCCTGGAGGCGGCGACCGGCGTGCCCCACCTCAACTTCGGGACATCGGGCAATTTCGGGCCGACGCAGTACCTTGTGCAGTACCGGAATCTGGTCCAGCGGTTCGACCATACGGGTGTGATGATCAACATCCTGCCCGACAACGATTTCACCGACGACGATCCCGTTTTCTGGCGGCGATCCGGCAGGGAGCGCTACCGGCCGTACTTCTTCGAGGCCGACGGCGGGGGATATCGTCTGGGCTATCTGCACGAGGACGCTCTGGGTCCATCGAGCCGCGACCGCTACGACGCGGTCATCCGCGGCACGCGAAACGTCATACGCAGCTTCACCTACACCGCCGGGGCCATCGACTATTTCCAGGGCTGGATCGCCCACGTTCTCGGCACAGCCGAATCGCAGACGTCGTTGCCCGGGATGGGCAGCTATTCCGGCTACTACGACTACACGCCGGAGCAGGCGCGGCGCTTCGAATGGGTGATGAACCAACTCGTCGAGGCGACCGGAGACCGGCCCGTGCTGATCGTCGCGATCCCGCGCCCGTCGGACGTGGAGCGGTATCGCCGGCAAGGACAGCCGCCGGCGAGTATGCTGCTGCAGGGCATCGCGGCCAGACACGACAACGTCGCCTTCGTCGACCTGCTGCCGGGCTTTGCCCGCGTCGAAGACATGGCCGCACTGTACAATCCCTGCGACGGGCACTGGTCACCCGAGGGTGCGGCCCGCGCCACCGACCTGATTCGCGACCAATCCGCCTACCGTCGGCTGCTGGGCCGGGCCCGTCACTTGGCGGACACGCAATAGGCGGCCGGCGTGCCACGCCCGGGCGGTGGCCGATCACTCGGGTTTCGGCGGCCCCTTGATCTCCACCGTATTGCCGTCGGGGTCGCGAATGTACATAGACGGGCCGAATCCGTCGGCGCCGTACCGCGTCGCCACCTCGCCCGGCTCGACGCCGTGGGCGCGCAGATGGGCGGCGATCACCTCGGCGTCGAACGGGTCGATGCGCAGGCAGAAATGCTCCATGTTGCGCCCCTCCTCTCCCGGGCCGGCCCCTCCCTGTCGACCGAGCTCGCCCGAAAGGTCGGCGAGGTCGATGAGCGCGTTGCCGGCGCGGAGTTGGACCAGGCCGATGCCGTCGATGCGACGCTCCTCGATGCAGCCGAGCACATCGCGGTAGAAGGCGAGCGCCGCGTCCATGTCGCGCACGCGCAGCACGACATGATCGAGCACCTCGATGCAGAACGGTATCGCCGCCATGTCGCTGCCTCTTTGCCGTGCGCCGAGGGAAGACTACAGTAGCCGGCCATCCGAACGAAACGCCCCCGCCCATGCTCCCAGTCGCCGACGCCCGCGCCAAGATTCTCGACCGGTTCGCGCCGCTGCCCCTCGAAACCGTGAGCTTGGCCGAAGGCACCGGGCGTGTCCTCGCCGAGGCGCTGGTCTCGCGCCGCACCCAGCCGGCGAGCGACGTCTCGGCGATGGACGGCTACGCCGTGCGCGGCGAGGACGTGGCGCAGGCGCCGGTCACGCTGCGGCAGATCGGCACGGCGCCCGCCGGCCACAGCTTCGATGGCACGGTGGGCCCCGGCGAGACGGTGCGCATCTTCACCGGCGCGCCCGTGCCCGCGGGCGCGGATACCGTCGTGATGCAGGAGAACACCAAGGCCGAGGGCGAGCGGATCACGATCAACCAGGCCGCCAAGGCCGGCGCCTTCGTGCGGCCGGCGGGGCTCGACTTCGCCGAGGGCCAGTCGCTGCTCGACGCCGGGGTGCGGCTGGGCGCGCGCGAGTTGGGCCTGGCGGCTGCGATGAACCGGCCGTGGCTGAGCGTCCACCGCCGCCCGGTTGTGGCGCTCCTGGCGACCGGCGACGAAGTGGTGATGCCCGGCGACCCTGTGGGCCGCGACCAGCTCGTCAGCTCGAACACCCACGCGCTGGCCGCCTTCGTCACGGCGATGGGAGGCCTGCCGCGCAATCTGGGGATCGCACCGGACAGACCGGAAGCTTTGCACCGGATGGTGGCGGGCGCGGCGGGCGCCGACCTGCTGGTGACGACCGGCGGGGTCTCGGTGGGCCAGCACGACATCGTTGCCGATGCGCTGGGCGAGGTGGGGTTCGAGCTGGACTTCTGGAAGATCGCCATGCGGCCGGGAAAGCCGCTGATGTTCGGCCGCTGGCGCGATGTGCCCTTGCTGGGGCTCCCGGGCAACCCAGTGTCGACCGTGGTGTGCGCGGTGCTGTTCCTGGGCCCGATCCTGGAACGCTTGTTGGGGCTGCCGGCGGGCAGTCCGCACGCCGTCCCCGCGGAACTGGGCCGCGACCTGCCGGCCAACGACCAGCGGGAGGACTATATGCGCAGCGGGCTCGAGCGACGGGCCGACGGCGCACTGGTCGCCATGCCCTTCGACCGGCAGGACAGCTCGATGATGGCCACGCTGGCACGCGCCGACGCCCTTGCCATCCGCCCGCCCAATGCGCCGCCCGCGCGCGCCGGCGATCCGATCGACGTGATCCCGCTGGACGGGATATGAGGTCAAAGGTGCCATAATCCGCTTGACCCCCCTAAAGAACTAAACTAGAACACGCAAATGGTTTCCTCTTTGTTCCGAGTGCGCACATGAATGCTGTGCGCCGGTACAGAGCCGCGGAGGGGCGAGCAACATGCTGACGCGCAAGCAGTTCGAGCTGCTGGTCTATATCAACGATTATCTGAATCAGCACGGCGTCTCGCCGTCCTTCGACGAGATGAAGGACGCGCTGGACCTGAAGTCGAAGTCGGGAATCCATCGGCTGATCACGGGTCTGGAAGAGCGCGGCTTCATCCGGCGTCTGCGCCATCGGGCCCGCGCGCTCGAAGTGCTACGCCTGCCCAACGATGCCGCGATCGACTCGGAACGGGGCGCCAAGGAGGACGGCGGGTTCGCCCCCAACGTCATCCACGGCGACTTCTCCGGTGGCCTGCCGGGCAAGCCTGTCGTCGACGGCGGCGACACGGTACAGATGCCGCTCTACGGCAAGATCGCAGCCGGCACGCCGATCGAGGCGTTACGCGATACCTCGAACATGGTGGACGTGCCGCATTCGATGGTCGGGCGCGGCGACCATTTCGCGCTCACGGTCGAAGGCGATTCGATGGTCGAGGCCGGCATCCTCGACGGCGACACGGTGATCATCCAGCACTGCGACACCGCCGACAACGGCACCATTGTCGTGGCGCTGATCGAAGGTGAAGAGGTCACACTCAAGCGCCTGCGCCGCAAGGGCGCGGCCATCGCGCTCGAGCCGGCCAACAAGAAGTACGAGACCCGCATCTTCCGCCCCGAGCAGGTGAAGATTCAGGGCAAGCTGGTCGGGCTGTTGCGTCAGTTCTAGCGAAGACCGCCCGTCAATCATCCCGCCCGCGCGTCAGAACCCAGGGACGGTCGCCCCGGGCGCCCGCGGCGGACAGAACGTGGACGCCTCCCGACGACAGCCATAGCGCGTGGCTGCCCTCGCGCCAGAGGTCGAAGCGATCGACGATCACCGAGGGGCCCGCGCAGCCGCCACGCACAGGCTCGAGGCTGACCACGGCGACGGCCAGTGGGCAGTCCTCGGCGAGCGCGCGGGGATCGCGCACGATCGCCACGATCTGTCCTTCCGCACGGTAGAGGCAGCCGAGTGCGTCGCAGCGCAGCGAACCATCGGCACTCGTGCCCTCCCGCGGCCACGGCCCGCGCCGCTCCTCGCCGGCCCGGCGCAGCCAGATGTCGGCGGCGAACTCCTTCGCCCGCGGCGAGGAAAACATCAGCCCGCCGGCGGTGTCGCGCACCGCGACCAGTCCCGCGTCGCCGGTGATCAGGACGTGCGGCGGCGGCGTGAGCGGCAGCGCGACGAAGCTCAGCGCCATGCCTGCCGCTCCGGCCAGGCGCCAGCGCCCGCGCCACAGGCACAGCCAGATT
The DNA here is from genome assembly GCA_964569105.1 of uncultured Alphaproteobacteria bacterium. Lineage (GTDB taxonomy): Bacteria > Pseudomonadota > Alphaproteobacteria > CAZMTC01 > CAZMTC01 > CAZMTC01. The sequence continues at coordinate 2,350 of CAZMTC010000176.1, read as the reverse complement.
CCGCCCAGCGCGGCGAGACCGAGTACCCAGGGCGCCATCGCCGGGATGACCGAAACCGCACCGGGCCACGATGCCACCCTGCTCGCGGTATCCAGCATCGCCGAAAGGCCCCAGCCCATCGGCTCGAGCGCGAGAGCCTCGAGCCCCAGCGGCATCAGCAGGAATGCCGCGATGGCCCAAGGCATGATCCAAAGCCCCATCAGCGGCACCGCGACCATGTTGGCGGCGAGGCCGAACAGCGCCAGCCGGTTGAAATGATAGATCGCGAAGGGCGCGGTGGCCGCGGTGGCCACGATCGTGGACAGCAGGATGCCCCCCAGATAGCCCGCACCGCGCGCCAGCAACCCACGACCCATCGCCCGGGCGACGCGCGTACCCAGCAACTCGTAGACGGCGACCAACGCGGTGACCGCAGCGAAGGACATCTGGAAACTGGGTCCGAGCAAGCTCTCGGGGGCGATCACCAGCACCACCAGCGCCGCCCAGGCGACGAGCCGCATCGAGATCGGACGGCGGTCAAGAAACACGCCGAGCATGATCAGCGCGAACATCAGGAAGGCGCGCTGCGTGGGCACCGTCCCGCCCGAGACGGCCAGATAGAAGGCGCCACCCGCCAATGCGGCGACCGCGGCCCATTTCTTGATCGGGTAACCCAGCGCCAGAGGCGGGATCAGGGCAAGCGCGGCTCGGACCAGAAAATAGAGCAGCCCGGCCACCATGCCGATGTGGAGGCCGGAAATGGCAAGCAGATGGGCGAGACCCGAATCGCGCATGTCGTCGAGCACCGCTTCGGGGATCGCGGCGCGCTCGCCGGTCATCAGTGCCGCGGCCACCGCACCTTCCGAGCCCGGCAGGGCGTCGAGCACGCGTTGCGCGATCGCCTGGCGCAGGCGCGCGAGCCATGCGCCGTCGGGATCGGCGATCTCCCCGCAGCACGGCTCGGGCCGCGCCACGGCGTAGCCGACCCCGCCCAGCCGGTCGAACCAAGCCATGCGCTGGAAGTCGAACGCCCCGGGGGCTGCGGGGCCCGGCGGCGGCAGGATCACCGCGCGCAGCCGCAACGCCTGGCCGGGCCGCCAGTCGCCCGCCGCGACCCGCAGGCGCACACGCTCGGGCGTCGCCTCCGGCGGCATGCGCTCGATGGTGAGCCGGTCGAGGGTGACGCGCGGCGCGCCCTCGCGCAGGTCGACATGGACGACGCGCCCTCGCACTTCCACGACGCCGGTCCGATCCGCGATCACCGGCGCGGCCACCGAGTGGGTGCGCCATTGCGCGACGCCGAAACCCAGCGCCACCAGCGCCACCGCCGCGAGCGCGATCCTGGCGACGGTGTGCCCGCGCGCCAGCGGCGCCAATGCGGCGATCGGTACCGCGGCGAAGCAAACCACCCACCAGGGCGGCTCGGCCGGCAGCACGAAGTAGACCACGACGCCGAGGCCCACGGCGACGGGCGCCCACAGGACCCAGCGGGCGCGCTCCTCGGCAAGGCGGAGCCTCAGGTCGCCCGCAATCCGGGCCGCAACGCTTGTCATGCTCACGCGAAGGCTCCGCCCCCGGCAGGCTGTACCGCATCGGACGATATGCTACACAGTCAGCCCCGCTCACCCCAGCCAAACGACGACGCGCGCCCATGACGGTTGTCACCCGATTTGCGCCCTCGCCCACCGGGTTCCTCCATATTGGCGGCGCCCGCACGGCGCTGTTCAACTGGCTCTATGCGCGCCATCACGGCGGCCGGTTCCTGCTGCGTGTCGAGGATACCGACCGCGCGCGCTCGACCGAGGAGGCCAAGGCCGCGATTGTCGACGGTCTGCGCTGGCTGGGCCTCGACTGGGACGGCGACACGGTGTTCCAATCCGCGCGCGCCGAGCGCCACGCAGACGTCGCACATGAACTGCTCGAGAAGGGTCAAGCCTATCGCTGCTACGCCAGCCAGCAGGAGCTGGAGGAGATGCGCGAGACGGCGCGACGCGATGGCCGGACCGTGATCTACGACGGCCGCTGGCGCGACCGCGATCCGTCCGAGGCGCCGCCAGGGATCGATCCGGTCATCCGCATCAAGGCGCCGCGCGATGAAGGCGAGACCGTGATCGAGGACCGCGTGCAGGGCCGGGTCACGGTGCCCAACGCCCAACTCGACGACATGATCCTGATGCGCGCCGACGGCTCGCCCACCTATATGCTCTCGGTGGTGGTCGACGACCACGACATGGGCATCACCCACGTCATCCGCGGTGACGACCATCTGACCAACGCTTTTCGGCAGTGCCTGATCTACCGCGCCATGGGCTGGGAACCGCCGGTCTTCGCCCACATCCCGCTGATCCACGGCCCCGACGGCGCCAAGCTG
>CAZMTC010000175.1:0-7288 GCA_964569105.1 uncultured Alphaproteobacteria bacterium | reverse complement strand
CGCGGAACACCGACAGAGCGTGCATGCGCACCAGCGCGGGCTCTTCGGGATCGATCTCGCCCTTCACCAGTGCCAGATGCTCCGCATAAGCGACCTGGTTGACGTAGACATAGGTCTTCCACTCGCCGCCGAACCGGCTGTCGAAGGTGGTTTCGACCGTGCGCTCGACGATTCGATCGTGGCGCCGGCGATAGGCGATCAGGTCGGCGATGGTGGCAATCTTCAGACCGTGATACTGGGCGAAGGCGACCAGGTCCGGCAGCCGCGCCATCGAGCCGTCCTCGTTCATGATCTCGCAGATCACGCCCGACGGGTTGAGCCCGGCGAGGCGTGCCACGTCCACCGCCGCCTCGGTGTGGCCCGCGCGCACCAGCACCCCGCCGGGCCGCGCCACCAGCGGGAACACATGGCCGGGGCTGGCAATGTCGTCGGCGCCCTTGGTCGGGTCGATGGCGACGGCGACGGTGTGGGCACGGTCTGAAGCGGAGATCCCGGTGGTCACGCCCTCCTTGGCCTCGATCGAGACGGTAAAGGCGGTCTCGTGCCGGCTCTGATTATTCTGCGCCATCAGCGGCAGGCCGAGCTCGGCGACCCGCTCCTGCGTCAACGCCAGACAGATCAAGCCGCGGCCGTATTTGGCCATGAAGTTGATCGCCTCGGGGGTCGCCATCTGGCCGGGGATGATCAGGTCGCCCTCGTTCTCCCGGTCCTCGTCGTCGACCAGGATGAACATGCGCCCGTTGCGGGCCTCCTCGACCACTTCCTCGATCGATGAGAGGTAGCTCTCGTGCGTCTGGTCTCTCACGGCGCGTCCTTACCGAGTTGACGCGCAACGTAACGCGCCAGAACATCCACTTCCACATTGACCGAGCCGCCCTCGCGGAGGGCGCCCAGCGTGGTGACATTCTGAGTGTGCGGGATGACGTTGATGCCGAAGCGCGCGGCACCGCCGGGCGCATCCTCCACTTCGTTGACGGTAAGCGACACCCCGTCGAGCGCCACCGAGCCCTTGGGTGCAACAAAGGACCCGAGCTGTGCCGGCAGCTCGAACACGAGACGCACCGAGCCTCCCTCCGGCCGGCGCTCCGCCAGGGTCGCGAGTCCGTCGACATGGCCCGTAACCATATGTCCGCCCAGTTCGTCTCCGACGCGCAGCGAGCGTTCCAGATTGACCGGCGTACCCTCCTCCCAGCCGCCCAATGTCGTGCGCGCGAGCGTCTCCGCCGAAACCTCGACCGCGAACCAGTCGTCGCCGGTGTCGACCACGGTCAGACAGGCGCCCGAGCAGCACACCGAGGCACCGATGGGAAGCCCGGCGGTGTCGTAGCCGGTGGTGATGGCGTAACGCGCGTCGGAGCCGCCGGCGGCGGGCTCGACCGAGCGCACCCGCCCGAGGTCGGTGATGAGTCCGGTGAACATGTCGGGGCTCAACCTATGCCTCGCGGTCGAGGCTTTCCAGTATGTCGGCACCGAGACGCGCGAGACCGGTGCGTACGAAGCCCGGCGCGTCGGCCAGCGCCTCCACCCCGAACCCCTGCACCGCCGGCAGGCCGTCACCGCCGATCAGCGAGGGTGCGCGGAACCACGCGACCCGGTCGATCAGACCCGAGCGCAGGAAGGCGGCGGCCAGGTGCGAGCCGCCCTCGACCAGCACGCGGGTGATGCCGCGCGCGGCGAGCGCCGCGACCATATCGGCGGGCTCGGGCCGGTTGTCGGCGCCGGGATCGAGGGCGATCACCTCGGCGCCCGCCCGTTCGAGCGCCTTGATCCGCGCCCGGTCGGCGCCCGCGCGGCACAGCACCCACAGGGGCGTCTCGGACGCCGTGCGAACCAGCGTGCCGTCGAGCGGCAACGCCAGGTGGCTGTCCGCGACCACGCGCACCGGCGGCCGCGCCGGCATGCCGGGCAGGCGGACGGTCAGTTCGGGATCGTCGGCCTGCGCGGTGCCCAGCCCCACCATCACCGCGTCGTGGCGCGCGCGCAGCATGTGGGCGTGGCGACGCGCCTCGGACCCCGTGATCCAGCGGCTCTCGCCGGAACGGGTGGCGATGCGGCCGTCGAGGGTGGTGGCGAGCTTGAGCGTGACCAGCGGTCGTCCCTCGACAACACGCAGGAAGAACCCGGCGTTGAGCGCCCGCGCCTCGTCGGCGCACAACCCCACCTCGACGGGAATTGCGGCCTCGCGCAGCGCGGCGATGCCGGCGCCGCGCACCCGCGGGTCGGGATCCTCGACCGCGATCACCGCGCGGGCGATACCGGCCTCGGCCAGCGCCCCGGCGCAAGGCGGGGTCTCGCCATGATGGCTGCACGGCTCGAGGCTGACATAAGCGGTCGCGCCGTCGGCCGCAGCGCCGGCGCGCGCCAGCGCCTCGGTTTCGGCGTGCGGCCGGCCGCCGGGCATGGTCCAGCCGCGGCCGACCACCCGGCCGGCGTTGACCAGTACACAGCCCACGGCCGGGTTGGGCCAGACGTTGCCCAGCCCTCGACACGCCAGCGCGAGCGCCGCGCGCATGTGGGACCGGTCCGTTTGCTCACTCGGCCGCGTCGTCACCCAAGGCGCCCACGAAGTCCTGGAAGTCCTTCACTTCGCGGAAGTTGCGATAGACCGACGCGAAGCGGATATAGGCTACCGGATCGAGCTCCTTGAGCGCCTCCATAACCATCTGGCCGATGATCTCGGAGCGGATGTCGGTCTCGCCCGAGCTTTCGAGCCGGCGCACGATGCCGTTGACCACGCGCTCGACGCGCTCCTCGTCGACCGGCCGCTTGCGGCAGGCGATCGCGATCGAGCGCATCAGCTTGTCGCGGTCGAACGGCACGCGCTTGCCGTCCTTCTTGACCACCATCAGGTCGCGCAGATGCACCCGCTCGAAGGTCGTGAACCGCGAGCCGCATTCCGGACATAACCGGCGGCGGCGGATGGCCGCGTTGTCTTCGGTCGGACGCGAGTCCCGGACCTGGGTGTCGTCATGTCCGCAAAAGGGGCATCGCACGGCGGCGCTCTCCCGTCAGCCGACGTCCGGGTAGACCGGAAAGCGCCGGCACAGCTCGACCACCCGCTCATGCACCTTGGCCTCGACGGCGCTGTTGTCGTCGGGGTTGACGACCAGGCCGTCGAGCACCTCTCCGATGAGCTGGCCGACCAGGCGGAACTCGGCCGGGCCGAAGCCGCGCGTGGTGGCCGCGGGGGTCCCCAGGCGGATGCCCGAGGTCACCGCCGGCGGCGCCGGGTCGAACGGGATGGCGTTCTTGTTGGCGGTGATGCCGGCGGCCTCGAGGCTGGCCTCGGCCGCCTTGCCGGTGACGCCCTTGGGCCGCAGGTCGACCAGCATCAGGTGCGTGTCGGTGCCGCCCGAGACGATGTCGAGCCCCTGGTTCTGCAGCTCGGCCGCGAGCACCCGGGCGTTCTCGACCACCGCCTTGGCGTAATCGCGGAAGTCGGGCTTGAGCGCCTCGCCGAAGGCCACCGCCTTGGCGGCCACGACATGCATCAGCGGCCCGCCCTGCAGGCCGGGGAAGACGGCCGAATCGATCTTCTTCGCCAGGTCCGCGTCGTCGGTCAGGATCATGCCGCCGCGCGGGCCGCGCAGGGTCTTGTGCGTCGTAGTCGTCACCACATGGGCGTGCGGGAACGGGCTCGGGTGGACGCCCGTCGCCACGAGGCCCGCGAAGTGCGCCATGTCGACCAGGAGATACGCGCCCACGCTGTCGGCGATGGCCCGGAAGCGGGCGAAATCGATGATCCGCGGGTACGCCGAGCCGCCGGCCACGATCAGCTTGGGCCTGTGCTCGGCGGCCAGCTCGGCGAGCGCGTCATAGTCGATCTGTCCGTCCTGCTCGCGCACACCGTATTGCACGGCGTTGAACCACTTGCCCGACAGCGACGGCTTGGCGCCGTGGGTCAGGTGCCCGCCGGCGGCGAGCGACATGCCCATCAGCGTCTCGCCCGGCTTGAGCAGCGCGAGGTAGACCGCGCCGTTGGCCTGGGCGCCCGAATGCGGCTGGACGTTGGCGAAGCCGCAACCGAAGAGCTGGCACGCGCGTTCGATCGCCAGGCGCTCGGCGACGTCGACATGCTCGCAGCCGCCGTAATAGCGCCGGCCGGGATAGCCCTCGGCATACTTGTTGGTCAGCACCGTTCCCTGCGCTTCGAGCACGGCGCGCGAGACGATGTTCTCCGAGGCGATCAGCTCGATCTGCTCCTGCTGCCGGCGCAGCTCGGCGTCGAGCGCGTCCTTGAGCGCAGGGTCGGTCTCGGCGACGCCGGCCGTGAAGAAGCCTTCCGGCAGCGAGCCGCCCGCGTCGGTTCTCGGCGGTGCGGAATTGGGCACGGACATTACATATGGCTCCGTTCCTCGGGTTCAGGACATCTTGGCGACGCGGCGCTCGTGCCGGCCGCCCTCGAACGCGGTCTCCAAAAACGCCCTGAGGCAGTCGCGGGCGGTCTCGTCGCCGATCAGGCGAGCGCCCAGCGCCAGCACGTTGGCGTCATTGTGCAGCCTGGCGAGCCGGGCCGAGGTCTCGTCGTGGCACGGGGCGGCGCGCACCGCGCGGTGACGGTTGGCGGCCATAGAAATACCGAGCCCGGTGCCGCAAACCAATACGCCGAAGTCGGTCTCGCCGTTCTCGATGGCGGCGACCACCTTGGCGGCGAAGTCGGGGTAGTCGACGCTCTCGGTGCCGTTGGTAGTGCCCAGGTCGAGCACGTCGTAGCCGTGCTCGCTGAGCTCGCGCACCAACACGGCCTTGAGCGCGTACCCCGCGTGATCCGAGGCGATGGCAATGGGCTTCGCCGGCATATGGGCGCTGTATCCTCGATGCTCGAGCGCCGCGGCGCATCAGGCCGCGCGGTGGCCAGATATGGGGCTGCACGCCCCGGGCGCCACTAGGTTTTCGTATAACGGCTCAGCGCGTCCGCTGCAAGCGGCGGCCCGAGCCGCCGCGGTCGCCGACTCGCGGGAACGCCGGCCGCGCGGCCGGCAAAATACGAGCGAAAACCACCATAGGGCGCGGAGCGGGATGGATCGACAACCCATACACCGAGCACACTCGAGCAGGAAATCCGCCGAACCGACACAGGCAGCGATGCAATATTCGTAGAAAATAGCCGCATTATACTCTACGGCACTGTTGACAGTCCTCAACCAATATGTCAATTGACCATTGAGTAGCAGATCAGAATCTGGCAATCGAAAATCTGAGGATCAATCTCGGTGGAACCTATGAGCGAATCTGAAGAAAAGGGCATGTCCAACGAGGACATGTTGCGGATGACGACCGAGGTCGTTTCCGCCTATGTCGGGAACAACATGCTGCCGGCCGCGCAGATTCCGGAAGTGATCAAGACGGTATATTCGTCGCTTGCCGATCTTTCCGGCAAGCCCGGCGGGGACGCCGAGCCGCCCAAGCCGGCCGTGCCGATCCGGCGATCGGTGACGCCCGACTACATCATCTGCCTCGAGGACGGCAAGAAGCTGAAGATGCTCAAGCGGCACCTTCGCACCAACTACAACATGACGCCGGAGGAGTACCGGGCGAAGTGGAGCCTCCCGCCGGACTATCCGATGGTGGCACCCAACTACGCCAAGCAGCGCTCGGAGTTCGCCAAGCGCATCGGCCTCGGTCGCAAGGGTTCGGCGGGCGCGTCCAAGCGCTGAGCCGCCGGCAGGCCTCGCGCGGCGAAAACGCCGCCTGCGAGCATGGAATGCGCCCGGCGCCCACTGCGCCGGGCGTGCCTCGTTCCGGACGGGCCATCACCCGCGCCGCCGCGACAGCACGTAATCGAGCTTGCGCAGCGCGGCGCGCTTGAGCATGTCCTCGGTCATGGACGGGGCGCCGACGATCGAAACCTCGGTCATGGTCTCGGGGTCGACGGCGGACACCTTGACGGCGTTGCCGACCTGATAGAACTCGAACAGGACCTCGCGCACGGGGCCGGGCATGGCTCGATCGGGCTCCGGTGTCGATTCCAAGGCGGCATCGGGAGTACACTGCCGGCGGAAGAGCCGGAGGACACGCCCTGACACGCGCCACGCCCGAGCTTAGCCATGCCGTGGTTAACGATTTCTCACTCGCCCGTGCCGCCGACGCGGCCTTCGCGCCCGGGCTGCGCGGCTTCCTCGAAAATCGCGACCCGGGTGCTGGCGTCGTGCTCGGACGATTTGGAGATGCTCGAGATCACCGGCCCCGAAGGCTCCGCCACCGAAGATGCGGCATGATGCGCCTTGCATGCTGCACCTGCGAAAGGTAGTTTAGAAGGCCAATATTTTAGACTTGAAATATCGCGCCGGGGTCGCAGCCCCGGGAGCCGTTCGAGAGTTGGAGAGAGCCATGAGCAGCGCCGAAGCCGCCACCGAGCTGCCCGAGGTGGGCACCCCCAAGGAGAAGCCGAGTCCCGGGACCTTCCAGTGGGACGACCCGCTGTTCCTCGACGCCGAGCTGTCCGAGGACGAGCGGATGATCCGCGACGCGGCGCACGCTTACGCCCAGGACAAGCTGATGCCGCGCATCCTGGAGGCCAACCGGCACGAGAACTTCGACCGCGAGATCATGAACGAGCTGGGCGAGCTCGGCCTGCTGGGATCGACCATCCCCGAGGAGTATGGCGGCGCCGGCGCCAACTACGTCTCCTACGGCCTTGTGGCGCGTGAGATCGAGCGTGTCGATTCGGGCTACCGCTCCGCGATGTCGGTGCAGTCCTCGCTGGTCATGTTCCCGATCTACGCCTACGGCACCGAGGAGCATCGGAAAAAGTACCTGCCCAAGCTCGCCTCGGGCGAGTGGATCGGCGCCTTCGGCCTGACCGAGCCCGACCAAGGCTCCGACCCCGGCGGCATGAAGACCCGCGCCAAGAGGATCGACGGCGGCTTCAGGCTCGACGGCTCGAAGATGTGGATCACCAACTCGCCGATCGCCGACGTGTTCGTCGTCTGGGCCAAGACCGAGGACGGGGTGATCCGCGGCTTCGTGCTCGAGAAGGGCATGAAGGGCCTGTCCGCCCCCAAGATCGAGGGCAAGTTCTCGCTGCGCGCATCGATCACCGGCGAGATCGTCATGGACGGCGTCGAGGTGCCCGAGGAGAACCTGCTGCCCAACGTGGCCGGCCTCGCCGGCCCCTTCGGCTGCCTCAACCGGGCGCGCTACGGCATCGCCTGGGGTGCCTTGGGCGCGGCCGAGTTCTGCTGGCACGCGGCGCGCCAGTACACGCTCGACCGCAAGCAGTTCGGCCGGCCGCTGGCCGCCAACCAGCTGATCCAGAAGAAGCTCGCCGACATGCAGACCGAGATCG
>CAZMTC010000174.1:0-7412 GCA_964569105.1 uncultured Alphaproteobacteria bacterium | reverse complement strand
CGGGCGCGGGTGGCGGCGACGGTCTTGTCCAGAACACCGGACTTGGGCATCGACTCGTTGTCTGCCTGGCGCGTCTGCAGGAGGGCCACCTTGTGGGGCACGAAGCGGTCGAGCGACAGCGGCTCCTCGCCGGCTGCCACAACGGCACGATCCACGGTCTCGCCGGGCAGGCCGAAAGTGATCACCTTGACGGTTGCCACGATCTGCCCTGCCTCGACCCGCGTGCGATCGGGCACGGTGGCGACGGTCAGCGCCTCGTCGACGGCGTTGACCGCGTCGATCGCCGCCTTGTCGACGCGCGGCAGGCCCGCGGCGTCGGCGAACAGGTTGACGCGGCCTGTGGCCGCCGGGCCCGCGGTCAACCCGGAACCAGCGAGCACGGCGGCCAGCCGCTCGGCAGTCGCGTTCTCGTCCAGTTCGCCGGGATCGAGCCGCGCCGTCACCACCTCATCGAGCCCCGCCGCCCGCAGCGCCGCCAAATCCTCGGCGCTCAACACGCGGCCCTTCTTGAACATGGCCTCGCCGGCGCGCTGGCTGTGCGCCAAGATCGCGCCCAAGGCCTCGTCCAGCGGGGTGGGCCCGAATCTCATTCGGCGTCCCTGTGCAGCACTTGAGTGATCTGGGCCAGCGCGGCGATCGCGATCTCGCCGGGGGAGCGGCCGCCCAGCGGCAGGCCGAGCGGGCCGTGGATGCGTCCCAATGTCTCGTCGTCGAAGCCCCGCGCGCGCAGCCGCTCCAGCCGGTTGGCGTGGGTCTTCCTGGAGCCGAGCGCCCCAACATAGAACGCCTCCGAGCGCAGCGCGGTCTCGATCGCCGGGTCGTCCAGTTTGGGGTCGTGGGTCAGGGTGACGACGGCCGTGCGGCTGTCGGGCGCGAGCGCCTCCATCGCCTCGTCGGGCCAGTCGTCGATCAGCGCGATGCCGGGAAAGCGGTCCTTGGTGGCCCAGGCGCCACGTGGGTCGATCACGGTCACGGCGTAGCCCGCGATGCGCGCCATCGGTGCCAGCGCCTGCGCGATATGGACCGCGCCGACCAGGATCAGCCGCAGCGGCGGGTTGTACGCGTGGACGAAAAGCCGCTCGTCGCCGGTGTCGATGGTGCCGCTGCGGTCGTGGCGCAGCGCCGCGCGCACCTCGGCGAGCTGGTCCTCGCCCAGATCGAGCTCGCCCACGGCGCCGTCCGGCCCCACGACCGCTTGCCGCCCGCTCGCCAGGTGGGTGACCACAGCCACGGGCCCCTTGCCCGCGCGCCCCGCGCGCGCTGCGTCCAGGACGATGCGCTTCATTCGACGGGCTCGAGGAACACTTCGAGCTTGCCGCCGCAGGCGAGGCCGACATGCCAGGCCTGTTCGTCACTCACGCCGAAATCGAGCAGCCGGCCCTTGCCGTCCTTCATCACCTTGAACGCCTCGGTGATCACCGAGCCCTCGACGCAGCCGCCCGAGACCGAGCCGACGAAATTGCCGTCCTCGTCAACGGCGAGCTGGCTGCCCGGGCGCCGCGGCGCCGAGCCCCAGGTGCTTACAACGGTGGCGAGCGCCACCTTGCGCCCCTCGTCGCGCCACTTGGCGGCGGTCTCCAGCACGTCCTCGGCATCGTGTGCCGCGGTCAGTGCATCATTCTGAGCCATCTGCTCACGCCCTCCTCGCGTCGCGGTCCGGCGGTGGCCAGCGCCGCGGCCAGTTGCTCCAGCGACTCCAGATTGTGCACCGAGCGGAAGTCGTCCACATGCGGCAGGATCGCACGCACGCCTTGCGAACGCGGCTCGAACCCCTCGTAGCGGAGCAGCGGGTTGAGCCAGATCAGCCGTCGGCAGGACTTGTGCAGCCGCTCCATCTCGACGTCGAGCCCCTCGGCGCCCTCGCGGTCGAGCCCGTCGGTGATCAGCAGGACCACCGCGCCCTGGCCGAGCACGCGGCGCGACCAGGTCTTGTTGAACTCGGCCAGGGTCGCGCCTATGCGGGTGCCACCCGACCAATCCTCGGCCGCGACCGCGACCTTGTCCATCGCCACGTCGACATCGCGCTGGCGCAAGTGCCGGGTGATGTTGGTCAGCCGTGTGCCGAACAGAAAGGTGTGCACCCGGTCGCGGTCGTTGGTCAGCGCGTGCATGAAGTGCAGCAGCATGCGCGAATAGCGGCTCATCGAGCCCGAAATATCGCACAGGATGACCAGCGGCGGATGCCGCGTGCGCCGCCGCCGGCGCGCCAGCGGAATGTCGTGCCCGCCCGAGCGCAGCGAGCCGCGCAGCGTGCGCCGCATGTCGATACGACTCCCATCCGAATCGGGGCGGAACCGGCGGGTCGGCACTTCCATGATCGGCAGCCGTAGATTGGCCATCACCGCCTTGGCGCGGCGCATCTCTTCGGTGGACATCTTCTCGAAGTCCATCTCGTGCAGAAGTTCGCGATCGGAGTAGGTGAGCACCGCGTCGAGCTCGATCTCGACCTCCTCGGGCTCCTCGCCGTTTCCCTCGTCCTGTCCCGGCATCAGCGCCTCGGCGAGGCGGCGGCTCAACTCGTCCTGCTCGTCGCGCGGCGTCTCCACGGTGGGCAACGCCATCGACATCATGCGCTCGAGCAGTTTGGGATTGCGCCAGAAGACGTGGAACGCCTGGTCGAACAGCTCGCGCTGGTCGCGCCGGGTGACGAACACCGCGTGCAGGGTCCAGTAGAAGTCGTCGCGGCTCTCGACACCCGCCGCGCGCACCGCCTCGACCGCTTCGACCACGAGCCCGGTGCCGATCGGCATTCCTGCGCGGCGCAAGACACGGGCGAAGTGCATGATGTTGACGGCCAACGCGCCGTCGCCGGCGCGGGCGTCGATGTCCAAGGGGTCGGCGCGATGCTCGGCCATGGTGGTGGCCTCGGGCGTCAATGCGGGCGGGCGGCGGCGGCGACCTCGGCCTTGACCTGGTTGAGAATGCGGATCGCCTCGTCGCCCTGCACCTTCTGGATGTCGTCCTGGTACTTGAGCAGCGTGCCAAGCGTGGCGTCCACGGTCTCCGGGTCGAGTTCGATGGCGTCGAGCTGCACCAGCGCCTGCGCCCAGTCGATCGTCTCGGCCACGCCCGGCAACTTGAACAGGTCCATCTCGCGCAGCTTCTGGACGAAGGCCACCACTTGGCGCGACAGATCCTCGCGCGCGTCAGGCGCCTTGAGCGTCAGGATCTCGTGCTCGCGCTGCGCCGTGGGGTAGGGGACCCAGTAGTAAAAGCAACGCCGCTTGAGCGCGTCGTGGATCTCGCGGGTGCGGTTCGACGTCACCACTACGACCGGTGGCTCCTTCGCCGCCACCGTGCCAACTTCGGGGATGGTGATCTGGAAGTCGGACAGCACCTCGAGCAGGAACGCCTCGAAGGGTTCGTCGGCGCGGTCGAGCTCGTCGATCAGGAGCACGGGCGGGCCCGCCGCGTCGTCCTCCAGCGCCTGGAGCAGCGGCCGCTTGATCAGGAATTCCTCGGAGAAGACCGACTTGCCCAGCGACTCGCGGTCGGCCTTGCCGGCGGCCTCCGCCAGGCGGATCTCGATCATCTGGCGTGAGTAGTTCCACTCGTAGACCGCCGCGGCGACATCCAGCCCCTCGTAGCACTGCAGCCGGATCAGGCGCCGGCCCAGCGTCGCCGCCAGCACCTTGGCGATCTCCGTCTTGCCGACGCCGGCCTCGCCCTCGAGGAACAGCGGCCGGCCGAGTTTAAGCGACAGGAACACCGCCGTCGCCAGGGAGCGGTCGGCGACGTAGTCGCCGCCCCGCAGCAAGGCGGCGGTGTCGTCGACATTGGTGGGCAGGGTCTTGGTCGTTGTGGACATAACTCGCTTTCGCGCCGGGATGCGCCGCGGATCATAGGCATCGGGCCAAGGGGAACACCAGTCCCGGCTACGGCCCTTCAGATAGGTCGCGGCTGCGCCGGGGCCAGGGTGCTATTTCCGAACCCAGCCACCGTTTCGCCAGACGTAGGTGCCCGGCGGCGCAGCCTCCATGCGCTTCTGCCCGGCCACCCGCTCGATCTCCGCGAGCGTCTGGCCGTGCTTGTTGGCCAAGTCGAGGTATTGCTGGCGCCGCCAGTCGTTGACCTCCTTGATCAACGCCCGAACCTCGGCCGACGCTCCGCCCTGGACCGCGCCCAGATAGCCGTCGGGCTTCTCGCCCACCAGGCCCTGCTGCAGCGCCGCCTCGAGCTCGATCGCCTGGGCCGGCGCGGCCGTCATGCCCCCGATGCCGAGCAGCACCACGAAGGCGGCGGCCAGTCTGCGAATGGTCATCGTCGTCTCCTGCCTCATGGTATCGGGCATCAGAACTTCTGACGCTCTTCCTTGATCAGGTCCTCGACCTCCCGCTCGATCTGGATGCGGACATTGAGGTTGATCGTGATCGGCTCGTCGGGCGCCTCCAGCTTGACGGTCGGCTGGCATGCCGTTGTGGCCAGGATGCCTAAAGCCGCTGCTGCCGCGCCGACGATTCGGATCGTGGGTGTGGTGTCGCTCATATCGCTTCGCCTCAGGATCATGCCGCATTGTCGCATGCTATTGGTCGAGTCGCAGCCCGCCGCCCGCGCCGCACTCGCCGGCGAACAGGCAGTTCATGATTTCGGTCGCGTTGCCCGACAGGTTGATGTTGAAGTTGAAGAGTTGCCCCTCGAGCGCGTCGGGATTGCGCCCCGCGAGATGCAGCAGGATCCGGGTTTCGCCGCCGGGTTGCTTCTCGATCTCGGCAGTGAGCTCATCGTACCGGAAATTCTCGAAGGCCTGCATCATCAACTCGACGCCCTGGTTGTCCGCGGTCAGCGCTGCGGGCGGCTCGTCCGGTGTATAGGCCAGCGTTCCCCCGTCCGCCGAGGACAGCCTGCCGCCGCGCACGATTACGTCGCCGTCCTCTATCCTTACGGGAATTCGGCCCGAAAGTGTCCCCGTGGCGGCCAATCCCGGCACGTCCGCGATTTCGACCACCTGGCTCATCGACACGCCCTCGACCTCGAGGACGAACTCCTGCACTTGGGCGCGGGGATCGATCGTGAAACCGTCGGAAAAGACACGGCCGCCGGCGAACCTGCCGCGAAGAGACCGCGCCTGAATATTGAAATCGGGCATCAACCGCCACTCCATCGTCGTATTGGTCAGCGGCATGCCCAGCATGGCGTGGTCGACGCGCAGCGTATCGTAGGGCGGGTCGGCGGCAAGGTTGTCGTAGCGGATGGTCCCAGAGGCTCCCTTCATCGGTACGCCGCCCGCGTCGAGCGATGTCTGGGCCAGGTCGGCGGCGAAGCGAATTCGCGTAGGCCCCTCGGCCCAGCGCACCGAGCCGCTTATGCTCAGCGAACCGTCGGCGTCCTCGATCACGTCCCCCAACGCCGGCGCCACGTCGCTCGGCTGCAGCTTGCCAGGGGCGAACGCCAAGCGCGGCACGGTCCAGTCGACCCCGCCTTGGCCGGACTCCGGATCGTGGCGCGCGGATATGTGCGCGGCCACCGTGCCGCGGACGGCCCAGGCGTTGCCGTCGAATATCCACACCAGCCCGTCGCGAGCGATCTCGCCAGTGACTTCGATAGGCGCGAATGCGGCCGGCTCAACCAGGTCGCGCACCATTCCGATGCGCAGCTCGCCCCGGCGCCACCCGGTGTCGTAGCTCGCTTCGATGGTCGATACCGCAATGGCTTTCTCGGGCAGATCGATGCGCCCGCCTTCGGTGTTGACGGCGAGCGTGCCGCCGGCTCCGGCCAGCGTGACGGCGGGCAAGGTGCCGCGCATCCTGGTCTGGTCGGCAGTGAGGGCGAAAGGCGTTTCGGCGATGCGCAGCTCCAGCACGACCGGGGCCGTTTCGCGGCTCGGATCGACCGTCATCAGTGGGCCACCCGACTCGCTTGCCGCCAGCTCCAATGGTGCGTCCAGCGCGCCGATGCCGGCGACCTCTGCGTCCTGGACCCGCAGCATGACCGGCTCGTCCGCGCGCAGGGTCAGCCGCCCGCCGCGCCAGGTAAAGCGCCCGCCATAGGTACCGCTGGGCCGCGTCGCTTCGACCCCAGGCAGCCGTAGCGCCGCAGCGCCGAGCGCTATCGACAGCTCGCCCTCGATCTCCTGCGGGTTGCCGCTGCCTGCAATCGTCCAGCGTGCCTCGGCCTCCTCGATCTCCGGCACGCCCAGAGCAGCCATCTGCTCGCTGGTGCGTGCCAATTTCAGCACGCCGTCGCTCGTAAAGGTCATGGGCACTGCATCCAGGTCCGTATCGAGGGCCGCCTCCACGAAAACGTCATCATCGGCGCTGGAGGCGAACAGTATTGCCTCGAGCCCGCCGGCCACGGCCTCGGCGGACAGGGTCGCGCCCTTCAGCGGGATGCCTGCCGCGTGACCGGTACCCGCGTTCAGCGCCGCCTGCGCCGAAAGCAGCACACCATCGGCGATCGCGAGCCGCGCGGTGCCGCCCAGCGCGTCGAGCGCGCCGTCGGGCCAGCTCGCATGGCCGCCGGTGATAGTCAGCCGCGCCTCCATGTCCGTGAACGTCCCTTCGGCTTTCAAATCGGCGGCCAGGGTGAGGTGCGGCATCTGAACCCGCGATGAACCGGCCGCGGCAAAGCCGCCTCGCTCGTCGGGTGTCAGCGTGCCGTCGAGCGCGACCGTTGCGGGTCCGGCGGGCGTATCGAGCTCGAGTCGCGCCTCGCGCAGCGCGATGCGGGGCAGGGGCACCGCGTCGCCCCCGCCGCCCTCGAGCAGCGGGTCGAGCTCGCCCAGCGACGCACCCCCGGCGTCGACGCGCATGCGCAGCACGGCGCCATCGAGTTCCAGCGTGTCGATGCGGCCCGCCTGGACTGCCGCGATGTCGTAGGTCGCGACGATCCGCTCGGCACGCAGCGTCTGGTCGGCGCCGATCGTGACGCCGGTGAGGACGGCGTGGCTCTCGTCCACCGTCTCGACGGTCAGCGCGGCCTCGATACCGCGGGAGTCGAGCGCCGCGACGATGGCTCGCTCCGCGGCCCAGTGCCGGCCGAACCACAGCGCGGCCGCGGCCACGGCGACGATCACCAGCAGCACGGCAAGCGCACGAGCGGCGCGGCGAATCCAGCGTCTCATCCCATCAAGGTAATGGGTCCGCGGGGCCGCACAATCGCAAAAGCGTGGATGCCGCGGCGGCCCGGGGCCGCCCCGAACGAGAGAGGGCCGAGGCATTGCCCCGGCCCTTCCCGTGTTTGGGTCGCCACCCGGCGGCTACTCGGCCGCCGCCACCGCCCGCTTGGCCATGACGCTGACCAGATGCGCGCGATACTCGGCACTGCCGTGGATGTCGGCGTTCATGCCGTCCGCCGAGAGCTTCACCGCGCCCGCGGCGTCGGGCGACCAGTCACCGGACAGCGCGTCCTCCAGCTCCTTCGAGCGGAACACACCGTCCTGCGCGGCACCGGTCACCGCCACCCCCACCGTCCGC
>CAZMTC010000173.1:0-7413 GCA_964569105.1 uncultured Alphaproteobacteria bacterium | reverse complement strand
GCGACCGCGAGATCGGCGATGGTCGCGTCCTCGGTCTCGCCCGAGCGGTGCGACATGACCGCCGTGTAGCCCGCCTTGTGCGCCATCTCGACCGCGGCGAGCGTCTCGGTCAGCGTGCCGATCTGGTTGACCTTCACCAGGATCGAGTTGGCGACGCCTTTCTCGATTCCGTCGGCCAGCCGCACGGGGTTGGTCACGAACAGGTCGTCGCCGACGAGCTGAACCTTGCTCCCGAGCGCCTCGGTCAGCGCCTTCCATCCCTCCCAGTCGTCCTCGGCCACGCCGTCCTCGATCGAGACGATGGGATAGGCGTCGACCAGCTCGGTCCAGTAGCCGGCTAGTCCGTCCGCGTCGAGCGTCTTGCCCTCGCCCGCGAGGCGGTACTTGCCGTCCTCGAAGAACTCGGTCGACGCGGCGTCGAGCGCCAGCACCACATCCTCGCCCGGCTTGCGGCCGGTGGCCTCGATCGCGGCCATGATGAAGTCCATGGCCTCGCGGCTGCCCTCGAGGTCGGGCGCGAAGCCGCCCTCGTCGCCCACATTGGTGTTGTGCCCGGCGTCCTTGAGCCTGGCCTTGAGCGCGTGGAACACCTCCGCGCCCCAGCGCACCGCTTCGGCCAGGTCCGGCGCGCCGACCGGCATGATCATGAACTCCTGGATGTCGATCCGGTTGTCGGCGTGCGCGCCGCCGTTGAGGATGTTCATCATCGGCACCGGCAGCAGCCGGGCCTGCGTGCCGCCGACATAGCGGTAGAGCGGCAGCCCAGCCTCCTCCGCCGCAGCCTTGGCGACGGCCAGCGACACGCCCAGGATCGCGTTGGCCCCCAGCCGGCCCTTGTTCTCGGTGCCGTCGAGCTCGATCATCGCTTCGTCGATAGCGACCTGATCGTCGGCGTCCAGACCCGACAGCGCGTCGAAAATCTCGCCGTTCACCGCCTCGATCGCCTGGCGCACGCCCTTGCCGCCGTAGCGGTCCTTGTCGCCGTCGCGCAGCTCCACGGCCTCATGCTGGCCGGTCGAGGCGCCCGAGGGCACCGCGGCGCGGCCCTGCGCGCCGCTCTCGAGCGCGACCTCGACCTCGACGGTCGGGTTGCCGCGCGAGTCCAGGATCTCGCGCGCGTGGATGTCGATGATGTCGGTCATGGGATCGCTCCGCCGGGGTTGGCGGGCCCTCTCTTAGCGTCCGCCTCGGGGTGAGACAAGGCGGCGGCGCACCCGGGCCACGGGCCCGCGTCCTCTCCCGCGACCGCGGCCCGGACGGCGCGCGCTGACGGCCTTATTCGCACGGCCCCTCGACCCATTGGTCGCTGTCGTCCCAGCACTTCACCTGCACTCCGGCCCAGGTCACCGTCCAGTGCCCATCTGCGTGCGGCAAGATCACCGCGGCGGTGCGCCGCCCGGCGATCGACGGGTCGGCCGGATCGAGCTGCGTCGCGCGCAGCGCCGTGCCCTGGCCCCCGTGGCTGAGTTCCTCGAACGCCTCGACCTCGCCCACCAGGGCTGTCATCGCGGCCTCCGCACTGTCGCCGCGCGGCATCTCAGCCAGGGCCGACAGGTCGATAGGCCGGTAGTCCGACTTGGAAAGCACGCCCTCGCCGTTGCCACAGCCGGCGAGCAGCACGGCGGCCAGCGCCAGGACGGCGAGGCCGCGGGTGAGCGCGCTCACAGGGAAACCGGCCTGGCCTTGGCGAGCCGATCGAACTCC
This sequence comes from uncultured Alphaproteobacteria bacterium, assembly GCA_964569105.1. Lineage (GTDB taxonomy): Bacteria > Pseudomonadota > Alphaproteobacteria > CAZMTC01 > CAZMTC01 > CAZMTC01. The sequence continues at coordinate 5,709 of CAZMTC010000173.1, read as the reverse complement.
ATCAGTGTCTCGACCAGTGTCGGCAAGTCCTTGAGATGAACCATGTTCGGGCCATCCGAAGGCGCATTGTCCGGATCCTGGTGCGTCTCCATGAACACCGCGGCGACGCCCACGGACACCGCCGCCCGCGCCAGCACGGACACGAACTCGCGCTGGCCCCCGGACTTGCCGCCCAGCCCGCCGGGCTGCTGCACCGAATGGGTCGCGTCGAACACCACCGGATAGCCGTCGGCCGCCAGGATCGGCAGGGCGCGCATGTCACTGACCAGCGTGTTGTAGCCGAAGGACACGCCGCGCTCGGTCACCAGCACGTCGCGCGCGCCGCCGGCGACCAGCTTGGCGACCACGTTCTTCATGTCCCACGGCGCCAGGAACTGGCCCTTCTTGACGTTGACGGCCCTGCCCGTCGCCGCCGCGGCCAGCAGCAGATCGGTCTGACGGCACAGGAAGGCCGGGATCTGCAGCACGTCCGCCGCCTCGGCCGCCCGCGCGCACTGTTCCTCCGAGTGCACGTCGGTCAGCACCGGCAACCCCGTGGTCTCGCGCACCTCCGCCAGAATCGGCAGCGCCTTGTCGAGCCCGATGCCGCGCGCGCTGCCGACCGAGGTGCGGTTGGCCTTGTCGAACGAGGTCTTGTAGACGAGCCCCACGCCGAGCCTGTCGGCCATCTCCTTGAGCGCCGCCGACATCTCGAGCGCGTGCTGGCGGCTTTCCAGCGCGCACGGGCCGGCGACGATGGCCAGCGGCAGGTCGTTGCCGATGCGCACGTCGCCGAGCGCGACATGGTACTGCGTGATGGCGGGGGCCGTGTCGGGCATGTCGATCTCCTGTTCACACCGCTTACCGCAGGCGCGAAGCGCGGGCAAGGCGCCAGGCGCAAGCGCGGTGCCTTCCCGTCCGTTCTGAGCTATACTTTCGTCGGCGGCTCGGGAGGGGCCCTTGGCGACATTCCGATATCTGGCGGCCGTTCTCGCCCTGGTGCTGGCGCCGGCGGCCGTCGCCCAGGACGATCCGGTCTTCGTCGAGCTGGTCTACGAGGTCGACATCGCGCCGCTCGACGGCAGGTCGCTGCCGGCGCTGCGCGGCGACGAGGCGCCGCTGGGCTATGTCGTCGCCGACTTCCCCCGGGGGCGCGTCGTCTACCCGGCTTCCGGCGCCGGGGCGCCGGCACCGCAGGCCGGTGCGCCGCTGCTCGGCTTCCGCCTGCGCAATCACCTGCTATCACACGATGGCGACGTCCCGGACGCCAAGCGGCTGCTCGCGCCGCCGCCCGGCCCGGTGGCCGAGCCGATCGCGCCCGAGGACGGGCTGGCGCCGCCGATACCCTACACGCTGACCCTGGGCGACAACGCGGTGGCCGCGATCGCAGCGGGTCGCGCCACGGTCCGCGTCGCGCCCGGCGAGTTCGTCGCCCTGGCCACCGCCGAGCGCACGCTCGACCGCCCCGCGCTGGTCGCCGCCATCCGGGCCGCCACCGGCCCCGACGACCAGACCGAAGAGGCGGCGATCCAGCGCGAGGCCGACCTCATGCTGCTGGGCCGGGAGCGCGTCACCATCCATGCCCGCCTGTCGGCGGCGAATTTCGGCCGCGTCGCGGTCTCCGGCACCGATTTGGCGGCCGCCTGGACCGAGGCGCGCCGCCTGGCGCGCGAGGGGCCCTATCCGGCCGCGGCCGAGGCGCTCGACGCGCTGCTCGCGGCGATGCCCGGGCTCGAACAGGCCCGCCGGCTGCGCGAGCGTGCCCGGGCGCTGGCCGAGACGGGCCTGGCGCCGGTCCGGGCGACGGGCCGGCTGCAGTTCCCGGACGGCCCGCCCGGCGCCGACGTCGAGGCGCTCTGGCAGGCGCTGCACCCGGGCTACGCCAGCTTCGAGCCGCTCGGCGCCCCGGATGCGGTCCGGACCGTGCCCGCCGCCGTCGCCGACGGCGCATTCGCGGCCGTCCTGCCCGCGGGCCGCTGGCGCGTCACGGTCGACGTGCCCGGCTACCGGACCGCCCAGACCACGATATCGGCCGACCAGGAGATCGCGTTCGATGTCCCGCTTCGCCGCGCCCCTTAGCCTCGCCGTCGCCTTGCTCGGCGCGGCGCTCTTCCACGCCGGCGGCGCGATGGCGCAGGCCGGCGCAGCCACCCTCCACGAGGTCCGGGTCGGCACGCCGGCGGACATTCCCAGCGCCGGGCGCGCACTGTCGCCGGGCTGGGCGTCCGACGCCTACAAGGACCTGACGCCGGAGGGCACCCGGGGCGCGGTGTGGTACGTGACCTTCGCGCAGGGCGAGACGTTTCGCTTCTTGATCCCGGCGCGCCTGCTGTCCGACGCCGCCTCGCCGGTCCACGCCGACGGCGCCACCGCCCACCGCGCCACCGTGACCGCACCCAGCGGGGCGCCGGTCGCGCTCACGCTGCGCATCCCCAACCGCATCCTGCGCGTACGCAACGTGCTGCTCGCCGCCGAGGCGTATTTCAACGCAATGGCGTCGCGCGCCGGGCTGCGCTTCGCGCTGGTCGCCCCGAACCAGCCCATCGATGTCGGCATCGGCTATTTCGCCGCCGGCCAGACCGCGCTCGCCTGGACCCAGTACTTCGACCAGCACATGCGCATCCGCCACGACCTGGGGCCCGGCGACCTCGACGTCACCACGGTCCACGAGCTGTTCCACATCGCCCAGCACGCCCTGGTCCGCGCAGCGGCGGCCAGCCCGGACGATCATCTGCGCTGGATCTCGGGCGCCTATCGGCGCGCAGAGGGGAAGCCGCGCAAGCTGCTGTGGGAGGGCACGGCCAACTGGTCGGAGGACGAACCGATCCGGGTCGCGGGCGACCCGTCGCGGCCGGCCGGTATCGTGACCGACACCGTCAACAAGTACACATCGACCAGTTTCTTCTTCGAGAACGAGACCGACCTGCTCAACCGCTTCCCCTATCACGGCAGCGTCCTGTTCAAGTACTACGCCGAGCAGGCCGCGGGCGGCTCGGACAGCCCCAAGCCCGAGGCCATCGCCGAGCTGATCGTGCGCAGCTACAAGCAGGGCGCCTTCGCCCCCGCCGACCTGTTCGAGGCCATGGCGGGCGGCATCTCCGCCGCGCGCTTCCCGGGCGGTACGTGGCAGGACCGCTGGCGCAATTTCTACGGCTGGTTCGCCGCCTCCACCGTGGTCCAGCGCGGCGACCGCGCGCCGGGCGAAGGCAACCGCCTGGGCTTCTTCGACGACCACTTCGCCGGCCTGACCAGGCACATCCTCTACAACGCCATCAGCCTGACGGAAGACTACTCGCGCAACCCCGACCGTGCCTACGCCACGCCCGCCGCCAGCGACGCCGAGCGGATCCGGCGCATGCGCGGGATCGCGGTCGACAAGGAGCTCGAACCCTTCGCCTACGCCGTGGTTCGCGTCGACACCAGCCACGGCATCGTCGGCCAGACCGAGAAGCCCTCCCTGTTCCTCCATGCCGAGGGCGAGGACGGCACGGAAGCCTATGCGCTGCGTCAGACCCTGCCCACGGGCGGATTCTACGCCAGCCGCGACAAGGGCAGCTTCGACCGCATCGACGGCTTCACCTTGCTGCGCGGCGGCTCCGGCGCCTTCGCCGAGCTGCCCGACATCGACACTGTCGGCGCCGTCGAATATGGCTATCTCGGCCTGGTCAACGCGGGGCCGCTCGACGGCTACCGCTCGATGCGCTGGAGCGCGGTGGTGACGCCGCGGCTGATCCCCGACTATCCGCCGCCCGGCCAGGGCTTCCGGCAACGCACCGTCAACCTCACCGGCGGCGACCCGGTCACCCGCTCGACGCCCGACCGGTGGCGAAACGGCGACGCCTTCGCGTTCACGATCAAGACCACCGGCAAGGTTCATACCGGTGCCGATGCGCGCGGCGGCATCGGCGACGGCGAGCGCACGATCGACGTGGAACTGCTGTGCGGCGGCGACGCCGTCGCGCTCGACGGCGGCCTTGCGGTCGACGCCGCCCATACCGCGCCCGCCAATTACACGCCCGGCCGGTACGCCTACACCGTCAAGGGCAAGGTCGATCCCGGCAACGATTCGGGCGGGCAATGCCGCGCCAAGGTGACGCTGACCTCGCTGCTCAATCTGGGCGGCGGCGATGAGACGGTGGACGAGACCTTCACCTTCACGCTCGACAACACGCGACCGCAGATCGCCTCCGTGTCGGTGCGCGACGGCAGCCACCTGCTCTACGGCGCCAACGGCGTGCTCCGGCCCGTCGAGCCCGGCGAGGCGCGTATCGAGGTCGCGTTCGACATCCCGATGGACACCGCCACCCAGGCCGAGATCGCGCTCGCCGGGATCCCGGCCGCGGGCGCATGGGACCCCGGCGACGACACGCGCTGGAACGGCACCGCGACCCTGCCCCACGGCGCCGACTTCGCCGCCATCACGGGCTACCGACCCCTGTCGATCCAGGCGCGCTCGAAGAGCGGCTTCGCCGTCGACGCCGACCCCGCGACCGACGGCGACCAGCCCGATGTGAGCCACGAACCGCTGATCGGGGTCGTCCCCGTCTTCGTCCAAGCGGTCTCCGTCGAGGCCGACGGCGACACCGTCTACGAGGCCGCATGGGCCGGCGGCCCGGACTACGGCGCGGTCCCCGACCTGGCCACCGTGACCGATACCGCCCGGACGCTCGACGTCGCCACGCGCGACGACGTTCCCGACGAGGGCGAGGGCCGCATCGTTCTCACCATGAGCGGCACCACCCTCGCCCCGCCCAGGGTCACGGTCGGCGGCGTGGCGGTCACGATGGAGCTGCCTTTGGGCGGCGCGCCCGGCGCGATCGAATGGGCCGGCCGCTTCGACCTGGCAGCCGTGACGCGCGAGCCGGGCGGCGAGGTCCCGGTGGTGATCGAGGCACAGGACCAGGCCGGCCGGGCGCTCGACGCCGACCCGCGCACGGCGGCGTTCATCGGCTCGGAGGCGGCGAAGCCCTGGCGCAACCTGGAGCCCGTGCGCGGCGGCACCGACAGCGGCGAGGGCGGGCCCGACACCTGGCACGAGCTCGGCTCGGCGCCCGGCCTGTCGCTGGTCATCGTGCTCGACGCGTCGGGCAGCATGGGCGACGGCGGCCGCATGGCCAACGCCAAGGCGGGCATCAACGCGGTGCTCGACGATGTCGACGACGACGTCGAGATCGGCCTGGTCGTGTTCTACGACTGCGGCAACATCCGCACCGCGCCCTTCACCCGCGACCCCGAGGCGATCCGCGCCATCGTCGACGGCGTTTCGCCCGATGGCGGCACCGCTTTCGCCGCCGCCATCGACGTGGCCCGCGGCCTGCTGACCGCCTCGGCCCATCCCGCCTCGCGGACCTGGCGCTACGTTCCCTTCACCGACGGCCAGGAGACCTGCGACGGCAACCCCGCCGCCGCTATCGGCCGCATCGAGGACGCCATCGCCGCGCACAACGGCGAGCCCGACGAGCCCGAGGACGAGCCGCCGCCCGTTGCCGCGGTGGAGGACGAGCCCGCGACCGACTGCCACCCCGCCCGCTGGGTGCGCTACCGCGTCGACATCCGCGACGGCGGTCTGCACCTCGACACCATCCGTCTGGTCGAGTTGAGCTATCTCGAGCGCGCCCTGCCGAACGGCCGCTGCATCATCCGCTACGCGGAGGCGACCTACGGCGTGATGTACGGTTCCATCTCGGGCGGCGGCGGCCCGGACCGCTATTTGTGGCGCCTCAACAGCCG
>CAZMTC010000172.1:0-7462 GCA_964569105.1 uncultured Alphaproteobacteria bacterium | reverse complement strand
GAGGAGCTCGACGCCATGAAGTTTCTCAAGTTCGCGCGCGAGAAGGCGCGGACGCTGAACATCGACGACACAATGCTCAAGCGCGCGGTCAACGTCGGCTTCTCGGGCGGCGAGAAGAAACGCAACGAGATCCTGCAGATGGCCTTGCTGGAGCCGGTGCTGGCGGTGCTAGACGAGACCGACAGCGGGCTCGACATCGACGCGCTCAAGGTGGTGGCCGACGGGGTCAACGCGCTGCGCTCGCCCGAGCGCTCGATGCTGGTGATCACCCATTACCAGCGCCTGCTGAACTATGTCGTGCCCGACCGCGTCCATGTGCTGGCGGGCGGCAGGATCGCGCGCACCGGCGACAAGGAGCTGGCCGAAGAGCTGGAGCGCACCGGCTACGCGGAGTTCACCGAGGAGGCGGCCTGAGCCATGAGCACGGCAGCCGAGACGTTGGCCAAGATGCTGCGCCCCGAGGCGCTGCCCGGCGACGGGGTCGCATGGCTGGAAGCCGCGCGCGCCGACGCGATGCGCCGGTTCACCGAGACCGGCGTGCCGACGCGCAAGGTCGAGGCCTGGAAATATACCGACCTGCGGCCGCTCGAGAAGGCCGATCTGGCGCCGGCCGAGCCGATGGCCGAAGCGATCGCCGAGGTGCCGGCGCTGGCGGCCGAGCCGGCGGCACGGCTTGTCTTCGTGGACGGCTTCCTGCGGGATGACCTGTCGCAGATCGCGGCGTTGCCCACCGGCGTGACCGTGCGCGGGCTGGCGCAGATCCTGGCCGACGAGCCGGCGCTGGTCGAGGGCCGGCTGGGCGCAGCGGGCGGCGAGGCGATGCCGCTGGCGGCGCTCAACACGGCGCTGACCGCCGACGGCGCGGTGGTGCGCATCGGCGCGGGGGTGACGGTCGAGCGGCCCATCGAGCTGGTCTTCCTGGCCACCGGCCGCGCGGAGGTGGCCTACCATCCCCATCACGTGGTGATCGCCGAGGTTGGCAGCCGGGCGACGGTGATCGAGCATCACGTCGGGCTGGGCGACGCGCGCTATTTCGCCAACCACGCCGCCGAATGGGTGGTCGAGGAGGGCGCGCATCTCAAGCGCGTCAAGATCCAGCGCGAGGGCGCGGGTGCCGTGCATGTCGCCGCCGCCGCCGCCGACGTGGCGCGCGACGGGCGCCTGGACAGCTTCGTGCTGCAGACCGGCGGCGCGCTGGCGCGCGACGAGTTGCATGTGGCCCTGAGCGAGGAAGGCGCCACGGCGAACCTGGACGGTACGTATCTCGGCCGCGGCAAGCAGCACATCGACAACACGACCGTGATCGATCACCTCCGCCCCGAGACCCATTCCAACGAGGTCTACAAGGGCGTGCTGGACGACAAGGCGCGGGCGGTGTTCCAGGGCCGGATCGAGGTGCGGCCCGACGCCCGGCGCATCGAGGGGCACCAGCTCAACAAGACGCTGCTGCTCTCGGAGGGCGCGGAGATCGACACCAAGCCCGAGCTCAAGATCTACGCCGACGACGTGAAGTGCTCGCACGGCGCAGCCGCGGGCGAACTGGACCCCGACCAGATGTTCTATCTGCGCGCCCGCGGCATTCCCGAGCGGCAGGCGCGCATGATGCTGGTGGAGGCGTTCCTGCAGGAGGTCGTCGACGGCGCGGAGTTGGGCGAGCTGGCCGAGCCGGTGGGCCGCATCATCACCGAGTGGATGACGCAGGAGCCCGGGCAATGAGCGCGGAGACCGCGACCAAGACGCCGGCCGCCACGGAAGGGCGCAACTTTCGCTACGACGTGGCGCGCATCCGGGCGGACTTCCCGATCCTGGCGCGCAAGGTCTACGACCGGCCGCTGGTCTATCTGGACAACGGCGCCAGCGCGCAGAAGCCGCAGGCGGTGCTGGACGCCATCCGGACCGCCTATGCCGAGGAGTATTCGAACGTCCACCGCGGCGCCCATTTCCTGAGCGCGCTGGCGACCGACCGCTACGAGGACGCGCGCACCACGGTGGCGCGGTTTCTCAACGCCGGGAGCGACGACGAGATCGTCTTCACCGCCAACGCCACCGACGCGGTCAACCTGGTGGCGGCGAGCTGGGGCCGGACCAACCTTGGCGAGGGCGACGAGATCGTCATCTCCGAGATGGAGCACCACGCCAACATTGTGCCTTGGCAAATGCTGCGCGACGAGAAGGGCGTGGCCCTCAAGGTGGCGCCGGTCACCGACGACGGCGCGCTCGACATGGACGCGTTCGAGGCGCTGCTGTCGGAGCGCACCAAGCTGGTGGCGATAACCCATTGCTCGAACGTGCTGGGCACGGTGACGCCGGCGGCGGAGATCGCGCGGCTGGCGCACGAGGCCGGCGCCAAGGTGCTGTTCGACGGCGCGCAGGCGGCGGTGCATCTGCCGGTCGACGTGCAGGCGATCGACGCCGACTGGTACGTGTTCACCGGGCACAAGACCTACGGGCCCTCGGGTGTGGGCGTGCTCTACGGCAAGCTGGATCTCATGAACTCGATGCCGCCCTACCGTGGCGGCGGCGAGATGATCGAGCGGGTGACCTTCGAGAAGACCACCTTCAAGGAGGCGCCGCACCGCTTCGAGGCCGGCACGCCGCCGATCGTCCAGGCGATCGGACTGGGCGCGGCGCTCGACTACATGGACGGGATCGGCCGCGAGGCCATCGGCGCCTACGAGGCCGAGTTGGGCGAGTACGCCATGGCGCGGCTCAAGGAGATCGAAGGCATGCGCCTGTTCGGCACCGCGCCGGGCAAGGCGGCCATCGTGTCGTTCAACGTCGACGGGGTTCACCCCTACGACCTGGCGACCATATTGGACCGCGCGGGGATCGCCGTGCGCGTCGGCCAGCATTGTGCCGAGCCCTTGATGGACCGGCTGGGCGTGGCGGGAACGGTGCGCGCCTCCTTCGGCCTGTACAACACGCGCGAGGAGGTCGACGCCCTCGCCGGGGGCGTCGCCCGCGCCAAGACGATGCTGAGCTAGGGGATCATGCCGGAGCTGAAGACATACGAGGAGTATGCCGAGGCGCTCGAGACGATCGACGACGAGGACATGCGCTTCGAGTACATCATCGACCTCGCCAAGCGGCACAGGAGCGACCCGTTCCCCGAGGAGTGGAAGACCCCGGAGAACGAAATGCACGGCTGCATGTCCAAGGTGTGGATCGTCGACAAGGTCGACGAGCGCGGCCGGCATCATTTCCGCGGCGACAGCGACGCGGTGATCGTCAAGGGGCTGGTCACCATGATGACCGACAGTTTCTCGGGCCTCACCGGCGAGGAACTGCAGAAGATCGACCTGGACCATGTGCGCCGGCTCAACCTCGGCGCGCTGACCACCCAGCGCCAGGTCGGCATGATGGCGATGCTCAAGCACCTCCAGAAGCTGGGCAAGCGCACGATCGATACGCAGGAGGCGGCGCGATGAACGACGACGGCATGACGCTTCAGGACTTCCTTCCGGGCGGCGAGGACATGGTCGCCCAGGCCGGCGAGACGCTGCCCGAGGGCACGCGCCCGGCCGGTGAGGAGGCCATCATCGAGGCGCTGCGCACGGTCTACGACCCCGAGATCCCGGTTAACCTCTACGATCTGGGACTGATCTACGAGCTCGACATCGCCGCCGACGGCGACGTCAAGGTGACCATGACGCTGACCACGCCGGCCTGCCCAGTCGCGGGCATGATGCCGCAGCAGGTGGCCGAGGCTGTCGCCGGCGTCGAGGGCATCGGCAAGGTGACGGTCGAGCTGGTGTGGGACCCGCCCTGGACCATGGACAAGATGACCGAGGAAGCGCGGCTGGCGCTGGACATGTTTTGAGCACCCTGGAGAGTGGGAGCATCCGATGAGCGAACAGAACCTGATCTCGATCACCGATACGGCGGCCGACAGGGTCAAGACGCTGATGGCGAAGGCGGACAAGCCGGTTGCGGGCCTGCGCGTCAGCGTCAAGGAACGCGGCTGCTCGGGGATGATGTACGAGGTCGAGTACGCCGACGAGAAGACCGACCTCGAGGACGTGATCGAGGCCAAGGGCGTCAGGATATTCATCGACCCCACCGCGGTGATGTACCTGTTCGGCTCCGAGATGGACTATGTCGACGATAAGTTCCACTCGGGATTCGTGTTCAAGAACCCGAACGAGAAGGGGCGCTGCGGCTGCGGCGAGTCCTTCTTCGTGTGACGTCGCCGACGCGGTGCCGACCATCACATTCATCGAGCGCGACGGCTCGCGGCGCGAGGTCGAGGCGCGCAGGGGCGAGCGCGTGCTCGACGCCGCCTGGCGCGCGGACGTCGACATCGAGGGCGCCTGCGAGGGGGCCATGGCGTGCTCGACCTGCCATGTCGTCGTCGAAGAGGGCTGGTACGCCAAGCTGCCCGAGCCCTCGGAGGACGAGGAGGACATGCTCGACCTTGCCGTGGCGCCCACGCGCACCTCGCGTCTGGCTTGCCAGATCATCGTCGACGACGCGATGGACGGGCTCGAGCTGCGGCTGCCCGAGGCCGTCGGCAACATGATGGGGTGAAAGGCGGAGACGACCGGACAATGGACGCGAAAGTAGCCGGCACGCTGGACGAAAAGATCGCGGCGAGCGATCTCTACGCCTTTATGCGGCACGCCAATCTCGAGGACTGGCGCGCCTACACCGAGCATCCCTTCGTCGAGATGCTCGCCAAGGGCACGCTGCCCGAGGCGGCGTTCCAGCACTATCTCGGTCAGGACTACCTGTTCCTCAAGCACTTCGCGCGCGCCTACGCGCTGGCGGTCTACAAGTCCGAGACGCTCGAGGACATGCGCGCCGCGGCGGCGGCGGTCTCGGCGCTGCTCGACGTCGAGATGGCGCTGCACGTGAAGTTCTGCGCGGGTTGGGGCCTGAGCGAGGACGAGATGGCGGCGCTGCCCGAGGCGACGCCGACCATGGCCTACACCCGCTATGTGCTCGAGCGCGGCATGGCGGGCGACGTGCTCGACCTGTACGCGGCGCTCGCACCGTGCGTGGTCGGCTATGCCGAGATCGGCGCGCGGCTGGCCGCCGATCCCGAGACCAAGGTCGAGGGCAACCCCTATCGCGAGTGGATCGCGATGTACGCCGGCGGCGACTACCAGGAGCTGGCGCGCGACGTCATCGACACGCTCGACCGGCTCTACCGGGCCCGTGGTTCCGAGCCGCGGCGCGAGAGCCTGGCACGCACCTTCGGCGAGGCGACCCGCCTCGAGATCGACTTCTGGCAGATGGGCCTCGACGCCGCCTGAGCACGCCGGTCGAAACCACCGCGACGACACCCGCTCGGCCACGACTGCCGCGATCTGCGCGCGATGTTGCGCTGGCCGAGGCCGAAGGCCGTGTTGAAATCCTCCCGATTGACACTATCATATAATAGAATATCCCGATCGGGCGGCGGATGGTGCTATGAATAGAATATTTGTAATAGGCCTCAATGAGTTCAATCTGAATATGCTCAGGTCCATTCGCGGCCAAGAGCAACATGAATATTATGGTATTTTAGATCCTTCTGAACTTTACGATACCGAATATTTTCCTATTCCCGACATGCTGCAGCGCGCCGAGGCGCAAATTCGCGCGGAGGGACCGCCGGTCGACGCCATCGTCGGCTACATGGACTTCCCGGTCTCGACCATGCTGCCGATCCTGTGCAGCCGTTTCGGCACGACGTCGCCGACGCTCGAGAGTTTGCTCAAATGCGAGCACAAGTATTGGAGCCGGCTGGTCCAGCGCGAGGCCATTCCCAAGCACGTCCCGGCCTTCACGGCCTTCGACCCCTTCGACGACGACGCGCTGGCCAGGATCGCCGATGCGGGGCTGAGCTTCCCGTTCTTCGTCAAGCCGATCAAGTCGTCGGGCTCGCGGCTGGGCTTCCGCATCGACAGCCCACACGACTTCGCCCAGGCGACCGCTCGGCTGCGCGCCGAGATCGGCTCGATCGCGGAGCCGTTCGATTTCGTGCTCGACCATGCCGAGCTGCCCGAGGAGGTGGCGACGGTCACCGGCGGCTACTGCATGGCCGAGGAGATCATCGGCGGCCACCAGTGCACGGTCGAGGGCTATGTCTATCAGGGCGAGGTAGTGCCCTACGGCATCGTCGATTCGATCCGCTATCCCGGCGTGATCAGCTTCTTCAGCTATCAGTACCCGTCCAAGCTGCCAGCGCGGGTGCAGCGCAAGATGCGCCAACTGACCCAGAAGGTCATGGCGCATATCGGCTTCGACAACTCGGCATTCAACATCGAGTTCTTCTGGGACGAGATGGCCGACCGGATCTGGCTGCTCGAGATCAACACGCGGATCTCGCAGTCGCACTGCGACCTGTTCGCCAAGGTCGACGGGGTCACCAACCAACAGGTCTCCGTCGACCTTGCCCTGGGCCGACGCCCCGACATGCCGTCGCGCGAGGGGCCGTATCCGATCGCGGGGAAGTTCTTCTACCGCGTCTTCGTGCCCGACGCGACGGTGCGCCGCGTGCCTACCGAGGCGGAGATCGCCGACATCGAGGCGCGCATCCCCGGCACCATCATCCGTCCGCAGGTGCATGAAGGCATGCGGCTGTCGGACTTGCCGGAACAGGACAGTTACAGCTATGCAGTCGCCTACATCTTCATGGGCGCGAAGAACCGTTCGACGCTGTTGCGCAACTACAAGCGCACACTCCAGCGGCTGAAGTTCGAGTTCGGCGCGGTGGAGAGCCACGTCGAGCCGGTCGAGGCCCCGATGCCCGAATGACGGCGGATACAGGCAGAGCGTGCATGCGGATCGTCAACGAGCTTCCTCACCGTGTGCACGAGGAGGAAACCTGGATCACACTGGCGGACGGCTGCCGTCTGAGCGCGCGCATCTGGCGCCCGGCCGACGGCGGGCCCGTGCCCGCGATCCTCGAGTTCATACCGTATCGCAAGCGCGACCTGACCGGCGCGCGCGACGTGCAGACGCACGGCTATTTCGCCGGCCACGGCTATGCCGGGGTGCGCGTGGACCTGCGCGGCAGCGGCGAATCCGACGGCGTGCTGACCGACGAGTACCTGCCGCAGGAGCTCGCCGACGGCGTCGAGGTGATCCGCTGGATCGCTCAGCAGCCCTGGTGCGACGGTTCGGTCGGGATGATCGGCATATCCTGGGGCGGCTTCAACGGCCTGCAGATCGCCGCGCTGCAACCGCCCGAGCTCAAGGCCGTGATCTCGCTGTGCTCGACCGACGACCGCTATGCCGACGACGTCCATCACATGGGCGGGTGCCTGTTGTCGGACAACCTGTCCTGGGCCTCGACCATGATGGACTTCAACGCCTGCCCGCCGGACCCGGAGCTGGTCGGCGAGCGCTGGCGCGAGATGTGGCTCGAGCGGCTCGACGGCTCGGGCCTGTGGCTCGAGCAATGGCTGCGCCACCAGCGGCGGGATGACTACTGGAAGCACGGCAGGATAATCCATTTCATAGGAAAGGACATCAT
>CAZMTC010000171.1:0-7468 GCA_964569105.1 uncultured Alphaproteobacteria bacterium | reverse complement strand
CGGTGGAGCCATGTGCGGGTCGCGACCAAGTATCCCGAGGTGACGCGCAAGCATTTCGCCGCGCGCGGCGTGCAGGCCGAGACGATCAAGCTCAACGGCGCGATGGAGCTGGCGCCCAAGCTTTCGATGTGCCGGCGCATCGTCGACCTGGTGCAGACCGGCTCGACCCTGAAGGCCAACGGGCTCGTGGAGGTCGAGCATATCGCGGACGTGACTTCGCGCCTGATCGTCAACCGCGCGGCGCTCAAGACCCGACCCGACGAGGTCAACGCCTGGGTCGACCGCTTCCGCGCCGCGGTCACGGAGCTGGACGATGCCGCGTAGGCTGGACGCCGGCGACGCCGGCTTCGCCGCGGCGTTCGACGAATTCGTCGGCCGCCGGCGCGAGGCCGGGGACGACGTGCGCGCGACGGTGGCCAAGATCGTCGCCGACGTGCGCGCCCGCGGCGACGCCGCCGTCATCGAGCTGACCGAGAAGTTCGACCGGGTCCGGTTGACCCCCGAGACCATGCGCCTGCCGCCCGAGCGGCTGGCGGCGGCGGTGGAGGAGATCGACCGCGAGACGCTGGACGCGCTCGAGCTGGCGGCGGCACGCATCGCGGCCTACCACCGCGAGCAGATCCCGGCGGCGCGCGACTACATCGACCCGGCGGGGGTGCGCCTGGGCGCGCGCTGGACGCCGGTCGACGCGGCGGGGCTCTACGTGCCCGGCGGCACGGCGGCCTACCCGTCGTCGGTGCTGATGAACGCGGTGCCGGCCAAGACCGCGGGCGTCGAGCGCGTGGTGATGACCGTGCCGGCGCCCGACGGCGTCCTCAACCCGCTGGTGCTGGCGGCGGCCAGGATCGCGGGGGTGGACGAGGTCTACACCGTGGGCGGCGCGCAGGCGGTGGCGGCGCTGGCCTACGGCACCGCGACCATCGCGCCCGTGGACAAGATCGTCGGCCCCGGCAACGCCTATGTGGCGGAGGCCAAGCGGCAGGTGTTCGGCGCGGTGGGCATCGACCTGATCGCGGGGCCGTCGGAGATCACCGTGGTCGCCGACGGCGCGAACGACCCGGCCTGGATCGCCGCCGACCTGCTGTCCCAGGCCGAGCACGACCCGGTGTCGCAGTCGGTGCTGATCACCGACGACGCGGGCTTCGCGGAGACGGTGGAGCGCGCGGTGGAGATGCACCTGCAGCGGCTGCCGCGCGCCGAGATCGCGCGCCGCGCCTGGGAGGACGAGGGCGCGGTGATCGTGGTGAAGACGCTCGACGACGCGCCGGCGCTGGTCGACCGCATCGCGCCCGAGCATCTGGAGCTGGCGGTCGCCGACCCGGACGCGCTGGCCGAGCGGGTGCGGCACGCGGGCGCGATCTTCCTGGGCCGGCACACGCCCGAGGCGGTGGGCGACTACGTCGCCGGGACCAACCACGTGCTGCCGACCTCGCGCTCGGCCCGGTTCTTCTCGGGACTGTCCGTGCTCGACTTCATGAAGCGCACCTCGATCGTCGCCTGCGACGCCGTGAGCCTGGCCGCCATCGGGCCGGCGGCGGTGCGTTTGGCCGAGGCCGAGGGGCTGGACGCGCACGCGCTGTCGATCTCGATCCGGCTCCGCGCGGACGGCTGACGGGCCCGTGGCCGGCGATCCCAAATCCGCGGCGCGCATCGCCAACATCGCCCTGGACGAGCGCACGGTGGTGCGTCGCAACCCCGACATCGAGCACGAGCGGGCGGTGGCGATCTACGACCTGCTCGAGGAGAACAGCTTCGCGCCCAAGGCCGGCGGCGAGGGCCCGTTCGACGTGATGCTGGGCGTGATCGAGAACCGGCTGGTGCTCGACGTCAAGGACAGGAACGGCGACCCTGCCGACCGGATCGCGGTGCCGCTGGCGCCGTTCCGGCAGATCGTCAAGGACTACTTCACGATCTGTGAGAGCTACTACAGCGCCATCAGGCACGCCCCGCCGTCGCAGATCGAGGCGATCGACATGGGCCGCCGCGGCCTGCACAACGAGGGCTCGGAGCTGCTCAAGGAGCGGCTCGCCGACAAGGTCGAGCTCGACTTCGACACCGCGCGGCGGCTGTTCACGCTGCTGTGCGTGCTGCACCTCAAGGGTTGAGGTGCCCATGCGCCCGCTCCCCGGCGCCGTCCTGTTCGCCTGCACCTCGAACTCGATCCGCTCGCCGATGGCGGAGGCGTACATGAAGCATCTCCACGGCCACCGGGTCTATGTCGACAGCGTCGGCGTGCGCTCGATCGAGGTCGACGGCTTCGCCATCGCGGCGATGGACGAGATCGGCATCGACCTCACGCGCCACAGCGGCAAGACCTTCGAGGAGCTGGAGGACGGCGCGTTCGACGAGATCGTCACACTCTCCCCCGAGGCGCACCACCACGCCATGGAGATGACCCGCACCATGGCCGCTACAGTGGTGTTCTGGCCGACGCTGGACCCGACGGCGGTCCACGGCACCCGCGAGGAGCGCCTCGCCGCCTACCGCGAGGTGCGGGACTCGATCATCGCGCGGATCGAGGAGCGCTATCCGCCGGAGATGAAGCCGGTGTGAGGGGTACGGCGCGGGCCGGCGGCGCGGGGCGGTGGATGGCGACGCCGGCCATGACGAGCAGGACGCCGAGGACGTCGCGCGCGGTGGGGATCTGGGCCAGCACCGCGATGCCGATCACGGTCGCGGTGGCGGGCAGCAGGGCGAGCAGGAGCGCGAAGCTGCCGCGCGGCAGGCGCGACATGGCGAGCTGGTCGCTGACATAGGGGATCACCGACGAGCACAGGCCGACGCCGATGCCGGCGAGGATCAGGACGGGATCCGCGAAGGCGTCCAGCGCGTCGACCAGGCAGACCGGCGTCACGAACAGGAACGCGGCGGCCATGGCGGCGCCCAGCCGCTCGACGCCGCCCGACGCGCCGCCCTCGGCCGCCTTGTGGCCGAGCACGATGTAGCCGACGAACAGCGCACCGTTGAGGAAGGCCCAGAACAGCCCGAGCGGATCGCTCGACCAGGTGACGTCGATCAGCAGGACCACCCCGCCCGCCGCCAGCGCCAGCGCGGCGAGGTTGCGCGCCGTGCGCAGGCCGTAGAGCGCGACCGCGACGGTGCCGACGAACTCGATCGCCGCGACCAGGCCGAGCGGCAGGCTGTCGAGCGCGAGGTAGAAGGCGGTGTTCATCACCGCGAGGCAGGCGCCGAGCGCGAGCAGCAACAGCCGCTCGCGCCCGCCGGCGCGCGCGAAGGTGCGCCAGGGCCGGGTCCAGGGCGCGAACAGCGCCGCGGCGCTGGCGATGCGCAGCCACGCCACGCCCAGTACGCCGACGGCCGGGAACAGCAGCACGGCGAAAGCCGGGCCGAGATAGTGGAACACCGCGCTGACCCCGAACCAGGCGTGCGGCGGCACCGTCTCGGCGGCGCGGGTGAAGGTGAGGCGGCGCCGGATCATGCCTTGAGCATGACCGCGATATCGGCGATTTCACATGGCAATATTTTGCCATATAATTGAATTACCCTATGGATCGAAGGGATATGGATTGAAACGCCTTAGATACGGCAATGGCACGATCGACGGCGTCGATGCGGCGATCCTGCGCGCGCTCGGCGAGAACGCGCGGCTGAGCATGGCGGAGCTCGCCCGCCGCGTCGGGCTGTCGCCGCCGAGCGTCACCGAGCGGGTGCGCCGCCTGGAGCATGACGGCGTGATCGCCGGCTATGCGGCGCGGATCGACCCGGCGGCGCTCGGCCTGCCGCTCACCGCCTATATCCGGGTGCGACCGCTGCCCGGGCAGATGCAGAAGGCGGCGGAGACGGTATCGGCGATCGCCGCGGTGGTCTCGTGCGACCGGGTGACGGGCGACGACTGCTTCATCGCCAAGGCGCATGTGGCCTCGGTCGGCGAGCTCGAGGCGGTGATCGACGCGATCATCCCTTACGCGACCACCAACACCGCGATCCTGCAGTCGTCGCCGGTGCCCGAGCGCCTGCCGCCGCTGCCGCCGGCGGGCGGGCGGGAGAGGTGAACGGGAGCGCCGCATCCGGCGTGCCCCCTGCTCCCGCGCGAGCGTCCCGAACAGCCGGTCGCCGAGCGGCAGGGCGAAGTCGCGGCGGGCGGCGATAGTTATGGGTCGGGCTCGCCGGGCTCGTCGGCGTGAGGATGCGACGGATCGCGGCCGGCGGAATGGGCCGGGACTTGGCATCGGGCGCTCGGTGCGCTTTGTTCGGCACGCACGGGCCGCGGAGGATCGACGCGCCGGGAGAGAGCGGGATGTTCGAGGAACTCGATTACAGGGCCACGCCGATCGGCATGCTCAGCCTTCGGCGCCGCACCGAGCTTTCGGTGTCGACCGAGGTCTACGAGATCAAGCTGGGCGACGAGTTCCTGATGTCGAGCCTGCTCACCGTGTCGGAGGAGGCGCTGGGCGGGCTGGGCGTCGAGGCGCTGGCGGGTCGGCCTGCCGACGTCGTGGTCGGCGGGCTGGGCCTCGGCTACACCGCGCGCGCGGTGCTCGACCGGCCGACGGTGGCGTCGCTGGTCGTAGTCGAGCTGCTCGACGCGGTGATCGACTGGCACCGTGACGGCCTGCTGCCGCTCGGCCCCGGGCTGGTGGCCGATCCGCGCTGCCGGCTGGTCGAAGGCGATTTCTTCGCGCTCGCCGAGTCCGACACCGGCTTCGACCCGGCGCGGCCTGGGCACCGCTTCGACGCGATCCTGGTCGACATCGATCATTCGCCGGACGCGCTGCTCGATGCGCGCAGCACGGGGATGTACCGCCCCGAAGGGCTGCGCGCGCTGGCCGGACACCTGGCGCCGGGCGGCGTCTTCGGCCTGTGGTCCAACGAGGCGCCCGACCCGGCGTTCACCGAGCGGCTGGCCGCCGTCTTCGCGGAGGCCCGGGCCGAACCCGTGACCTTCCACAACCCCCTCCAGGACCGTCCGGTCACGCAGACGGTCTATCTCGCCCGCACCGCCGCGGAGCCGGGGGCGGAGCCGTGAGCCGGGCGTCGACATGCCCGGTCTGCGGCGCGCCCGAGCCGCGGGCGCTGCTGACGGTCGACGGGCGCGACTATTGGCGCTGCGCGGCGTGCGAGGCGACCTTCCTCGATCCGCATCAGCATCCGACCCGTGACGAGGAGCGGCGCCACTACATGCAGCATCGGAACAACCCCGACGACCCGGGCTACCGGCGGTTCCTGTCGACGCTCGCAGAGCCACTGCTGGCCCGGCTGGCGCCGGGGTCGTCCGGCCTCGACTACGGCTGCGGCCCGGGGCCGGCGCTCGCGGCGATGCTCGGCGGGGCCGGCCATCGGGTCGCGCTCTACGATCCGCTGTTCCATCCCGACCCCGCACCGCTCGGGCGGCAATACGATTTCGTCACCTGCACCGAGACGGCGGAGCATTTCCACGACCCCAGGCGCGAGTTCGACCGCCTGGGCGGTCTGGTCCGGCCGGGCGGCTGGCTCGCGGTGATGACCTGCTTTCAGACCGACGACGCGCGCTTCGCCGACTGGCACTACCGCCGCGACCCGACGCACGTCGTGTTCTATCGCGACGCCACGCTGCGCCACATCGCGCGCCGCCGCGGCTTCGACTGCGAGATCCCGGTCAAGGACGTCGCGCTGATGCGCAAGCGGCGGGCGACGGACGCGGCGGCATGACGACCTGGGTCCACGAACAGCGCCTGGCGGCGGTTTTCGCCGCGGTGCGGCGGAGCGGCGCGCGGAGCGTGCTCGATCTGGGCTGCGGCGACGGCGACCTCGTGATGCGGCTGGCCGTGGAGCCGGGGATCGAGACGGTCGTCGGCGTCGATCCCTGCGGCACGGCCCTCGGCCGGCTGCGGGCGCGGCTGGCCGGGGCGGAGACCCCGCCCACGGCCCGGGTCGAGCTGGTCCAGGCGTCGATGACCGACGCCGCCGCGGCCAGGCCAGGGTTCGACTGCGCGGTGCTGGTGGAGACGATCGAGCATGTCGACCCGGACCGGCTCTCGGCCGTCGAGCGCGCGCTGTTCCGGACCGCGCGGCCGAAGACGGTCGTGATCACCACGCCGAACGCCGACTTCAACCCGCTGCTCGGCGTTCCCGAGCACCGTTTCCGCCATCCGGACCACCGCTTCGAGTGGGGGCGGGCCAGGTTCCGCCAGTGGGCGGCGGGCGCCGCCGAGCGCAACGGCTTCGCCGTCGCCTGCACCGACATCGCCGGCGAGCACCCGGCCCTGGGGGGCGCCAGCCAGATGGCGGTGTTCGAGGCCCTGGGCGAGCCGCGCGGAAGCAGGCGGGATTTTGCCGGCGCGGGTCGGGCGGTATAGTCGCGCCCGCACCCCGGACGGAGACGCGGATGGCGGACCACAAGACCAAGGACGGGTTCCTCGCCCCCGAGCATTCGGAGCCGCAGGACTGGGACAAGCTGACCCGGTGGCTGAAGGAGCAGGGGCACGAGTTCAGCCCCGAGCCGCCGCCGCAGCAGTTCGCGGGCGGGTTCGGCAACCTCAACTACATGCTGGAGATCGACGGCAGGCAGTACGTGCTGCGCCGGCCGCCGGCCGGGCCGCTGCCGCCGGGCGCCAACGACATGAACCGCGAGTACACGGTGCTCAAGGGGCTGTGGCGCGAGTTCCCGCTGGCGCCCCGCGCGATTCTGTTCTGCGACGACGAGGAGGTGCTGGGCGCGCCGTTCTTCGTCATGGAGTACCGGCCGGGGCTGGTGGTGCACGACACGCTGCCCGCGGCGCTGCAAAACGAGGGCCGGGCGCTGAGCGAGATGATGGTCGGCGTGCTGGCCGCCTTCCACGCGGTCGAGCCCGCGAAGGTGGGACTCGAGACGCTGGGCAAGCCCGAGGGGTTCCTCGAGCGCGCGGTGAAGGGTTGGATCAAGCGCGCGCATGTGGCGTCGGAGGACATCTACGAGGACAAGCGGCCGCCCAAGCCCGCGCGCGAGATGGCGCAGTGGCTCGAGGCGCAGCCGATCCCCGAGGGCGACGTCACGCTCCTCCACAACGACTTCAAGCTCAACAACATCGTCCTGAACCCCGACACGCCGACCGAGCCGATTGCGGTGCTCGACTGGGACATGTGCACGCGGGGCGACCCGTTCTTCGACCTGGGAACGCTGATCTCCTACTGGATCGAGGAGAGCGACCCGGAGCCGATGAAGGCGCTCAACCAGATGCCCACCGACAATCCGGGTTTCCTCAAGCGCCGCGAGGTGGTGGAGCTGTACGCGCGCAAATCCGGGCGCGACGTCTCGGACTTCCACTTCCACCACGTGCTGGGGGTGTACAAGCTGGGCATCATCTTCCTGCAGCTCTACGCGCGCTACTGCCGCGGCACGGTGCGTGATCCGCGCTACGCGGCGCTGGGCGAGCTGGGCGATGCGATCTTCGACTTCGGTCTGGAGATCATGCAGGGCAAGCGGGATTAGGGGATCTTTGATCGAAGGGCAGCGCGTCCGCGCTGCCCTGCGGCGCCGGCCCGCTCCCCC
>CAZMTC010000170.1:0-7533 GCA_964569105.1 uncultured Alphaproteobacteria bacterium | reverse complement strand
ATCACCGACGACAACCCGCGCTCCGAGGATCCGGCGGCGATCCGCGCGGCGATCATGGCCGACGCGCCGGGCGCCATCGAGATCGCCGAGGGCCGCGCCGCCGCGATCCGCACCGCCGTCGCCGCGCTCGAGCCCGGCGACCTGCTCGTCCTTGCCGGCAAGGGCCACGAGCAGGGCCAGATCGTCGGCGAGGAGGTCCTGCCCTTTGATGACGCCGAGCAGGCGCGCACCGCCGCGCGGGAGGCAGGGCGATGACCCCGTTGTGGACGGCGGCGGAAGCGGCCCGCGCCACCCGCGGCACCCCCGCGGGCGAGTGGCAGGCCACGGGCGTCTCGATCGACAGCCGCACGGTCGAGCCCGGCGACCTGTTCGTCGCCATCGTCGGGCCCAACACCGACGGTCACGCCTACGTCGCCGACGCGCTCGCGAAGGGCGCCGCGGCCGCCATGGTCGCGCATCGCCCGAAGGACCTGCCCGCCGACGCGCCGTTGCTCGAAGTCGCCGACACCTTCGAGGGGCTCAACGCGCTCGGCCGCGCCGGCCGCAGCCGTTCGAGCGCCAAGGTCATCGGCGTCACGGGTTCGGTCGGCAAGACGAGCATCAAGGAGACGCTGCGCAACGTCCTGTCGGCCCAGGGCACCGCTTATGCAACGGCAGGCAACCTCAACAACCACTGGGGCGTACCGCTGTCGCTCGCCCGCCTGCCGCGCGACGCCGACTACGCCGTGATCGAAATGGGGATGAGCTCGCCGGGGGAGATTTCGCGCCTGTCGCAGCTCGCACGCCCCGACGTCGCCATCATCACCACCATCGCCGCGGCGCATTCCGAGTTCTTCTCCTCGGTCGCCGAGATCGCCGACGCCAAGGCCGAGATCTTCGACGGCATGACCACCGGCACAGCGGTGCTCAACCGCGACAACGCCTATTTCGCGGTCCTCGCCGTCGCCGCCTTCGGGCGCGGCATCAGCCGCATCGTGGGATTCGGCGCCCACCCCGAGGCGACCTCACGGCTGCTCGAGGCACAGGCCGACGCCGAGGGCACCGACGTCCGCGCGCGCATCGAGGGCCGCGACATCCGCTACCGTGTCGGCGCCCCGGGGCGGCACTGGGCGATCAACTCGCTCGCCGTGCTCGGCACGGTCGACGCGGCGCAGGCAGACGTCGAAGCCGCCGCGCGCGCGCTGGCCGACCTGCGTGCGCCGCGCGGTCGTGGCGAGCGCCACACGGTGCGGCTCGACGGCGGCACCCTGACCGTGCTCGACGACAGCTACAACGCCTCCCCCGCATCGGTTCGTGCAGCGCTCGAGACGCTCGCGATGGTCGAGCCGGGCGAGGGCGGGCGCCGGATCGCGGTGCTCGGCGACATGCTCGAGCTCGGCGCGCACGGTGCCGCGATGCACGCCGGCCTCTCGGGCGCGGTGGCAACCAACAAGATCGACCTCGTCTGCACCGCGGGACCGCTGATGGCCTCGCTGCACGACGCCCTTCCTGCGGCCCGGCGCGGCCCGCACTCGGACAGCTCGGCCGAGCTGGTCGGCGCGGTGCTCGAGCTGGTGCGCCCGGGCGACGTGATCACGGTCAAGGGCTCGCTCGGCAGCCGCATGAGGGTGGTTGTCGACGCGCTGCTGGCTCGCGCAGACCAGCCGCCTGCCGCAGTGTCGAACGAGTAGAGGGGGGAACGACCATGCTCCTCGAAATGCTGGGCCCCCTTACCGACGAGCTGGGTTTCCTGCGGCTGTTCGAGTTCATCACGTTCCGCACCGGCGGCGCCGTCATGACCTCGCTGCTGCTGTGCTTCGTGCTCGGCGGGCCGGTGATCCGCTGGTTACGGCACAAGCAGCGGGAAGGCCAGCCGATCCGCAGCGACGGTCCGGCCGGCCACCTGCTGACCAAGAAGGGCACGCCTACCATGGGCGGCGTGCTGGTCCTGCTCAGCGTGTCGCTGTCCACCCTGATCTGGATGGACATCGAAAACGCCTATGTCTGGATCGTGCTGCTGGTCACGGCCGGCTTCGGGCTGGTGGGCTTCGCCGACGATTACGTCAAGCTGACCCGGAGGACCCATCAAGGCCTGCCCGGCAAGCTGCGCGTGACGATCGAGGTGATCATAGCGCTGGCCGCGGCCTGGTGGTTCTCGCGCCTCGCGCCGGAAGCGCTGCAGACGACGCTCGCCGTGCCGTTCTTCAAGGACGTGCTGATCGAGCTGGGCTGGTTCTTCCTGCCCTTCGCGATGTTCGTCATCGTCGGCGCGTCGAACGCGGTCAACCTGACCGACGGGCTCGACGGGCTGGCCATCGTGCCGATCATGATCGCCGCCGCCTGTTTCGGCCTGATCGCCTATCTGGTCGGCAACACGATCTACTCCGAGTATCTGGGCCTTCACTACGTGCCCGGCTCCGGCGGGCTGGCCGTATTCTGCGGCGCGCTGGTCGGGGCGGCGCTGGGCTTCCTGTGGTTCAACGCACCGCCGGCCATGGTGTTCATGGGCGACACCGGATCGCTGTCGGTTGGCGGCGCGCTGGGCGCGATCTCGGTGGTGACCAAGCACGAGCTGGTCCTGGCGATCATCGGGGGACTGTTCGTGCTCGAGACCGCCTCCGTCATCGTCCAGGTCGCCTCCTACAAGCTCACGGGCAAGCGCGTCTTCCGCATGGCGCCGCTGCATCATCACTTCGAGCAGAAGGGCTGGCAGGAAGCGACCATCGTCATCCGGTTCTGGATCATCGCGTCGATTCTGGCGCTGATCGGCCTGGCCACGCTGAAGCTGAGGTGAGGCTGGGATGATCGGATTGGCCTGCATGAAGGGCGAGACCGTGGCAGTGCTGGGGCTGGGCGCCTCGGGCCTCGCCGCCGCGCGTGCCCTGGCCGCGGCCGACGCCGACGTGCGCGCCTGGGACGACGACGCCGCCAGGCGTGCCGCCGCGGCCGAGGCGGGGGTGCCGATCCACGACCTGCGCGAGGCGAACTGGGCCGCGATCTCCGTCCTCGTGCTGTCTCCGGGCATCCCGCACACCCATCCCGTGCCGCATCCGGTGGTTGCGGCGGCCAAGACCGCAGGCACCGAAATCATCGGCGATATCGAGCTCTTGGGTCGGGCCCGGCCGCGCGCACGCTTCGTCGGCATCACCGGCACCAACGGCAAGTCGACCACCACGGCCTTGCTCGGCCATATCCTGCGCACCGCCGGCGAGACGGCCGAGGTCGGAGGCAACCTCGGCCCGCCGGCCCTCGGCATGGAACCCCTGGGCGGCGAGGGCACCTACGTGCTGGAGCTGTCGAGCTACCAGCTCGAACTGATCCGCGAGCTCACGCTCGAGGTCGCGGTCTGGCTCAACATCAGCCCCGACCATCTCGACCGCCACGGTGGGCTCGATGGCTATATCGCCGCCAAGAAGCGCATCTTCCGCGGCATGCGCCCCGCCGGCACCGCCGTGATCGGCGTCGACGACGCATACAGCGCGGCGGTGCGTGACGAAGTCGCCGCGCTTTCCGACGGGCCGCACGTGGTTCCGATCTCTGTCGAGCGCCGCGTCGACGGCGGCGTGTTCGTCGAGGACGGCGTGCTGCATGATGCCGTCGACGGGCCGGCGCGGCCGGTGCTCGACCTCGGCCCGGTCGCCCGGCTGCCCGGTGCGCACAATTGGCAGAACGCCGCCGCCGCTTACGCTGCAGCGCGGGCTATGGACGTTCCGGTGGAGACCATCGCCGAGGCGATCCGCACCTTCCCCGGCCTCGCCCATCGGCAGGAGTTGGTCGCGGTGATCGACGGCGTGGCCTGGGTCAACGATTCCAAGGCGACCAACGCCGAGGCCGCGTCGAGAGCGCTGGCCGCCTACGACCGTGTGCGCTGGATCGGCGGCGGCCGCGCCAAGGAGGGCGGGATCGACAGCCTGCGCCCGCTGTTCGGCCGAATCCGCCACGCCTACCTGATCGGCGAGTCGGCACGGGCCTTCGCAGCCAGCCTCGGGGATTACGTCACGCACTCCGTCGTGCTCAGCCTCGATCGCGCCGTCGCGCAGGCGGCGCGCGCGGCCGAGCCCGGCGACACCGTGCTGCTGTCGCCGGGTTGCGCCAGCTTCGACCAGTTCCGCAGCTTCGAGGAGCGTGGCGACCGCTTCCGTGCGTTGGTCGAGGCGCTGCCCGGCGAGCGCACCGACCCCACGCCCGCACGCGACGAGGTGACGGCATGAGCCCGAGCTTCGCGCGTACCGACACGAGCACGCTGGGCCAGTGGTGGTGGACCGTCGACCGCTGGACGGTGGTCGCACTGGTGGGCCTGTTGGGCGTGGGCGCCGTGCTGACCCTCGCCGCCAGCCCCCCCGCGGCGGCGCGCATCGGTATCGACCACTTCTACTTCGTGCGCCACCAGATGCTCTATCTGCCTGCTGCGGCGGCGGTCATGTTCGGCGTCTCGCTGCTCTCGCCGCGCGGCGTGCGCCGGCTGGCGGCAGCGATGTTCGCGGTCGCGCTGGTGGCCACGGCGGTCACGCTCCTGGTCGCGCCAGACTATCAGGGCGCCACACGCTGGCTGTCCGTCGCCGGCTTCTCGATCCAGCCCTCGGAATTCCTGAAGCCGGCCTTCGCGATCGTGACGGCTTGGCTCCTGACCGCCTGGCGGATGCAGGAAGACGTCCCGGGCAACGTGCTGGCGACGCTCCTGGCCGCGATCATCGCCGCGATGCTGGCCGCCCAACCCGACATGGGCATGCTCGCGCTGATCATGGCGACCTGGGCCGCCCAGTTTTTCCTGGCCGGACTGTCGCTGATGTGGGTGGCCGGCCTCGCGGGCGTGGCCGCCGTCGGGGCTTGGCTCGCCTATGTCAGCCTGCCGCATGTCGCCGCGCGCGTGGACGCCTTCCTCGAGCCCGGCTCGGCAGGCGACGGCTACCAGATCGGCACCGCGCTCAAGGCGTTCCAGAGTGGCGGCCTGTTCGGCCGCGGCCCGGGCGAGGGTGTGGTCAAGGCCGATCTGCCCGACGCCCATGCCGACTTCATCTTTGCCGTCGCGGGCGAGGAGTTCGGCCTGATCGTCTGCGCCGCCATCGTCCTCGCTTACGGCTTGATCGTGCTGCGCGGCTTCGCCCGCATGTACGACGAGCCCAACCTGTTCGTGCTCCTGGCCACCACCGGCCTGCTCACCGGCTTCGGCCTGCAGGCGCTGATGAACATGGCCTCGACCCTGCATTTGATTCCGACCAAGGGCACGACGCTGCCGCTGGTCAGCTACGGCGGATCGTCGCTGATGGCGATGGCGATCGCCATGGGCATGGTGCTGGCGCTGACGCGCAAGCGGCAGGCGGGAGGCGCATTGTGACCGGACCGCTGATCGCGCTCACGGCTGGCGGCACCGGCGGGCACATGTTCCCGGCCGAGGCGCTGGCGCACGCGCTGCTCGAGCGCGACGCGCGCATTGCGCTGATCACCGACCGCCGCGGTCAGCGCTTCGGCGATGCGCTGGGCAAGGCCGAGCTTCACCAGGTGCACGCGGGCCAGATCGCGGGGCGCGGGGCGCTGGGCAAGGTCTCGAGCGCGCTGTCGCTGCTGTGGGGCGTGTTACAGGCCTGGCGGCTGCTGGGCCGGATCGCGCCGGCGGCGGTGGTCGGCTTCGGCGGCTACGCTTCGGTCCCCTCCGTGCTCGCGGCGAGTTGGCGCGGCACGCCCACCGTGATCCACGACGCCAACGCCGTACTCGGCCGCGCCAACCGGCTCCTGGCCCGCCGCGCCGACCGTATCGCCACCGCCTTCGAGGAGGTGCGCGGCGTGCCGCCCAATGCGCGCGGCAAGATCGTCATGACCGGCAACCCGGTGCGCTCGGCGATAGCCGTCCTGGCCGAGGCCGACTACCCGGCACCGTCGGGCGACGAACCGCTCCGCCTGCTGGTCACCGGCGGCAGCCAGGGCGCGCGCGTGTTCTCGACCCTCGTGCCCGAGGCCGTAGCGCGCCTGCCGGAGCCGCTTCGCGCGCGGCTCCGTGTGGTCCAGCAGGTGCGTGCCGAAGATCTCGACGCGGTCCGCGCCCGCTACGCGGAGATGGGCGTCGAGGCCGAGCTGGCGCCGTTCTTCGACGACATGCCCGCGCGTCTGACGGCGGCGCATCTCCTGATCTGCCGCGCCGGCGCCTCGACCGTGGCCGAGCTGGCCGTCGCGGGGCGCCCGGCGCTGCTCATCCCCTACCCTCACGCGACCGACGATCATCAAACTGCCAATGCCGCGGCCGTGGAGCGGGCGGGCGGCGGCTGGCGAATCGACCAGCACGGCCTGACCCCCGAGACGCTGGCGGAGCGATTGGGCGCACTTTTGGCAGACCCCGAAGCGCTGGCGCGCGCCGCCGGCGCCGCGCGTCGCATCGGCCGCACCGATGCAGCCGAGCGCCTTGCGACTCTGGTATTCGAGACCATCGGGTCCAAGGCCGGTCAGGAGGCGGTCTGATGCCCACCCTGCCGCGCGACATCGGTGTCATCCACTTCGTCGGGATCGGCGGGATCGGCATGAGCGGCATCGCCGAGATCCTGCATAATCTGGGCTACCGCGTGCGCGGCTCGGACGTGGCCGACAGCTCGAACGTCAAGCGCCTGCGCGACAAGGGTATCGAGGTCGGGGTCGGCCATGCGGCGGAAAACGTGGCCGGCGCGGGCGTCGTGGTGGTCTCATCCGCCATCAGGCCGGGCAACCCGGAGGTCGACGCCGCGCGTGGCGCGCTGATCCCCGTCGTGCGCCGCGCCGAGATGCTGGCCGAGTTGATGCGGCTCAAATGGTCGGTGGCGGTGGGCGGCACGCACGGCAAGACCACCACCACCTCGATGGTCGCGGCGGTGCTCGACGCCGGCGGGCTGGACCCGACCGTGATCAACGGCGGCATCCTCAACGCCTACGGCACCAACGCTCATCTGGGCCAAGGCGAGTGGATGGTGGTCGAGGCCGACGAGTCCGACGGCACCTTCGTCAATCTGCCGGCGACCATCGCGGTGATCACCAACATCGACCCCGAGCATTTGGACCACTACGGCGACTTCGAGGCCGTTCGGGATGCCTTCGCCGTGTTCGCGGGGAATATCCCCTTCTACGGCTTCGCAGTGCTGTGCATCGACGACCCGGACGTCCAGGCGCTGATCCCGCAGCTCACCGACCGCAAGGTGATCACCTACGGCCTCAGCCCGCAAGCCAGCATGCGCGCGGTCAATCTGCGCATCGACGGTATCGAGCAGATCTTCGATGTCGAGATCGTCGATCGCGAGGACCGGCGCCATCGCATCGCGGATCTGCGCCTGCCGATGCTGGGCCATCACAACATCCAGAATGCGCTGGCCGCATTGGCCGTCGGGCGCGAGCTGGGACTGGACGACACCACGCTGCACGAGGGGCTTGCCGGCTTCGCCGGCGTCAAGCGGCGCTTCACCAAGACGGGCGAGGTCGGCGGCGTCACCGTGATCGACGACTACGGCCACCACCCGGTCGAGATCGCCGCGGTGCTGCACGCCGCGCGCACCGCCACCGAGGGCCGGGTCATCGCGGTGGTCCAACCGCACCGTTACA
>CAZMTC010000169.1:397-7535 GCA_964569105.1 uncultured Alphaproteobacteria bacterium | reverse complement strand
CTCGACAGCACGGTGATGCTGGTCGACGACCCGGTGAAGCGGGTCGACAACATGACCATGGCCTGGGGCCTGGAGGCGCGGGTGCCGTTCCTCGACCACGAGCTGGTCGAGCTGGCGGCGCGGGTGCCGGCGGAGCTCAAGGTCGCGCACGAGGGCAAGGGCGTGCTCAAGGAGGCGGCGCGCAAGGTGATCCCGCACGAGGTGATCGACCGGCCCAAGGGCTACTTCCCGGTGCCGGCGCTGAAATACATCCAGGGACCGTTTCTCGAGCTGGTGCGCGACGTCCTGAACGAGCCGGCGGCGCGCGAGCGCGGGCTGTTCCAGAAGCCCCATGTCGACACGCTGCTGCAGGCGCCCGAGGACCACATCACGCCGCTGCGCGGCTCGAAGC
Organism: uncultured Alphaproteobacteria bacterium; assembly: GCA_964569105.1. Lineage (GTDB taxonomy): Bacteria > Pseudomonadota > Alphaproteobacteria > CAZMTC01 > CAZMTC01 > CAZMTC01. Next base: position 7,144 of record CAZMTC010000169.1, on the reverse strand, counting down.
TGTGGCAGGTGACGCTGCTGGAGTACTGGCTGCAGGTCCACGGCATCTAGACGGGACGGAGAGCGTGGCGAGCGCACGCAACGACCGACACAGGCGGCAGGCACGCTGGGTGCCCAAGCCGGTACGAACCTGGGAGTCGACCCGCGACGGGCCGCCCGACGAGCGGCCGAACGAGTCGAGCTGGGTGGACTGCGGCTGGGGCCGGCTGATCTTCGCCCACACCTACCCGACCAACCAGGCGATCGCCGACGAGCTGCGGCGCGAGGAGGAGGGACGGCGCGACATCGCCATGTACCTGCGCGACCCGCATGTGGTGCTGGCGCTGGCGCCGCAGGAGCTGTTCCTCGACCCGTCGCACACCTATCGGCTGTGGCTCGACCAGTACCGGCCGTCGCGGGTCCAGCCCAAGGGCTTCCTGATCCGCAAGCTCAACGCGCGCACCGACACCGATGCGATCAATACGATCTACGCCCAGCGCGACATGGTCCAGGTCGACCCGGCCTTCTACCGACTCAATCGCCATTCGCGGGTGCTGACCTTCCTGGTCGCCGAGGACGCGACCAACGGCGAGGTGATCGGCGTGACCACCGGCGTCGACCACAAGCGCGCCTTCAACGACCCGGAGAACGGCTCGTCGCTGTGGTCGCTGGCGGTCGACCCCACGGCGCACCAGCCGGGCATCGGCGAGGCGCTGTCGCGGCGCCTGGCCGAGCACTACCAGGCCCGCGGCCGGGCGTTCATGGACCTCTCGGTGATGCACGACAACAAGCAGGCGATCGCGCTTTACGGCAAGCTGGGCTTCGTGCGCGTGCCGGTGTTCGCGATCAAGACCAAGAGCCCGATCAACGAGCACCTGTTCACCGGGCCGGCGCCCGACGCCAGGCTCAACCCCTACGCCAAGATCATCGTCGACGAGGCGCGGCGCCGCGGCATCGCGGTCGAGGTGCTGGACGAGGAGAACGGCTATTTCGCGCTCTCCCAGGGCGGGCGCACGATCGTGTGCCGCGAAGCGCTCTCCGAGCTCACCACCGCGATCGCCATGAGCCGGTGCGACGACAAGGCGGTGACCCGCAAGATCCTGACCAAGGCGGGGCTGCGTATGCCGGCGCAGCGGCTGGCCGGGACCAAGGCGGAGAACAAGGAGTTCCTGGACCAGTGCGGTGCCGTGGTGGTCAAGCCGGCGCGCGGCGAGCAGGGCGCGGGCGTCCATGTCGACTTGCGCACGATCACCGACGTCCAGCGCTGCGTGAAGGCGGCGCGGAAGATGACCGACAAGGTGCTGCTCGAGGAGTATGCCGGCGGCCAGGATCTGCGCGTGATCGCGATCGACTACCGCGTGGTGGCGGCGGCGGTGCGGCTGCCGGCGCAGATCGTGGGCAACGGGCGCGACCCGGTGCGCAGGCTGATCGAGAAGCAGAGCCGCCGCCGCGCCGCGGCCACCGGCGGCGAAAGCCGCATCCCGCTCGACGACGAGACCCGGCGCTGCGTCAAGGCGGCGGGCTACGGCCTCGACGACGTGCCGCCGGCCGAGGCGGTCATCGAGGTGCGCAAGACCGCCAACCTGCACACCGGCGGCACCATCCACGACGTCACCGACGAGATCGGCGCGACCATCCGCGACGCCGCGGTGACGGCGGCCAGGGCGCTGGAGATCCCGGTGGTCGGCTTCGATTTCCTGACCCCGGACATCCGCGGCAACGACTACGTCATCATCGAGGCCAACGAGCGCCCCGGCCTGGCCAACCACGAGCCGGCGCCGACCGCCGAGCGGTTCATCGACCTGTTGTTCCCGATGACCGCAGCGCGGTAAGGGATGCGTTTGCAATGGTGTTGCGCCCCTCGCGACGCGGCCTGCGGCCGCTCCTCGGGGTGAGGAGATTTTTTCCCGCTGGACAGGATTCTCGAGGGCAACAGCGAGCATGAGGCCATGAACGACGTCACCAAGCGCAGCGGCGGCGCCCCGGAAGCCGGCGAACGGCTGGAGATCGACCGCGACTACATGCTGGAGATGCTCGACCTGTTGCTGCGCATCCCCAGCCCGGCGGGCTTCACCGACAACATCGTTCGCTTCACATGCCAGGAGCTGGACAAGCTGGGCATCGGGTACGAGCTGACCCGGCGCGGCGCGATCCGCGCCGACCTGGCCGGCGACGAGCCCAGCTTCACCCGCGCCATCGTCGCCCATCTCGACACGCTGGGCGCGATGGTCAAGAACCTCAAGGACAACGGCCGGCTCGAGGTGGTGCCGATCGGCCACTGGTCGGCGCGCTTTGCCGAGGGCGCCCGGGTGACGGTCTACTCCGACGACCACGTCCGGCGCGGCACGATCCTGCCGCTCAAGGCCTCGGGCCACGTCTACGGCGACGAGATCGACACCCAGCCGAGCGCCTGGGAGAATTTGGAGATCCGCCTGGACGAGAGGGTCGGCACGCTCAAGGAGCTGATCGAGCTGGGCTTCGCGGTGGGCGACTTCGTCTCGATCGACCCCCAGCCCGAATTCGGCCCCAACGGCTTCGTCAACTCGCGCCACCTGGACGACAAGGCCGGGGTGGCGTCGCTCCTGGCCGCGGCCAAGGCGATCAAGGAGTCGGGCCGCAAGCTCCACATGTCGTGCCATCTCATCTTCACCATCGCGGAGGAGGTCGGCGTCGGCGTCTCGGGGACTTTGCACGGCGACATCTCGGAGATGGTGGCGATCGACAACGGCACCATCGCACCGGGGCAGAACACCAACGAATACGGCGTCACCATCGCGGCCCAGGACATGAGCGGGCCGTTCGACTACCACCTGGTGCGCAAGCTGATCGGGCTGTGCCAGGACTGGGAAATCCCCTACAGCCGCGACGTGTTCAAATACTACCGCTCGGACAGCGCCACGGCGCTCGAGGCCGGCAACGACCTGCGCCACGCGCTGGTCTGCTTCGCGCTCGACAGCTCGCACGGCTACGAGCGCACCCACGAGGACTCGATGCACGGCCTGGCCGAGCTGCTGGCCGCCTACATGCTCTGCGAGCCCACGGTGCGGCGCGACGAGAAGGAGCTCGGCCCGCTGACCGGCTTTCCGAGCCAGCCGCGGTGATGGATTTGCCTTTGGCGACACCTGCACCGGCCCCACGCGAGGAGTCACCGGATGCGCACCTTCCTGATCTACGCGGGTGCGGCGGCCGCGGAGATCGCCGGCTGCTACGCCGTCTGGGCCTGGCTGCGGCTCGACCGGTCGGTCCTGTGGCTGATCCCCGGCATGGCCGCCCTGCTCGCCTTCGCCTGGCTGCTGACGTTGAGCGAGGCGAGCCTGGCGGGGCGCGCCTACGCCGCCTATGGCGGGGTCTACATCGCCGCTAGCCTGACTTGGCTGTGGGCGGTGGAGGGCACCGCGCCCGACCGCTGGGACCTGATCGGCGCGGCGATCTGCCTGATGGGCGCGGGCGTCATCCTGTTCGGGCCGCGCGGGGCTTGAGCGGGATCGCCCGGAACACCCCCTCCCCAAGGGGGAGGGGGAAGGGGGAGGGGTGCAGTGTATGATGCCGCGCCGGAGGCGCGGGCCTGTTCGCTCGACCCCCCTCCCTGCCCTCCCCCCCTGCGGGGGGAGGGTTCGTGTTGCGAGCGGCAGGAGACACGGCAAGTCATGAACCGGATCGCGATCATCGGCGCGGGAGCGTGGGGCACGGCGCTGGCGCTCGTCGCGCGGCGGGCGGGGCGCGATGTGGTGCTGTGGGCCTTCGAGCCCGAGGTGGTCGAGGCGGTCAATGGCAGCCACGAGAACCCGGACTTCCTGCCCGGGGTGCCGCTCGATCCCGGGATCGCGGCGACCGGCGACCTGACCGCCGCGCTGGACGGCGCCGAGCTGGTGCTGATGGCGACGCCCGCCGGGCATCTGCGCGCGGTGAGCGCGGCGGCGGCGGGGCACGTCGCGCCGGGCACGCCGGTGGTGAGCTGCGCCAAGGGCATCGAGCAGGGCACGCTCGCGCTGATGACGGAGGTGCTGGGCGAGACGATGCCCGGGGGGCGGCGCGCGGTGCTGTCGGGCCCCACCTTCGCCGCCGAGGTGGCGCGCCGCCTGCCCACGGCGGTGACGCTCGCGGCGGAGGACCACGATTTGGGCGAGCGTGTCGTCCATGCGCTGGGCAGCCACGCGTTCCGCCCCTACTGGTCGGACGACATGGTGGGGGCACAGATCGGCGGCGCCGTGAAGAACGTCGTCGCCATCGCCTGCGGCATCGTGGCGGGCCGGGAGATGGGGGCGAACGCCAAGGCGGCGCTGATCACCCGCGGGCTGGCCGAGATGGTGCGTCTGGGCCGGGCGCTGGGCGCGCGCGAGGAGACCTTTCTGGGGCTCTCCGGCCTGGGCGACCTGACCCTGACCTGCAACGACATACAGTCACGCAACATGAGCCTGGGCGCGGCGCTGGGCAGGGGCGAGACGCTGGCGAGCGTGCTGGGCGCGCGGCGTGCGGTGACCGAGGGGGTGCACACCGCCGTGTCGGTCGTTGCGCTGGCACAACGGCTTGGCGTCGACATGCCGATCTGCCGCGCGGTCCACGCCATCCTGCACGAGGGCGCGGGGATCGACGACGCGGTGGGCGCGCTGCTGGCGCGGCCGTTCCGGGCCGAGCCGGGGCGGTGAGGACGGTGGACCGGGCGGCGTGGGTCGGCTAGACAGCGGCCATGCCCGATCGCGACACCACCCCCGACTTCCTCTCCACCAAGGACATCGACCCGCGCGAGCGGCTGATCTTCGCGCTCGACGTACCGACTGCCGATGAGGCGCGGGCGCTGGTCGGGGCGCTGGGCGACGAGGTGCGGTTCTTCAAGATCGGGCTCGAGCTGTTCACCGCGGACGGCTATTTCGCGCTGCTCGACTGGCTCACGGGTCGCGGGTGCAAGGTGTTCGCCGACCTCAAGCTCTACGACGTGCCGGCCACGGTCGGGCGCGCGGTGCGCAACCTGGCGCGCGGCGGAGCGACCTTCGCGACGGTCCACGGCGATACCGCCATCGTCCGGGCGGCGGCGGAGGCGAAGGGCGGCCTGGGTATCCTGGCGGTGACCGTGCTGACCTCGATGGACCAGGCCGACCTCGAGGCGATGGGCGTGAGCGTGCCGCTGGAGGAGCTGGTGGTGCGGCGTGCGCGCGCCGCGGTGGCGGCGGGCTGCGACGGCGTGATCGCCTCGGGCCTCGAGGCACCGCGGCTGCGCCAGGCGCTGGGCATGGACGTCACCGTGGTGTGCCCGGGCATCCGGCCGGTCAAGGCCGAGGACGACCAGAAGCGGGTGGTCGGCGTGGAGCAGGCGTTCCGCGGCGGAGCGGACTACATCGTCGTCGGCCGGCCGATCCGCGACGCGGCGGATCCGAAGGCGGCCGCCGCGGAGATCCAGGAGCAGATCGCCGGCGTGTTCGGGGAATAGGAGGATCAGATGGCGTACTGGCTGGTCAAGTCTGAGCCGGGGACCTGGTCGTGGGACGACCATGTGAAGGCGGGCACGGCCGAGTGGGACGGGGTGCGCAACCACCAGGCGGCGAACAATCTGCGCGCGATGAAGTTGGGCGACCGGGCGTTCTTCTACCACTCGGTCAACGAGAAGCGGATCGTCGGCGTGCTCGAGGTCGTGCGCGAGGCCTATCCCGACCCCTCGGACGCGAGCGGCCGCTTCGTCATGGTCGACCTCGAGGCGGTGAAGCCGGTCGAGCGGCCGGTGAGCCTCAAGGAGATCAAGGCCGAGCCGCGGCTGGAGGCAATGGCGCTCATCAAGCAGTCGCGGCTGAGCGTGATGCCGGTGCGCGACGAGGAGTGGCGCGTGATCTGCGCGATGGCCGGGATCGAGGCCTGAGCCGGCGAGGCGGCGCCTTGGATGCCCGGCGCGGGCCCGGCCGCCACCTTGTCCCGGGCCGCGCTTTCTGTTGATAATCCCCCTGCCGCGCGGGCGCCAAGACCCGCTTCGTCCGTGCCAGGCGCAACACTGGCCAAACAGGGGAAAGCGCTATGACGTCCGAGGTGATTCCGGTTCCCGACGAGTGGGCCAAGCGGGCCTGGATCGACAACGAGACCTACATCGAGGAGTACGAGCGCTCGATCAAGGACCCCGAGGGCTTCTGGGCCGAGCACGCCAAGCGGCTCGACTGGAACAAGGAACCGACCAGGATCAAGGATGTCTCCTTCGGTCCCGAGGACGTCCGCATCAAGTGGTTCGAGGACGGCCAGCTCAACGCTTCGGTCAACTGCATCGACCGCCACCTCGACGCCAAGGGCGACCAGCCGGCGATCATCTGGGAGGGCGACGACCCCTCCGAAGACAAGACCATCACCTACCGCGAGCTGCACAAGATGGTGTGCAAGCTCGCCAACGGGCTGAAGGAGCTGGGCGTCGAGAAGGGCGACCGCGTCACCATCTACATGCCGATGATCCCCGAGGCGGCGGTGTCGATGCTGGCCTGCGCGCGCATCGGCGCGATCCACTCGGTCGTGTTCGGCGGTTTCTCGCCGGACAGCCTGGCCGGGCGCATCCAGGACTGCGATTCGAATGTCGTCATCACCGCCGACGAGGGCGTCCGCGGCGGGCGCAAGATTCCGCTCAAGGCCAACACCGACGAGGCGCTGAAGAGCTGTCCGACGGTCGAGAAGTGCATCGTCTACAAGCGCACCGGCGGCGACATCGGCTGGGTCGACGGCCGCGACGTCTGGTACCACGAGCTGGTCGACAAGCAGTCGGAGAGCTGCGAGCCCGAGACGATGGGCGCGGAGGACCCGCTGT
>CAZMTC010000169.1:0-387 GCA_964569105.1 uncultured Alphaproteobacteria bacterium | reverse complement strand
GCTCCACGGGTAAGCCCAAGGGCGTGCTGCACACCACCGGCGGCTACCTGCTCTACACCGCGCTCACGCACCAGTACGTGTTCGACTACCACGACGGCGACGTCTACTGGTGCACGGCGGACGTCGGCTGGGTCACCGGGCACAGCTATATCGTCTACGGCCCGCTGGCCAACGGCGCCACGACGCTGGTGTTCGAGGGCGTGCCCAACTACCCCGACGCGTCGCGCCACTGGCAGGTGTGCGACAAGCACGAGGTCAACATCTACTATACCGCCCCCACGGCGCTGCGCGCGCTGATGCGCGAGGGCGACGAGCCGGTCAAGAAGACCTCGCGCAAGTCGATCCGGCTGCTCGGCACGGTGGGCGAGCCGATCAATCCCGAGGCCT
>CAZMTC010000168.1:0-7537 GCA_964569105.1 uncultured Alphaproteobacteria bacterium | reverse complement strand
GACGAGATCGGCGTGATCGACGGCGGCGCGGCCCATCATGGGACGCTTGCCCGGGTCGCGGTCGCCGCCGGCGCCGAAGACGACCGCCAGGCGACCGCGGGCATGCGGGCGCAGCGCCCGCATCACGGTGGCCAGCGCGTCGGGCGTGTGGGCGTAGTCGATGAAGATCGCGGCGCCGTTCACCTCGGCCACCTTCTGCATGCGGCCGTCCGCGCCCTGGAGCGCGGCGAGGGCCTCGGCCGCCTCGAGGGGGTCGGCGCCGGTGGCGACGGCGAGGCCGAGGGCGCAGAGCATGTTCTGCGCCTGGAAGGTGCCGAACAGCGGCGAGTGGACTTCGTGCGCGGTGCCGGCGAGGGTGAAGGACATGGCCAGGCCGGTCGGTTCGGGCGCCAGGTTGACCAGACGGAGGCCCTCTCGGCCCGCGGCCTTTCCATACGATAGTATGCGCAGCCCGCGGGCGCGCGCGGCGTCGGCGAAGGCGGTCCAATCGGGACTGTCGGCGTTGAGCACGGCGGTGGCGCCGGGCGCGAGCAGCTCGGTGAACAGGCGCAGCTTGGCCGCGCGGTAGGCGTCCATGTCGCCGTGGTAGTCGAGGTGGTCGCGGCTGAGATTGGTGAAGCCGCCGGCGGCGAAGCGGATACCGTCGAGGCGGAACTGGTCGAGGCCGTGGCTGGACGCCTCGAGCGCCAGATGATCGACGCCGAGCTTGGCGAGGTGCGCGAGCTCGGCATGCAGCGCCACGGGGTCGGGCGTGGTCAGCGACCCTTGCTTCACGTAATCGCGCGCGGCGATGCCGAGCGTGCCCATCGAGGCGGCGGCCATGCCCTGGCGCTCCCAGAGCTGGCGGGTGAAGGAGGCGACCGAGGTCTTGCCGTTGGTGCCGGTGACGGCGGCGACGGTCGCGGGCTGGCGGCCATAGAATCGCGCCGCCATCAGGGCAAGGCGGCGGCGCGGGTTGGGATCGACGATCAGCGGAACGTCGGCATGGCCGTCGGGCATCGCCGTCTCGGGCGGCGCAAGGACGGCGGCTGCGCCCTTAGCGAGCGCATCGGAGATGAAGGAGCGGCCGTCGGCGCGCGCGCCCGGGATCGCCGCGAACAGCCAGCCGGGCGCGACCGACCGCGAGTCCGCGGTCAGGCCCCCGACGTCGATCCGGCCGTGTTCGGGTGTGAGCGCGGTCATCGCCTCACCGTCCTCGATCAGCCTGCTGAGCCGCACCGCCCCTTTCCTCTGCGTTCACCATGATCACCCCGTCCTCGGTGCCGGTCGGGGCGTGCTCGTGTTCCGGCGCCACGCCCAGAATGGGCGCGATGCGCGCCACGATCCCGCCGACCGCCGGAGCCGCCACCCAGCCTCCCGTGGCGTAACCGTGGGTCTCCTCGGTGCCCTTCGGCTCATCGAGCAGCAAATAGACGACGTAGCGCGGCGCATCGGTCGGGAAGACGCCCACGAAAGACGAGATCAGCCGGCTGGCGTCGTTGCCGTCGGACTTCTCGGCGGTGCCGGTCTTGCCGCCGACCCGATAGCCGGGCACGTCGGCCCCGCCGCCGGTGCCGTCGGTGACGACGTAGCGCATCAGGGCCATCATCGTCGCGGAGGTCTGCGGCGAAAGAACGGCTGCAATGCGGTCGATCCGTGCGTCGGGACCGCGGCGCAGGACGGTCGGCGGTACGTAGTCGCCGCCATTGGCGACCACCGCGACGCCCGAAGCGAGATGCAGCGGCGTCACCGCCAGGCCGTAGCCGTAGCCGATGGTCATGGTGTTGATCGGGCGCCAGGGCGTGGGCAGGTCGGGCATGCCGGTCTCGACCAGCTCGATCGGCGCCTTGTCCAGCATGCCCATGCGCATCAGGTAGTCGCGCTGGCGCGGCGTCCCGATCCGGTCGGCGATATGCGCCGTGCCGATGTTGGACGACTGGGCCAGGATCTCGGCGACGGTCAGCTGCTTGCCCAGATACTTGTGGTCGCGGATGCGGAACCGGCTGATCTTCATGCTGGCGCCGATCGGGAACACGGTATGGGGTTCGACGACCCCCGAATCGAGGGCGATGGCGGTGGTGAAGACCTTGAAGGTCGAGCCCAGCTCGTACACGCCCTTGGTCATGGTGTTGAAGTTGGCCGGGTCGCTGGGCGCCGGCGGCGTGTTGGGGTCGAAGTCGGGGAGCGAAGCGAGCGCCACGACCTCGCCGGTACGCACGTCCATGACCACCGCGCCCGCGGCCTTGGCTGAGAACCGCTCCATCGCCGCCCGGGCGGCGTCGCGCACGACGTCCTGGACACGCAGGTCGATCGACAGCGCGACATCCTCGCCCCGCGCCAGGCGGTCGTCGGCCGCCAGCTCGGTCCCGGCGATGCCGTTGCCGTCGACATCCGTGAAGCCGAGCAGGTGCGCGGCGGCGTGGCCATGGGGGTAGACGCGCGCCACGCTCCGCTCGGCTCCCAGGCCGGGCTCGCCCAGGGCGTTGACCGCGTGGTACTGGCGCGGTGTCAGACGACGGTGCAGCCAGACGAAGGGCGTGTCGGTGCGGCGGAGCTGCGCCTCGATCCAGGCAGCGTCGAGCGAAGGCAGGATGGCGGCCAGCTTGACCGCGGCGGCCTCGGCGTCGAGCACCTTGCGCGGCCGGGCGTAGAGCGAGTAGCTGCGCAGGCTGGCGGCGAGCACCACGCCGTTGCGGTCGGTGATCTCGCCGCGGACCGGCGCCGGCTCGGCCGGCACGGCGGCGGTCTCGACGGCCGTGCCTGGGCGGGCATCGAGCGTCACGTCGACCAGGCGCCAGCCCACCGCGATGAAGGCGGCGAAGAAGATCACGGCGGCGAACTGCATGCGCGCGCGGCCGGTCTCGAAGACCTGCTTGGCGGTGCCGTCCAGCTTGATACGCCGCAGGTTGCGCTGCACTTCGGCGTCGGTCGGGCGGCAGGCTGCGTTGACGGCACCCATTACCGGGCCCTCCGCTGTTCGAACTCCTCCCAGCTCATGATCTGAGCGGGAAAGATCGGGACCAGCCCCAGCTCGGCCTCCGCGAGTGCACGCAGGCGCTTGGGCTGGTTGAGATAACTCCATTCGGCTTCGAGCACCTGGACGCGCTCGCGGTCGTGCTCGATGCGCTCGCGCATCTCGGCCAGCTCGCCCTGGAGGTCCTGGACCTCGTAGGTGAGCATGAACAGCGAGGCGCCCACGAAGGCGACCAGGGCCCATCCGATCAGTGTCCAGCCGCGCATCATCCGGCCTCCCCGAAGGCGTGGGTGGCGGCCGCGGGCCATGCCGGGGCCGCGGTACGCTCGGCCCAGCGGAGCCGGGCCGAGCGTGCGCGGGGGTTCGCGGCGACCTCCGCCGAGGAAGGACGAACGGCCCTTCGGGTCAGGAGGGTGAAGGTGGGGTCGTGGGACGCCCGCCTCTCGGGAAGGTGCCGCGAACCCTTGGGGTCACCGCCGGAGCGGGTCCTCAAGAAGGTCTTGACGCGCCGGTCCTCCAGCGAATGGAAGGACACGACGGCGAGCCGGCCGCCGGGGCGCAGCAGGCGCTCGGCCGCGGCGAGGCCCCGGTCGAGCTCGCCGAGCTCGTCGTTCACGTGGACGCGCAGCGCCTGGAAGGTGCGCGTGGCCGGGTCGATACCGCCGCGCGACGGGCCGACGGCGCCGCGCACGATCTCCGCCAGCCGGCCGGTGCGCTCGATCGGCGCCTTCGTGCGGGCGGCGACGATGGCCCGGGCGACCTGACGCGCGCGGCGCTCCTCTCCATAACTGTAGATGATGTCGGCGAGGACGCCGACATCGGCGCGGTTGACCACGTCGGCCGCGGTCTCGCCCGCCCGCTCCATCCGCATGTCGAGCGGTCCGTCCTGAGCGAAGGCGAAGCCCCGCGCGGCGTCGTCGAGCTGCATCGAGGACACGCCGACGTCGAGCGCGATGCCGTCGGCGCTCTCGACGCCGCGCGCGCGCACCAGCACGTCCATCTCGCCGAAGCGGCCCTCGATGAGGGTCAGGCGGCCGCCCGCGCGCTCGGCCAGCGCGGCGCCGCCCGCGATGGCCGCGGGGTCGCGGTCGATGGCCAGGACCGTACAGTCGGCCGCGTCGAGCAACGCGCGACTGTAGCCGCCGGCGCCGAAGGTGCCGTCGACATAGATCCTGCCAGCGCGGGGTGCGAGCGCCGCGATCACCTCGTCGAGCAGGACGGGACGGTGACCGGTCATGCGGCGCCGTCCCGGGCGACCGGCAGATGGCGCAGCGAGGCGACCTCGCTGTCCTCGTCCGGCGCCGCGCTGGCGAATGCCTCGTGGCGCTCGGGGCTCCAGATGCGGAAGGTGCTGCCCATCCCCACGAACACCGCCTTGTCCGCGATCCCGGCATGCTTGCGCATCTTCTCGGGCAGCAGCACGCGGCCGTTCTCGTCGAAGGGCAGCTCGGCGGAGAGCGCCAGGATGCGGGTGGCCTGGTCGTGCTCCTTGCGGCTGTAGCGGCCGGGCTGGTCGAGATCGGCGGCCAGGCGCTCGATCCGGGCGAAGTCGCATGCGTCGATGCCGCCGGCCTGGAAGTCCGGGGCGACGACGATGCCGCTGTAGTCCTGACCGGCGACGGCCGAACGGAAGCGCGCCGGCACGGACACGCGGCCCTTGCCGTCCACCTTGTTCACATACGTGCCGATAAAGGTCGCCATCGGCCCCCGCCAAATCCGGCCGCCGCTCCCGCGGCGTGCCTCGCCCCAGCCCGGTGCGGAGTACCCTCCGCCAGCAGGCGGATTTATCCGCCATACAATGGGCTTTTATGGGATATCATGGGATTTGTAGGGGGTCAAATATAAAGAGGACGTTAACTGGCCGCCTCAAATCGACAATTCCAATAAGAATCGGACATTTTCCGGGCAGCGCGATGCGGCCGCCAATGCTGCCTCGGTCACGACTGCGCTCGGCCGGGGTCGTTACTGGAGCGACTGATGTTCCTGTAATGTTCTATTCTCCGCCCGAAATTCCAACTTCGTTCCGGCCAGTCAAAAGGACGGTAGCACGGGTCCCATGTTTTCCCATGGAAATCCCGGGACGGGGCGCCGGCCCTGGACGCGAGGCCGAGCCGCAGGTTGGGCAGATCACGCTGATTTCGCGCCGCACCGGCGGCGCGCCCGGGATCCGAAAATCCGCGCTGTCCGCGGCTCGAGGGGAATGAAAAAGCGCCAGACGGCCTGTAAGCCGGGTTCTGTCCCCGCCCGGCCCGGAGACCGGGCGGTGGACGGCCATTCATCTGGGACGCCGGTTGCCCGGCGCCTCGCGCGACCTACCCGGGCGGCGGCGCTGAGACCCGCCTGGCGTGAGCCGTGCCGCCCCTATCTGGTCTTGCTCCCGGTGGGGTTTACCGTGCCGTCCCCGTCGCCGGGGACGCGGTGCGCTCTTACCGCACCCTTTCACCCTTGCCCCCCTGCGCCGAGGCTTCGGGGGGCGGTTTGCTTTCTGTGGCACTTTCCCTGGGGTCGCCCCCGCCGGGGGTTACCCGGCACCGTGTCTCCGTGGAGCCCGGACTTTCCTCACCGCGGCGGGTTGCCCCGTTGCCGCGGCGCGGCCGTCCAGCCGTCTGGCGCTGCCCATTAGATGGCGAGGTTCAGGCGGAGGTCAATTTCTCGAGCGCGCCGAGGATCGCCACCGTTTCGGCGTCGGGCTCGCCGGTGACGGCGGCCGGGCGGAAATGGCGCTGGAAGGCGGCGAGCACGGAGCGCGTGGCGTCGTCGAGAACTCCGCTCGCCGGCACGCCGTAGCCGTAGGCGGCGAGCCGGACCTGAAGCTCGTCGATGCGGCTGTCGTGCGACGTGGCGGCGACCGGGCCCGGCCACAGCCCGATGCCGGCGGCGGCAAGGCGCGCCCAGTCGAAGCGCTCGCCGGGGTCCTGCTTGCGCGCGGGCGCCACGTCCGAATGGCCGACGATGTTGCGCGGCGGGATCGGGTGGCGGGCGAGGATGTCGCGGCACAGCGGGATCAGGGCGGCCATCTGCGCCTGGGGGAAGGGGCGGTAGCCGAACTCGTGGCCGGGGTTGTGCAGCTCGATGCCGATCGAGCGGGCGTTGACGTCGTCGTGGCCGCGCCAGTGGGCGACGCCGGCGTGCCAGGCGCGGCGGTCCTCGCCGACCAGCCGGTAGACGGTGCCGTCCTCGTCGACCAGCCAGTGGGCCGAGACCTTGGCCGCGGGATCGCACAGCCGGTCGAGCGCGTCGGCGCAGCGCTGCATCCCCGTGTAGTGCAAGACCAGCATGTCGACCGGTGCGCCGCCGCGGGCGTCGTGATTGGGCGAAGGACGGTCGATGATCGCCGTCATTCCATGCCCGCCCGGGGGTCGCGCAGCCGCGGCCGGCGCAGCACGATGACGCCGACGCCCGCCATGGTGCACAGCGCGCCGATGACGAGCTCCCAGCCGAAGGGCTCGCCGCGGAGCAGCACGCCGGAGACGATGCCCGACACGGGGACGAGCATGGTGAAGGGCATGGTCTGGTTGGTCGAGTAGCGCTCGATCAGCTTATACCAGTAGCCGTAGCCGACGATGGTGACCAGCACCGCCATGTAGAGCACCGCGCCCCAGCCCGCCACCCCGGCATCGGCGATCGCGTCGAGCTGGTTGTCCTCGAAGATCAGCGACAGGACGATGAGCTGCGGGCCCGACATGGCCGAGATCCAGGCGTTCATCGTGAATACCCCCACGGCCGGCAACGCCTTGACCTGGATGTTGCCCACCGACCAGACCAGCGACGCGGCGACGATCAGCAGGAGGAAGCCGAGCTCGGGCACCACGGTGGGCGCGCCGGCGACGATCACCACGCCGACGAAGGCCAGCGCCATGCCCAGCGCGCGGCGCCAGCCCAGATAGTCCTTGAACACCACGGCCGCCAGCAGCGCGGCGAAGGGCACCTGGAGCTGGACCGCGACCGAGGCGACCGAGGCGTCGATCCGCGTCAGCCCGAGGAACATCAGCGAGAAGTGCAGCGAGCCGAAGGTGACCGAAAGCGCGGCGAGCCGGCGCAGCGTGTGCGCGTCCGGCCGCGGCACGAACCAGATCAGCGCCAGCGCGACCAGGCAGAAGCGCAGGCCGGTGAGCAGCAGCGGCGGGAAGTCCTCGAGGCCGAACTTCACCACCACGAAGTTGCAGCCCCAGATCACCATGATGCCCACGGCGAGGGCGATGTCGCCGAGCCTCATCGGGCGGCCCCCGTGGCCGATCCGGTCTCGATCGACTCGCGCTGGGCCTCGAGCTCGAGCCAGCGGGTCTCGGCGTGCTCGAGCGCCTCGCGCGCTTCGGCGAGCTTCGCGGTGGCCTCGTGGAAGTGGTCGGGCTTGCGCTGGTAGAGCGTCGGGTCGGCGAGCACCGCCTCGAGCCGCGCGACCGCGTCTTCGAGCTTTGCGATGCGCTCGGGCAGCCGGTCGAGCTCGCGCTGGTCCTTGTAGGAGAGCTGCCGCCGGCCGCGCCCGCCGCCGGAGCCGGCGCCCTCGGAGGATGGCTTGGCCTTGGCGGCCGGCTTCGCGGCGCCGCCCCCCTCAGGCTGCTGCGCGCGCAGGCGGCGGTAGTC
>CAZMTC010000167.1:0-7571 GCA_964569105.1 uncultured Alphaproteobacteria bacterium | reverse complement strand
ACTTCTGTTCAACAACGAGATCTACGGCCTGACCAAGGGCCAGTACTCGCCGACCTCGCGCCCGGGCACGCGCTCGCCTTCGACGCCGCTGGGTTCGATCGACAGCCCGGTCTCGCCGGTGTCCTTCGCGCTCGGCGCCGGCGCGCGCTTCGTCGCCCGCGGCATCGACAGCCAGCAGAAGGTGCTGCCCGACGTGTTCAAGGCCGCGCGCGATCACAAGGGCGCGTCGTTCATCGAGATCTTCCAGAACTGCATCGTCTACAACGACGCCGTGTTCTCGGCCTTCACCGAGAAGGACGTCGCCGACGACGGCCAGATCCACCTGGTCCACGGCCAACCGATGGTCTTCGGCAAGGACAAGGACAAGGGCCTGCGGCTCAAGCCCGGCAGCTTCGAGATCGAGGTGGTCACCATCGGCGAGAACGGGGTGAGCGAGGGCGACCTGCTGGTTCACGACGAGACCAACCGCCCGCTCGCCATGCTGCTCGGCCAGATGGCCGCGCCCGAGTTCCCGGTCGCGCTCGGCGTCCTGTTCCGCGACCCCGCCCCCGTGACCTACGAGCGGGCCGTCGCCGAGCAGAACAAGGCCGCGGCCGAAAAGGCCAAGGCGAAGGACATGAACAGCCTGTTGCGCGCCGGCTACACCTGGACGGTGGAGTAGAGGCAGGCTTCGCCCTCCGATCCCTTCTCGGTGTCGTTCTGGGGCTTGGCACGGGAACGACAGTGGAGGCAGCGAATGGGATCGCCCGACCCCCTTTGCCACGCCCCCGGCCCCCGGTGTAAACCGGTCGTGCCAACCAATCAGGGGGACACCATGCGCAGCTATCAGATCGTCGAGCCGGGCAAGCCGCTGGAGGCGCGTGAGCTGGAGACACCCGAGCCGCAGGGCTCGGAGGTCCTGCTCTCGGTCGAGGCCTGCGGCGTCTGCCACTCCGATCTGCATCTGTGGGACGGCTATTTCGACCTGGGCGACGGCCGCAAGGCCGAGGTCGCCGGCCGCTCCTTCCCGCTGCCCTTCACCCTCGGCCACGAGGTCGTCGGCATCGTCGAAGCGGTGGGACCCCAAGCCGAAGGCGTCGCGCCGGGCGACCGCCGCGCCATCTACCCATGGGTCGGCTGCGGCGAGTGCCGCGTGTGCCGCGCCGGCGACGAGCATGTCTGCGAGAAGCCGGCCGCCATCGGCATCAACGTCCCCGGCGGCTATTCCGACCACGTCATGGTGCCGCACCCACGCTATCTGGTCGAATTCGGCTCGGTGCCCGACGCGCTCGCCGGCACCTATGCCTGCTCGGGCGTCACTGCCTATTCGGCGCTCAAGAAGGCCGCGCCGCTGGTCGAGAAGGACGACTGGCTCTTGATCGTCGGCGCCGGCGGCGTCGGTCTCAACGCGGTCCACATCGCGCGCACCGTGATCGAGGGCAGGATCGTCGTCGCCGATATCGATCCCGCCAAGCGCGAGGCCGCGAAGGCCGCCGGCGCGGACGAGGTGATCGACAACGCGGACCCCGCCGCGCGCAAGACGCTGCGCCAGGTCACCGGCGGTCCTGGCGCCAGCGCGGCCATCGACTTCGTCGGCGCCCCGGCCTCGGCGCAGTTCGGCCTGGGCGGGCTGCGCAAGAACGGGACGCTGATCGTGGTCGGGCTGTACGGCGGCTCGATGCCGCTGTCGCTCGCGCTGTTGCCGCTGCAGAACTACACGGTGCGCGGCTCCTACGTCGGTTCGCTCGCCGAGTTCCGCGAGCTGATCGAGCTCGCCAAGGCCGGCAAGGTCCCCGCGCTCGAGGTCTCCGAGCGCCCGCTCGACGACGCCAACGCTGCCCTCGAGGCGCTGCGCAAGGGCGAGATCCTCGGACGCCTGGTGCTGCGGCCGTAGGGCGGCTCCTACGCCTCCTCCCGCCTGACTGTGATTGGTTCGGCCGAGCGCAGATGAAGGTCGCGCTGCGGGAACGGGATCTCGATCCCGTTCGCCTGAAACCTGTCCCACACGTTGAGCAGAATCCTATTCGCTCCGGTGCCGTCCGCCAAACCGGCTTCGCAAAGGGGGGGCCGGATCCCATCTCCAAGACGTTATGACACAGAACGACAAGCTGAGCCGGTACAAGTCGGCGCGCGACTTCACCC
This sequence comes from uncultured Alphaproteobacteria bacterium, assembly GCA_964569105.1. Taxonomy (GTDB): domain Bacteria; phylum Pseudomonadota; class Alphaproteobacteria; order CAZMTC01; family CAZMTC01; genus CAZMTC01. The sequence continues at coordinate 5,450 of CAZMTC010000167.1, read as the reverse complement.
GCACGGCGGAGCCGCGCGACGGGGGCGAGCCGCGCCCGTCCGATCCACGCTACGTGATCCAGAAGCACGACGCTTCGACCTTGCACTACGATCTGCGGCTCGAGATCGACGGCGTGCTGGTCTCGTGGGCGGTACCCAAGGGGCCGTCCACCGACCCGCGCGAGCGGCGCCTCGCGATCCGCACCGAGGACCACCCGCTCGCCTATGCCGATTTCGAGGGCACGATCCCCGAGGGCGAATACGGCGGCGGCACGGTGCTGGTCTGGGATCGGGGCAGCTGGCGCAACCGTACCGAGAAGGACGGCGAGGCCATGGATGCGGCCGACGCGCTCGCGCACGGTCACATCCTGGCCGAGGTCCGGGGCGAGAAGCTCCACGGCGGCTATGCCCTCAACCGCTTCAAGGTCGAAGACGGCAAGGAGCAGTGGCTGCTGGTCAAGGTCGACGACGAGGCGGCCGACGCGCGGCGCAATCCGGTCAGCACCGAGCCCGAATCGGTGCTCTCCGGCGACACCATCGAGGAGGTCGCGCGCAAGGCCGGGGGCGAGGCATGACGGAGACGCTGCGCTTCGGCCCGTACTCGGTCGAGCTGACCAACGCCGACAAGGTGCTGTTCCCCGACGACGGGCTGACCAAGCGCGACCTGGTCGCGCACTACCGTCGGGTGGCCGGACGCATGGTTTCGCTGATCCGCGACCGGCCTTTGACCATGCGCCGCTTCCCCGACGGCATCGGCAAGGAAGGATTCTTCCAGAAGCGCATTTCCGACCACTTCCCCGACTGGGTCCGCCGCGCGCGGGTCGAGATCGAAGGCGGTGCGATCGAGATGGTGGTCGCCGACAATGCGGCCACGCTCGCCTATCTCGCGCAGCAGGCCTGCATCGAGCCGCATGTCGGCCTCGCCCGGCTCGACCGGCCGGACCGCCCCGACCATATGATCTTCGACCTCGACCCCGCCGGCGACGACTTCGCCCAGGTCCGCTTCGCCGCCTGCGCGATGCGCGACCGCCTCGCCGCGCACGACCTCTCGGTGTTCCTCAAGACGACCGGCTCCAAGGGCGTGCACCTGCTGGTCCCGCTCGACCGCTCGGCCGGCTTCGACGACGTCCGCGCCGTCGCCCGGCGCATCGTCGATGGGGTGGCCGCGGACCACCCCGGCCGCCTGACCACCGAACAGCGCAAGGACAAGCGCCGCGGCCGCCTGTTCCTCGATTGGCTGCGCAACGCCTACGGCCAGACCGCGGTCGCGCCGTACGCCGTCCGCGCCCGCCCCGGCGCGCCCGTCGCCTGCCCGATCGCCTGGGACGAGCTCGGCGACATCCGCGCCCGCTCGGTCACCATGACCAACGTCGCCTCCCGCCTCGACCGCGCCGACCCATGGGCGGGCATGGGGCGCTGGGCGGTGTCCCTGAAACGGGTTGTGGCAGCGGCGGAGTAAGGCGAGACACCCTCGACGTCTAACGCGAGCGCTCACGCAGTCACACCGGCCACTGCATTCCTCATCCTTGTCTGCGAGGAATGCGGTGACCCGTTCCGGGCGCCCGCGCCACCGAGAACGGCCGGTCCCCTTGTCCTTCGGCAGGCTCTTGATGAGGGACGCGGCGGCGGTGGTAAAGCGCGGCCAACACCGGCTCGGCTCAGCCCGCACGGGCGCCGCGCAGCTTGATCAGCGCGATCAGGTGGAGGATGACGAAGAGCGGCACCAGGAAGCTCGGAATGAGCGCAAGCGGAAGCTGCGCCATGGCATCCGAAGTGATCGGCCCCTCGAACACCCGCAGGGCGGTGTCGGTCGACATGAAACCGGTTCCGATCGCGACGACGAAGTCGGCGATGCCGAAATAGGTCAACGAGCGTACCCGCGCCGTCCATCCCGGCGCCCGGCGATAATAGGCGCCGGCGACGAAGGGCGCGGCGACCCCGACCATCACGTCGCCAACGCCCGCCGGCCAGGCGAACACCGGCGGCAGAAGGCCGAAGCCCATCAGCACCAGGAACATGCCACCGAGCACGCGCCAGCCCTGGAGCCCGACGACGACTCCGAGATCGAGAGTGTCGATCAGCGTGCGCAGCCGGGCCGAGGTGCGATAGACGACTAGGAACAAGGCCGGCGGGCCGACTGCCGCTGCCGCCAGCGCGACGGGAATGCCCCCGCGGCCGGTTTCGAACGCGTTCGCGAGATTGAGCGCGAGCGCCAGGGCGAGCCAGATCCCGAGCACCGGCAATAGGATGAGCGCGCGGCGGGGCCCGGTGTGATGGTCCCGGGCAGCGACGGTGACGGACATGACAGTATCTCCCATGTGTTGGACCAGACTGTGATCGTGCTCGGGATCGGCGGTGCCGGGACCGAAGCTCATGTGCGCCCGGGCCTGCGGGCGATGGCGCGAAGCTGCGCCATATCGATGCGGCCGTCGACCGTGCCGGCGCCGAGCAGGATGAGCGCAAGGCCGCCGAACGCGGCGAGCGGCAGCCGTTCGCCGAGCAGGGCCGCACCGAGTGCCACCGCGACGAGCGGCATGAAGAACGGGGCCAGCGACGCGCGCACCGGGCCGGCGTTCCGCACCAGCCAGAACAGCAGGATCGTGGGCAGCGCCGTGCTGACGACCCCGGTCGCGGCGACCGCGCCGAGCGCGTCGAGCCCGGGGGTCAGCGCGAGTGGATCTTCGAAAGCGAATGCCGCGGCGGCGAGAAGCGCTGAGCCGACGGTGAGCTGGCCCACGGTCAGCACGATGGGATGGAGCTCGGTCCGGGTTCGCGCGTAGAGCGCGCCGAGAACGTAGCTCAGCGCGGCGGCCAGCGTGACGCCCGCTCCGACGAGCTGATCGCCGATGCCGGCCAGCGCGTGCGGGCCCAACACCAGGATCACGCCGCCGAGGCCGATCGACGCGCCGACCAGCCGGCCGGTCGTGAACCGCTCGCCGCGCACGACCACTGGCGCCAGCACGACGCTGAACAGCGGGATGGTTCCGAAAAGGATGCCGGCAAGTCCGCTTTCGATGTGCTGCTGGCCCCAAGCGATCGCGGCATAGGGGACGGCGGCGGTCAGCACGCCGAGCACAGCAAACGGCCGCAGGCCCGTGGCGATCGCGGGCAGACGCAAGCCTGCGAGCCGGAGCGCCACGGCCGCAACGGGCAGCGCCGCCAGCGCGCGTGCCGCCGCCATCGTCACGGGCGTCACCTCGGCGACGGCGATGTGGATGAAGAGAAACGAGCTGCCGAACATTAGCGCCGTCGCCAGCACCGCCCCCCACTGCTTCACTCCCATCGCGTCGCCCATGTCGATCCCGCTAAAACGTGCTAATACACCTATTGGGCCAAAAAAATCCGTCTATCCGGCGACCGAAACCACGGCCCGTAGCTTGTCGACCAAGTCGGCCCAGTTCGCCGCGCCGAGATGATCGACCATGCGACGCTGTGCCTCTGCCCAGCGCGGCTTGGCCGCTTCGAGCCTGGCGCGTCCGTCGTCGGTTACGACGATCAGCCGGCGGCGGCGGTCCTCGCCGCGCACGGACGCAAGCAGACCCTCGCGCTCGAGCGGCTTGATCGTCCGTGTCAGCGTCGTGCGGTCGGTAACCGTCAGCGCCGCGAGGCGCGAGATGGTCTCCGGTCCGGCCCGCTCAACCACGTTGAGGAGCGAGAACTGGCTGGTCGTGACGCCGCACGGCGCGAGCGCCGCGTCGTAGATCTGCACCGCGGCGCGGCCGGCCATGCGCAGGTTCGCGCAGGTGCAGTTGAGCGGCGAGAAGACGGCATCCTCGGTGCAATCGGCGTCATCGGACATAAAAGTGTATATACACGTATAGGCACCGAAGTCAATGCCCGCAGCCCCCTACCGCCGCGCGGAGAAGAACGCCTTGAGCAGCTCGGCCGCGCGGCGCTCGCCGATGGCGCCGTAGATCTCGGGCCGATGGTGGCAGGTGGGCTGGGCGAAGATGCGGGCGCCGTGCTCGACGCCGCCGCCCTTGGGGTCGGGCGCGCCGAAATAGAGCCGGCGGATGCGCGCGAAGGCGATGGCCTGGGCGCACATGGCGCAGGGCTCGAGCGTGACGTAGAGGTCGCAGCCCTCGAGCCGCGGCTCGCCGCGCGCCGCGCAGGCCGCACGGATCGCCAGCAGCTCGGCATGCGCCGTCGGGTCGGCGTCGGCCTCGGTGCGGTTGCCGGCGCGGGCGAGCACTTCGCCGGTGGCGGCGTCGGCGACCACCGCGCCCACCGGCACCTCGCCGCGCGCCGCCGCCGCCTCGGCCTCCTCGAGCGCCAGCGCCATCATCCGGTCAGCGTCACCCATAGGCCCTCCATGCCCGCTGCGGCCAGACTATCGGACGCCGGACATCGGATTGAAAGCCCCGCACGCCCGCGCGTAAGGTGATCCCAACCTGGGAGAGACGCCATGGATGCGACCGCCGGCCGCGAGAGCCCCTTCTACACGCCCGAGCACGAGGCCTTCCGCGAGCAGCTGCGCCGCTTCGTCGCCAACGAGATCGAGCCTCACGCCCACGACTGGGACGAGGCGGGCGAATTCCCGCGCGATCTCTACCGCAAGGCCGCCGAGGTCGGCATCCTCCAACTCGGCTTTCCCGAGGAGCATGGCGGCGTCGAGTGCGACCGCTTCTTCCGCATCGTGGCCTTCGAGGAGCTGGGGCGCGCCGGTGTGGGCGGCGTCTCGGCCGGGCTCATGTCCAACTACATCGGCGCCCCGCCCGTGGCGGCGCTGGGGTCGCCCGCGCTCAAGGCGAAGGTGCTGCCCGGCGTCATGGCGGGCGAGAAGATCGCGGCGCTGGCGATCACCGAGCCCTCGGGCGGCTCCGACGTCGCCAATCTCAGGACCACCGCGCGGCGCGACGGCGACCACTATGTCGTCAACGGCTCGAAGATGTTCATCACCTCGGGCATGCGCGCCGACTTCTACACCGTCGCCGTGCGCACGGGCGGCGAGGGCATGGGCGGCGTGTCGCTGCTCGTGATCGAGCGCGAGCGAGAAGGCTTCGGCCGAACCGAGCTCGAGAAGATGGGCTGGTGGTGCTCCGACACCGCCGCGCTCTATTTCGACGACGTGCGCGTGCCGGCCGCGAACCTGATCGGCGAGGAGAACCAGGGCTTCCGCGCCATCATGCTCAACTTCAACGACGAGCGCCTGGGTATGGCGGCGGGCTGCGTCGGCGCGTCCCAGGCCTGCATCGACGAGGCCGTCGCCTACGCGCGCGAGCGCGAGACATTCGGCAAGAAGCTGATCGAGCGCCAGGTGATCCGCCACAAGATCGCCGACATGCAGCAGCGCGTGAACGCCACCAAGGCCTATCTCGAGACCACCGCCTGGCGCGTCGACCGCGGCCAGTCGCCGGTGGCGGAGATCTGCCTGCTCAAGAACCAGGCGACCGAGACCATGGAGTTCTGTGCCCGCGAGGCGATGCAGATCCTCGGCGGCGCCGGCTACCTGCGCGGCGGCAAGGTCGAGC
>CAZMTC010000166.1:0-7635 GCA_964569105.1 uncultured Alphaproteobacteria bacterium | reverse complement strand
CCAGGCACATCGCTTCCGAGACGCAAGCCATGGTGTTGGCGGTGAACTGGCCGCCGCAGGAGCCGGCCGAGGGGCAGGCCACCAACTCGAGCTCGTGCAGGTCCTCGTCGGAGAAGGTGCCGGCGGCGTTGCGGCCCACCCCCTCGAAGATGTCGACCACGGTCACGTCCTTGCCGCGGAACCGGCCCGGCAGGATCGAGCCGCCATAGAGGAACACCGAGGGCACGTTGAGCCGCACCATCGCCATCATCATGCCGGGCAGCGACTTGTCGCAGCCCGCCAGCCCGACCAACGCGTCGTAGCAGTGGCCGCGCATGGTCAACTCGACGGAGTCGGCGATGACGTCGCGGCTGACCAGCGAGGAGCGCATGCCCTCGTGGCCCATGGCGATGCCGTCGGTCACGGTGATGGTGGTGAACTCGCGCGGCGTGCCGCCCGAGGCGCGCACGCCGAGCTTGGCCGTCTGCGCCTGGCGCTGCAGCGCGATGTTGCACGGTGCCGCCTCGTTCCAGGTCGTCGCCACGCCGACCAGCGGCTGCGCGACCTCCTCCTCGCTCACACCCATCGCATAGTAGAAAGCACGGTGCGGTGCCCGCGCCGACCCTACGGTGGTGTGGCGGCTGGGCAGCTTGGACTTATCGAACCGGGGCTTGGTGGTCTTGGGCGCGGCCATGCCTTGCGTCTCCTCCTTGGCGTTCGGAAGGGACTTTATGCACCGCGGTGCGGCCGCTCAAGCGCGGCGGGGTTCGGGCCGACTACGCTGTGCGGCATCGGCCCCATTCAGCGCGGCGCGCGCCACGATCCGGCGTGTGCGCCTGTGATGAAGCGCGCGACCTCACCCGCGTCGTCCTGCAGGGGGAGAACCAGCCGGGTCCATTGGGAAACGGATATCTCTTGCGGCGGCGTGTGGACGGTCAGGAGCGGCAGCCGGCGCGCCAACGACTCCCGGTAGGTCAGGGTGAAAAAAGGTGCGCTGAACAGCCCCACCTCCGAGATCAACCGCCCGGTGAACTCGACGTCGAGCCGGTCTGCAAGGGTGGTACTGAACACGCGATAACGGAAATCCCGCCCGCCGTCGATCACTTCCAACAGATTGATGTGCGGCAGCATCGAACGGAACTCGACCGGGTCGATGCGGCTCATGTTCGGCAGTCCGTCCCCCTGGCGCAGCCCCTGCCAGTGAAGCAGCAGCTTGCGCAGCACGTCGACCGGTATCTCGTCGGGCGACGGATCCCACAGGAGATGGGGCTGCTCCAGCCCGTGGCTTCGGAACAGCGTCTCGACGCTCGCTTCGAAATCACCGTCCATGCCCTATCCTAACAGCACGGATGGTTAGGATGGGTTAACGGCGCCCCCTAGTGTAGGCGGCGTGCCGCTGCCCGTCCTGAATGCGGGCCCGTTGTGCATCCACCGCGGAGTTCACGCGTATCCGACCGGCTACGCCGCCGCCAACCTGCCCAGAGCCTCTTCCAGGCGCGCCTGGGTCTGCTCGTACTCGGCGCGGCGCTCGCGCTGCTCCTCGACCACCTCGGGCGGCGCCTTGGCGACGAAGCTCTCGTTCGACAGCTTCCTGTCGAGCTTGTCGATCTCGCCACGAACCTTGTCGATCTCCTTGCCCAGGCGCGATTTCTCCTGGTCGATGTCGATGACGTCGGCCAGCGGCAGCGCCACCACCGCCTCCTCGACCACGATCTGGGCCGAGCCGTCGGGCACCGCATCACCCAGCTCGACGGCCTCGAGCCGCGCCAGACGCTCGATCAGCTCGCGATGCCGCTCGAGCCGCGCCCGCGTGGCCTCGCCCGCGTCGACGACCAGGGCGCGGATCTTCGCGCCCGCGGGCACGTTGGTCTCGGCGCGCACCGCGCGGATCTGAGTGATGACCCGGATCACCCATTCGATCTCGGCGATGTCTTCCTCCGACTCCAGCCCCTCGAAGGCGACCGGCCAGCCGCCGCGAATCAGGGGCGGCGCGTCCTCGCCCCAGAAATGGGCGCGCAACTCCTCCGAGATGTAGGGCATGAACGGGTGAAGGAGGTGCAGGATCTGGTCCAGCACCCACAGCAGCGTCGCGCGCGTCTCGAGCTTCGCCGCCTCGTCGTCGCCGGCGAAGATCGGCTTGGTGAACTCGATATACCAGTCGCAGAAGCTGTGCCAGGTGAAGTGATACAGCCCGCCCGCCGCCTCGTTGAACCGGTAGGCGTCGAGCGCGGCGCCGACCTCGCGCACAGTGCGGGCCGTGAGCCCGACGATCCAGGCGTTGACCGTCTGCTGGGCGAGTTCGGGACGATAGCGCCGCGGGTACTCGCCGTCATTGAGCTCGATGAAGCGGGCGGCGTTCCAGATCTTGGTCGCGAAGTTGCGGTAGCCCTCGATCCGGCTCTCCGCGAGCTTGATGTCACGCCCCTGCGCGGCCAGCGCGGCCAGGGTGAAGCGCACCGCGTCGGCGCCGTAGCGGTCGATCAGGTCCAGGGGGTTCATGACATTGCCCTTGGACTTGGACATCTTCTGGCCCTTGGCGTCGCGCACCAGGGCGTGGATGTAGACCTCGCGGAACGGCACCTCGCCCATGAAATGGATACCCATCATCATCATCCGGGCGACCCAGAAGAAGATGATGTCGAAGCCGGTGACCAGCACGTCGCCGGGATAGTAGCGCGCGAGCTCGGGCGTGCGCTCGGGCCAGCCCAGCGTCGAGAACGGCCACAGCGCCGAGGAGAACCAGGTGTCGAGCACGTCGGTCTCGCGCTCGAGCGTCACGTCCTCGCCATAGTGCTTGCGCGCCGCGGCCTCGGCTTCCTCCTCGGACATTTCGACGAAGATCGTGCCGTCCGGGCCGAACCAGGCCGGGATCTGGTGGCCCCACCAGATCTGGCGGGAGATACACCAGGGCTGGATGTTGCGCATCCACTCGAAATAGACGTTCTCCCACTGGCGGGGCACGAAGCGGGTGCGCCCCTCTTCCACCGCCTCGATCGCCGGCTCCGCCAGGGTCTTGGCATCGACGAACCATTGGTCGGTCAGCCACGGCTCGATCACCACGCCCGAGCGATCGCCATAGGGCATCGTCAGCAGGTGATCGTCGGTGCGCTCGAGCAAATCGCGCCGTTCCATCTCCGCCACGATCGCGTCGCGCGCTTCGTAGCGGTCGAGCCCGTGATAGGCAGCGACCGCGGCTTCGGGATCGCCGAACTCGCCCGCCGCGCAGCCTTTGCGGAACGCGTCGTGGTCGAGCGCTACATGGGCGTCGGCGTCGAACACGTTGACCATCGGCAGGTCATGGCGCTGGCCGACGGCGAAATCGTTGAAGTCGTGCGCCGGCGTGATCTTGACCGCGCCCGAGCCCTGCTCGGGGTCCGCGTGCTCGTCGGCCACGATTGGGATGCGCCGGCCGGCGATCGGCAGCACCGCGTGCCTGCCGACAAGGTCGCGATAGCGCTCGTCCTCGGGGTGCACCGCGACCGCGGTGTCGCCCAACATGGTCTCCGGCCGCGTCGTGGCCACGGTGATGAACCGTCCCGGCTGACCCTCGATCGGGTAGCGGAAATGCCACAGATGGCCCTTCTCCTCGCGCTGCTCGACCTCCAGGTCGGAAATCGCGGTGTGCAGCTTCGGGTCCCAGTTGACCAGGCGCTTGTCGCGGTAGATCAGGCCCTGCTTGTAGAGGTCGACGAAGACCTTGACCACGGCGGCCGACAGGCCGTCGTCCATGGTGAAGCGCTCGCGGTCCCAGTCGGCCGAGGCGCCGAGCCGGGTGAGCTGGTTCAGGATCGTCCCGCCGGACTCGCGCCGCCACTGCCAGACCCGCTCCACGAAACGCTCGCGCCCCAGATCGTGGCGGGTCTTGCCCTCCTCGGCGAGCTGGCGTTCGACCACCATCTGCGTCGCGATGCCGGCATGGTCCATGCCCGGCTGCCACAGCGCGTCGCGGCCGGCCATGCGGTGGTAGCGGATCAGGATGTCCTGGATCGTGAAGGTCAGCGCGTGCCCAATGTGCAGGCTGCCCGTCACGTTGGGCGGCGGCATCATGATCGTGTAGGGCCTGGCCGTCGAGTTGACGTCGGCCGCGAACAGGCCGGCGTCGCGCCACCGGGCATAGTGGCGCGCTTCGATTGCCTCGGGCTGATAGGTCTTGTCGAGCGTCATGGTCCGTCGCTGGGCGGGGTCGCTGGGTCGGCCGGATCGGGTGCGCCCTTTTCATGCGGGCGCGGCCCCGCCCTGTCAACGGCATGCGGGCCGGTATCGGCAAGGGGCGGTAAAGGCTATTCGCGCTCGGCGCGCTCCACGAGCCGCTGGATCTCCTGCTTGACCAGCCTCTCCACCAACGTCGCCAGGTTCTGGTCGAGCCATTCCCTGAGCATCGGGCGCAGTGCCTCGCGGACCAGTTGCTCGATGGTCTTGTCGGCCTCGCCGAGCGCCAGATAGGCTTCGGCCGCGCGTCGGCGTTCGACCGTTTCGGCGAGCTGCGCGAAGGCCGAACTCGACGCCGCGACGGCGGTGTCCGAGACCAGCTCGTCCTCGCCCATTTCGTGCTCCTCGTCGTCCTCGCGGCCGCCTTCCTCGTCGCCCGTGATCACGGCCCCGGCCTCCGTTTCCGCCTCGGCCTCGGCTCCGGCCTCCGGCTCGCGCTCCGGTTCGGGCTCGGAGTCCGTTTCGTCTTCCGTCGCGGGTTCCGGTTCGGTCGCTTGTTCCGGCTCCGGCTCAGGCTCAGGCCCTGCCCCTGGCGCCTCGGCTCGGGCGGGCACGGCGTCGAAGTCGATGTCGTCAGCCGCGCGCTCGCCCTCCTCGGCGATGCCGGAGTCGATATCGCCCGTCGCTTCTTCGGCGGACGCCATCTCGTCCTGCGCGTCGCTCGTCTCCGCGTCCGCGGCCTCTTCGTCATCGTTTTCGGGCGCGGCGCTGCTCATCGCCGTTCCGGTGGTGTCGTGCTCGGACCCGGGCTCCTCGTCGGCAGACATTTCGGGAGACACCTCGACCGGCTCAGCCGGCTCGGCCGTCGCCTCGGCTTCGGTCTCTGCTGCCGCCTCCTGCTCTGGCGGCCGCGCAATCCGCAGCTCACCGCCATGCCTCGCGCGATAGTCCTCGACCGAGACGACAGTGCCGTCACCTTCGACCACCTGGGTCAACTCCATGACGTCCTCAGCCGGCTGCGAGGCCTCGGCTTTAGCGGGCGCCGCCGCGAAAGCCGCCTCTTCGGCGCCGCCGTCCGGGGCTTCGGCGGCCGTCTCCGCCTCGGGGCGGGGCGGTGTCGGAGCATCCTCTGCGAGTTCGCCTTCGACCGCGTCGTCGGCTGCTTCGCTCTGAGAGGCGTCCTGCTCCTCTTCTTCTTGCGGCGCGTCCTCGGAGATGATCCGGCGAATGGATGCCAGGATCTCCTCCATCGACGGTTCCTGCTGGGCGCGCTGCTCGCTCATGGACTGCTCGCGGTCCTTCACACGAAATCGTAACGATCGGCGACAAACCTAGGTTAAGATGCCAAGTTTCGCCACCTTGTGTGTCGTTTTGGTTAATATTTGCCGTTTCCGCTAATCAACATCGGCACCCGTCGGCCGGGGTCCGTCGCCCTCGGGCAGCCCACTGCCGAGCCCCCAGGGCAAGAGGCGCACATCCTCGTAATGCTCCTCGGGATCGTAGTAGGCGACCTCGAGCCCGACATTCTCCGCCGTCAACCAGCCCACCGCGACCCAGAGCTGGTACGACGCGACGACGACATCGCGCCGGGCGCGGACCAAACCGACACGGGAGTCGAGAAGTTCCCGCTCCGCATCGAGCACGTCGAGCAATGTACGCAACCCGGCGCGCTCCTCCTCCAGCACGCCTTGCAGCGCGATCTCGTTGGCCTCGACGGCGGCCTCGAAAGACCGCACCTGGGCGCGCGCGGCCTGAAGATTGCTCCACGCGCCGTTGGCGTCCTGCTCCGCTTCGCGGACCGCGTCGAAGATCTCCTGCCGACGCTGGGCCACCACCTGCTTCGACTGGCGCAGCCGCGAGGTGGTCGCACCCGCCTGGTAGAACGGGACCGTGATCTGCGCCACGACCTGGGCGTCGCTGTTTCGGCTGCCTGCGTTCGAGAAGTCGAGAGCCCGTGACAGCTCGCCCGTCACCGAGATCGACGGCAGCAGCTCGCCGCCGATCGAGTTGACGTCGTTGCGCGCGGCCCGCTCGGAATAGTAGGCGGCCAGCACGTCCGGGTTGTTGTCGCGCGCGAGCGCAATCGCGTCGTCGAGGCCGCCGGGTACTTGGATGCCGAAACCGGGCGCCTCCAGATTCGCGGGCGCCTGGCCCACGGCGCGAACATAGGTCGCCCGGGAGATGCTCAGATCGCCCTCGGCGCGCACACGTTCGGCTTCGGCATTCGACAGGCGCGCCACGGCCTGCGAGACGTCCGTGCGGGTCACCTCGCCGACCTCGAAACGGTCCCGAGTGGCCTCCAACTCGCGCTGGAGAAACTGCACGTTGTTGATGCGCAGTTCGACTACGGCCTTGTCGCGGACGACGTCCATATGGGCGGTGATGGCGCTGAGCAGCACATCCTGCTCGACCGAGACCAACTGGGCGCGCCCGGCCTTGACCTCGGCTTCCGCGGCGCGGGTGTCGTACAGGGTGCGGAAACCGCGAAACACGGGCTGCTCGATGGCGATCGAGAGCCGACGGGGCGTGCGGTTCTCCTTGGCGCCGAAGAAGCCGGACTGCGTGTTCACCCGCTGCTTGCCGATCGAGCCCGTACCGGTGACGGTCGGCCGATGGCCCGACAGCGCCTGCGGTACGTTCTCGTCGGTGGCGCGCAGTGCCGCCCGTTGCGCCTCGAGCGCCGGGTTGGTGGCATAGGCCATCGCCATGGCATCGAACAGGGTCTCGGCCGCGGTCGGGGCGGGCAGCGCCGCCACAGACGCCATCAAGGCCGCCGCGAGCGGAATTCGCTTCACCATTGAGTCCCCCTGTTCGTCGATCCGATGTCCGTCCGCCGCGTCAAAACACGAAACCGGGTTGCTTCTCGAAGCCGGGCAGCATGGGCGTCGCCGCATCGAAGACCGGCCGCCCGGAAACCACGCCCGCCGTCCGGATGAAGAGTGTCGCGCGGCCCACCCCGTCGGAGCGAACGACGGCAGCCATGCGCCCGCCTTCCGCGAGCTGCCGCTCGATCTTCTCGGGCACCTCAGAGACGGCGCCGTCGAACAGGATGATGTCATAGGGCGCCTGCTTGACATATCCGTCGGCGAGAGGCCCTTCGACGATAGCCGCGTTGTCGATGCCCAGGCCAGCAAGGATCTCGCTGGCCGTTGCCGCCATCTCGGCGTCGCTCTCGATACCGACCACGGTGCCGCAAAGATGCGCGAGCGCAGCTGTGCTGTATCCCGACCCGGCGCCGATCACCAGCGCCAACTCGTCGCCTTCGATCGACAGCTCGTTGAGCAGCCGCGCGAGCACCATCGGCTCCATCAGATAGCGACCCGGGGCGAACTCCAGATCCTCGTCGACATAGGCGATGTCCCGCAGGCGCTTGGGCACGAAGCGTTCGCGCGGCACCTCGGTCAGCGCCTCCACGACCCTGGGGTCGGTGACCCGGTTCGTGCGGATCTGGCTCTTGATCATGTTCGCGCGGGCGAGGGCGTAGTCGTGCATGGCGCTCGGTCCTCG
>CAZMTC010000165.1:0-7667 GCA_964569105.1 uncultured Alphaproteobacteria bacterium | reverse complement strand
AATCCTAGCCGACATCCTCAATGCCCCGTTCCGTTAACCTGGACTCGTTGCCGTGCCGTGCCCGGACCGGCTCAGCCGCCGCCGAGGCGCTCGCGGCAGGCGCGGACGATCAACGCCCGGCCGGGGTCGGTCACCGGATGGCCGTCGACCGAGATCTCGCCGTGGTCGACGACCACAACGCCGACCGGGATGTCGTCGACAAAGTCGGCGTAATCGGGCGGCCCGGATGCGAAGAATTCATCCGGATCGACGATCAGCCGGAAGGCGAAACTCTCGGGCGGCTCCCACACAAAGCGGTGCTCGTCGCCCTCGGCGGGAACGACGGGGCGGCCCTTGGCGTCGACGCCCGGCTCGTACTCGACATCCGCGTCCGGGACGTGCTCGACCAGCGCGCTGCACACCTCGCGGTTCACGACGACGGCCCCCTGCCCGGCATGCTGTGCGTGGGCAACCGGAGCCGGCAGCGCGGCCAGCATCACGACTGTGGCGAGCGGACGGATCATGGCTCTCTCGACGATGCACGGGCACAGTTAAGGAATGCTGTAAGCGGGCGGCCCAGAATCTGGTATGCAAGCGGATACGAGGCTGCGGTCGGGGGCGCGGACCGGGCCGGCAACAATCGCTGCGACGCATCCAGCGACGTAACCAGGGAGGGGGAGATGGACAAGTTCTTCGGATTGTCCGAGCGCGGCAGCTCGGTCCGCACCGAGGTCATCGCCGGCGTCACCACGTTCCTGACCATGGCGTACATCATCGTGGTCAATCCGGGCATCCTGTCCAGTTCGGGCATGCCGTTCGAGGCCGTCTTCGTGGCCACCTGCGTCGCCGCGGCGATCGGCACGCTGATCATGGGCCTGTGGGCCAACTACCCGATCGCGCTGGCACCGGGCATGGGGCTCAACGCGTTCTTCGCCTTCGTCGTGGTCGGCGACATGGGGCTGAGCTGGCAGGCTGCGCTCGCGGCCGTGTTCATCTCCGGCGTGATCTTCCTGATCCTGAGCATCCTGCCGGTGCGCGAATGGATCATCAACTCGATCCCCAAGTCGCAGAAAATGGCCATCGCGGCCGGCATCGGCCTGTTCCTGGGCTTCATCGCCTTGCAGGGCGCGGGCGTGGTCAAGGACCATCCGGCGACCTTCGTCACCGTGGGCGACCTGACCGTGTGGTCGACGGTGCTGGCGCTGGCCGGGTTCTTCCTGATGCTGCTGCTCGATTACCGCAAGGTACCCGGCGCCATCATCATCGGCATCCTGGCGATCACCTTCATCGGCATCGTTTTCGGCGTGCCCAACGAGGCGATCCAGGGCGCTCCGGTGCCCGAACTCGCCGGCATCGCGGCGACACCGCCCGACCCGTCGCCGACCCTGTTCGCGCTCGATTTCGGTGCGCTGTTCGACATGGCGATCACGCTGGTGCTGATCGTGATCTTCAGCTTTTTGCTGGTCGACTTGTTCGACACCGCGGGCACGCTGGTGGGAGTGGCGCACCAGGCGGGGCTGCTCGACAAGGACGGCAACCTGCCACGCCTCGACCGCGCGCTGCTCTCCGACAGCTCGGCCTCGATCGTCGGCTCGCTGGCCGGCACCTCGACCACGACCAGCTACATCGAGAGCGCGGCGGGCGTGCGCGCCGGCGGCCGCACCGGGCTCACCGCCGTGGTGGTGGCGATCCTGTTCATCCTGTCGCTGGTCTTCGCGCCGCTGGCGCAGTCGGTGCCGGGCTACGCCACGGCCCCCGCGATCCTGTTCGTGGGCATGCTGATGGCGCGCTCGCTGGGCGACATCGACTGGTCGGACATGACCGACTACGTGCCGGCGGTGGTCACGGCCATCGCCATGCCGCTGACCTTCTCGATCGCCATCGGCATCGGCTTCGGCTTCATCACCTATGTGGTCATGAAGGCGATCACCGGCCGGGTGAGCGAGATCAACCCGGCCATGGCCGTGGTGGCCGCGGTGTTCGTGGTCTATTTCGTGGTGACCTGACGCCCGATCAGCGCACCAAGCGGAAAAGGGGAGCCGCTCGGGGCTCCCCTTTTTCGCGGGCCTGGCCGGGATCAGCGCAGCGTCACCCACTCGGCCTCGATCACGAAATAGACCAGCGTCCACAGCACCACGGTAAGCAGTGTCGTGACCCCCACTTTCAGCCACAGGCGCGGCCGCTGCGGCGCCCCGGGCTCGCGGCCCATCCGGGTGTCGTAGGTCGCCCGTGTGCCCCAAGGCAGGACGGTGAACAGCACCAGCCACCAGATCATCACGAACATCAGGATGCCCGTGAACCAGCCCATCAGACTTCCTCGAGCTCGATCAGCGTCCCGCAGAAGTCCTTGGGGTGCAGGAACAGCACCGGCTTGCCGTGCGCGCCGGTGCGTGGCTCGCCGTCGCCCAACACGCGCGCGCCCTGAGCCCGGAGCTTGTCGCGCGCGGCACGAATGTCCTCCACCTCGTAACAGACATGATGCATGCCGCCCGAGGCATGGTCGGCAAGGAACTTGGCGATCGGCGAGTCCTCCCCGAGCGGATGGAGAAGCTCGATCTTGGTGTTGGGCAGTTTGACGAAGACCGTGGTCACGCCGTGGTCGCGCAGATCGACGGGCTCCGACACCTCGGCGCCCAGCGCGTCGCGATAGGTGGCGGCGGCGGCGGCGAGATCGGGCACGACGATCGCCACATGGTTGAGGCGTCCGATCATGATGTCCCCGGGCAGCGGCGTCTGTCTGGCTGCCAGACTACGTAATCCATTTCGCGCCGGACGCAAAGGCGAGGGTTGCCCGTTGCGCCCGCATGCCGCATTTATGACGCATCATGACCGACACCCAGCCCCGCGACGCCGCGATCATCGAGAGCTACCACGCCCACGTCTATTACGACGAGGACAGCCGGCGCACCGCCGAATGGCTGCGCACGGAACTCGGCGCGCGCTTCGAGGTCGAACTGGGGCGCTGGCACGACAAGCTGGTAGGCCCCCATCCGAGGTCGATGTACCAGGTCGCGTTCGACGCGCGCGAGTTCGCCCGCATCGTGCCCTGGCTGATGATCAACCGGCGCGGGCTGGTCATCCTGGTCCATCCGAACACCGGCGACGCGGTGGAAGACCACGCGGACAACCCGCTGTGGCTGGGCGAGATGCTGGAGCTCGACATCGAGTTCCTGCGCCGGTTCGAGGCGGAACGGGCCGAGCCCGCCCGCGAGGCGCAATAGGCGCCGGTCAGTCCAGGCGAACCAGATGCACCTCGGTGGGCGGCTTCTTGCCGCGCACCGTGTTGAGGTAGCGGCGCACCGCGCGGCGAGCGGTCTCGCGCACCGTGCCGTCGTCGCGGCGCTTGGCCCTCGAAAGGTCCTCGATCGCATCGCGCACGACCTGCCGCAGGTCGCGCAGCACCGCCTCGTCATCCTCCTGGTCGAGCACGCCCTGAACCGAGATCTCGGGCGGCGCCAGCAGCGCGCCGGCGCCGTTCATCACCAGCGTTGCCACGGCCGAGCCGTTGAACGACATGCGCTTGCGCTCGCGGATCGACGGCGACCCCATCGGGATCAGTTCGGTGCCGTCGAGCGCGAGGCGGCCGCTGTCCACCGCCCCCACGACTTCGGCCGGGCCCGGCGCCAGACGCACCACGTCGCCGTTCACCGCCAGGATCGGCTCGGGCACCTGACATTCCGCCGCGAGCCGGCGGTGCTCGACCAAGTGGCGAAACTCGCCGTGGACGGGCACGGCGATGCGCGGCCGGACCCATTGCAGCATCTGGATCAGCTCGTCGCGCGCCGGGTGGCCGGAGACGTGGACGAAGCCGTCGCGTTCGGTCACCACCTCGACGCCGCGGCGGGCGAGCGCGCTCTGCAGCCGCCCGATGCGCAGCTCGTTGCCCGGAATGATGCGCGAGGAGAAGATCACCACGTCGCCCAGCCCCAGGCCGATGTTGGGATGGTCGCCCGCGGCGATGCGCGAGAGCGCCGCGCGCGGCTCGCCCTGGCTGCCGGTACACGCCAGCAGCACCTTGTCAGGCGGCAGGCCGGCGGCTTCCTCGTCGGTCAGGAAGCGCGGGATCTCGGTCAGGTAGCCGTTCTCGCGCGCGGCGTCGTAGATGCGCCACAGCGAGCGGCCGACCAGCGCGGCCGAGCGGTCGTTGGCCTCGGCCACCCTGGCGACGGTCTCGAGCCGCGCGACGTTGGACGCGAAGCAGGCGATGGCGACGCGCTTGTCGTAGCGACCGACGAGCTCCGTGAGGGCCTCGCGCACCTCGGCCTCCGAGCCCGACCGGCCCTCGCGGAACACGTTGGTCGAATCGCCGACATAGGCGAGGACGTTCCCGTCGCCCAGTGCGCGCAGCGCGGCCTCGTCCGTCGGTTCGCCGACCAGCGGCTCGGGGTCGAACTTCCAGTCGCCCGTGTGCAGGATCGGCCCGTGCTCGGTATGGATGGCGAGCGCGTTGGGCTCGGGGATCGAGTGCGTGAGCGTGATCAGCTCGATGTCGAACGGGCCGACCTGAAAGCGGCCCTCGATCGGCACCTCGGTGATCGGGACCGCGCCGCCGAGGCCATGCTCCTGGAGCTTGCGGCGCAGCACCGAGGCGGTGAACGCGGTCGCGTAGACCGGGCAGCGGAGCTGCGGCCAGAGGTACTGCACCGCGCCGATATGGTCCTCGTGGGCGTGGGTCAGGACCAGCCCGTCGAGCCGGTCGCGCTCGGAGACGATGAAGGCCGGGTCGGGCATGATGACCTCGATGCCCGGGGTCGAATCGTCGCCGAAGGTGACGCCGAGGTCGACCATCAGCCAGCGCCCCTTGTAGCGAAACAGGTTGAGGTTCATGCCGATCTCGCCGGCGCCGCCCAGCGGCACGAACAGGAGGTCGGCGTCGCCCTCGGGTACGGTCATGCCTTGGCCCTGTTGTGCTGGTAGATGGTCAGGAGACCGCGGATGGTGAGGTCGCCGTCGAGATGGTCGATGGCCTCCGTCGCCCGGTTGAACAGGGGCGCGAGACCGCCGGTGGCGATCACGGTCATCGGCGCGCCGTACTCCGCCTCGATGCGGCGCACCAGCCCCTCGATCATGGCCACGTAGCCCCAGTAGATGCCCGACTGCATGGCCGGCACGGTGGCGGTCCCGATCACGTGGGGCGGTCGGCGGACATCGACGCGGGGCAGCTTGGCGGCGGCCATGTGCAGCGCCTCGATCGACAAATTGACGCCGGGGGCGATGACACCGCCTTCATAGGCGCCGCTCGAGCCGACCACGTCGAAGGTGGTCGCGGTGCCGAAGTCGATGATGATCAGCGGCAGGTCGTAGCGCCTCGCCGCGCCCACCGCGTTGACCAGGCGGTCGGCGCCGACCTCCTCGGGGTTGGGCACATGGACCTCGATACCCAGGTCGACCGCCGGGTCGCCGATCTGCAGCGGCTCGACCTCGAAGTAGCGCCGGCACAGGCTGACCAGATCGAAGGTGGCCGCGGGCACCACGTTGGCGATGATCGCGCCGTCGATGTCGGCGGGCTTGACCCCCTCGCCCGCCATGAGCTGCATCAGCCACACGGCGTACTCGTCGGCGGTGCGGGTGCCGCCGGTGGAGCTGCGCCACTCGCCGCGCCGCTCCTCGCCGTCATAAACGGCGAACAGCACGTTGGTGTTGCCCGAATCGATCGCCAGCAGCATTCGCCTCAGCCCTCGCCTTCGGCCGGAAACACGTCGCCGTAGCTCAACGACCGCTCGCCGCCGCCGGCGAGCCGGAGCACCATCGCGCCGTCGGCACTTAGATCGCGGAACACGCCGGTTACGCGATCCTCGGCGCCGGTACGCACCGAAACCTCCTCGCCCAGCCGCCACGCACGCTCGAGCCAGATGCGGCGCAGCGGCGCAAAGCCGTGATCGCGCCAGGCGCCGCGCACTCGCGCGAAGGCATGCGCGAAGGCGGACAGGATCGCGCCCGGTGTGGCGTCGCGGCCGCCCTCGGCCTCGATATGGGTCGCCGGAAACGCCGCGTCCGACGGATGGCTCGCCACGTTCACGCCGAGGCCGAGCACCGCCCAGTCGATGGCGCCACGGGGCGTCAGGGAAGATTCGAGCAGGATGCCGGCGATCTTGCGTTCTCCCACCAGCACGTCGTTGGGCCATTTGTAGCGTATCTCGGCGCCGCGGGGCAGCAGGGTCTCGAGCGCCTCGCCCAACGCCGTCGCCGCGACAAAGCCGAGTTGCGCGCCGTGCGCGGCCGGGCAGTCGGGACGGAGCACCGCCGAGGCGTAGAGGTTGCCCGGTGGCGAAGTCCATGCGCGGCCCTTGCGTCCGCGGCCCGCGGTCTGTTCGCCGGCCACGACCAGGGTACCGTCGGGTGCGCCCTCCCGCGCGAGCCGCTTGGCCTCGTCCTGTGTGCTGTCGAGTCGGTCGTGCGCGCGGAGGACGAAGCCCGGTGGAAGGTCGACGCGGAGAATGCTCATGGGCTGCGGGGCCGGGCGCCCCCGGCCTCAACCGCCGACCAGCGAGCCGATGGCGGCCTTGGCGCTGTCGACCAGCGGGCCCGGCAGCAGGAAGAACAGCAGCACCGCGATGCCAGCCGCGCCCTGGATCAGCGCGATCGGCCGGTCTATCGGCCGGTCCAGCGTCTCGGCCGGCACCTCGTCGAAATACATGATCTTGACGATACGCAGATAATAGAAGGCCGCCACGACGGACGAAAGCACACCCAGGATGGCGAGCGTGTAGAGTTCGGCCTCGATCGCGGCCAGGAAGACGTAGAGCTTGCCGAAGAACCCGGCGAAGGGAGGCACGCCGGCCATCGAAAACATGAACACGGTCATCAATGCCGCCATGCCCGGATGCGTGCGGGAGAGGCCGGCGAGGTCTTCGATCCCCTCGACGGAGCGTCCCTGGCGCACCATCGACAGAACGCAGGCGAAGGTGCCGACCACGGTCACGTAGTATATGCCCATATAGACCAGCACGGCCTCGTAGCCCTCCGGATCGAGGGTGGCGACGCCGACCAGCGCGTAGCCGATATGGCCGATGCCCGAATAGGCCAGCATGCGCTTGATGTTGCGTTGGTTGATGGCGGCAAAGGCGCCCAGAATCATCGAGCCCAGCGACATCAGGATCACCACCTGCTGCCATTGACCGCCCAGATCGCCGAACGGGCCCAAAAGCACGCGCAGGAACAGCCCCATGGCGGCGAGCTTGGGCGCGGCGGCGAAGAACGCGGTAACCGGGGTGGGCGCACCCTCGTAGACGTCGGGCGTCCACATGTGGAAGGGCACCGCAGCGATCTTGAAGGCGAGACCGGCGACCACAAACACCACGCCGACCACGGCGCCCGCCGATGCCGAGCCCCCGGCGTACATCTCGGCCAAGTGGTTGAACGATGTGGTGCCGGCGAAGCCGTAAATCATCGACGCGCCGTAGAGCAGCATGCCGGAGCTGAGCGCGCCGAGAACGAAATACTTGAGGCCGGCCTCGGTCGACTGCACCGAGTCGCGTTTGATGGCGGCGACCACGTAGAGTGCCAGGCTCTGCAGCTCGAGACCCAGATACAGGGCGATGAGATCGTTGGCCGAGACCATCATCATCATACCCAGCGTGGCCAGGACGACCAGAACCGGATACTCGAACCGGTCGATGCCTTCGCGCGTGTTGTAGCCCACCGACATGATCACGGTCAGCGCCGAGCCGGCGAGCACGAACAGCTTG
>CAZMTC010000164.1:0-7692 GCA_964569105.1 uncultured Alphaproteobacteria bacterium | reverse complement strand
CCCGGCGTTGTTCGACGACCAGCCGGCGATGCGCGAGGAAGCGGTCGAGCTGGCCGGCCGCACCTGGGAGTTGATCACCTTCCTCATCGAGGTGCTCGGTATCCGCCAGATCGCGCTGCGCTACGACGGGGTGGTCACCTACCATGACAGCTGCTCGGCGCTGCGCGAGATGGGCGTCAAGGAGGCGCCGCGGACGCTGATCAAGTCCATGTCCGGCGTGCGCCTGCAGGAGCTGGCCAGCTCGGAGGTCTGCTGCGGCTTCGGCGGCACCTTCTGCGTCAAGTACCCCGACATCTCGAACCACATGGTCGGCGAGAAGACGGCCGACATCCGCGCCGCCAAGGCCGACATGGTGGTCTCGGGCGACCTCGGCTGCCTGCTCAACATCGCCGGGCGCATGAGGCGCGACGGCGACCGCACCAAGGTGTTCCACGTCGCCGAGCTGCTGGCCGGCATGGCCAAGGGCCCGGGCATCGGCGGCCTGGAGGGCTGAGCCCGTGAACGACGCCTCTCACGCCACCGCGGCCACCTTCAAGGACAATGTCCGAGAGGCGCTGGCCGACCCCTCGCTGCGCACGGCGCTCGACCGGATGAAGACGGGCTTCATCGAGCGGCGCAGCCAGGCCGCGGCGCGGCTGCCCGAGTTCGAGGCGCTGCGCGACGCCGCCGTGGCGATCAAGGACCACACCCTCGCCAATCTCGACGCCTATCTCTCGATCTACGAGAAGCGCGTGTCCGAAAGCGGCGGTGCCGTGCACTGGTGCCGCGACGCCGAGGAGGCGCGCGAGGCGATCCTGCGCATCTGCCGCCTGGTCGACGCCAAGTCGGTGACCAAGGGCAAGACCATGATCGGCGAGGAAATCGGCATCAACGATTTCCTCGAGGCCAACGGCATGGTGCCGGTCGAGACCGACCTGGGCGAATACATCATCCAGCTCCGCCACGAGCCGCCCAGCCACATCATCGCGCCCGCCATCCACGTCTCGAAGGAGCAGGTCGCCGACGCCTTCCGCGCGCACCACACCGGGCTCGAGCCGTCGCGCGCGCTGGACGACCACCGCGCGCTGCTCACCGAGGCGCGCCAGGCGCTGCGCGAGCGCTTTCTCCGGGCCGATGTCGGCATCACCGGCGCCAACTTCCTGGTCGCGGAGACCGGCAGCTCGATCATCGTCACCAACGAGGGCAACGGCGACCTGACCCAGACCCTGCCGCGCATCCACATCGTGATCGCCAGCATCGAGAAGGTCGTGCCGACGCTCGAGGACGCCACCACCGTCTTCCGCGTCCTCGCCCGTTCCGCCACGGGCCAGGAGATGTCGTCCTACACCACCGTGTCCACCGGACCGCGCCGGTCCGACGACCCAGACGGGCCGGAGCAGTACCACGTGGTGCTGCTCGACAACGGCCGTTCGGGCCTGCTCGGCAGCGAGTTCCAGGACATCCTGCGCTGCATCAAGTGCGGCGCCTGCCTCAACCACTGTCCGGTCTACGGCGCGATCGGCGGCCATGCCTACGGCTCGGTCTATTCGGGCCCGATGGGCAAGGTGCTGACCCCGGGCCTGTTCGGGCTCGAGGGCGCGCGCGACCTGCCCAACGCATCGACCTTCTGCGGCCGGTGCGAGGAGGTCTGTCCGATGCGCATCCCGCTGCCCAAGATGATGCGCCACTGGCGCGAGGAGGAGTTCCGCCGCGGCCTGGTCTCGAACCGGGCCCGCTGGGCGCTGCGCCTGTGGGCGTGGGTTGCGCGCGTGCCCGTGCTCTACCACCTCGGCGCCAGCATCGCGAACATGGTCTTGCGCCGCCTGGGCCGCGGCCGCGGCTCGCTCAAATCGGCGCCGCTGGCCGAGGCCTGGACCGCGTGGCGCGACCTGCCCGCACCGCGCGGCGCGACCTTCCAGAGCCGATGGAGAGGCCGGCGCAGGCCGGTCAAGCGCGACGCATGACCACCTCGCGCGAGGACATCCTCGGCCGCATCCGCGGCGCGCTGGGCCGCGGCGAGCTCGACCGCCGCGCTGTGCGCGAGCTCGAGGAGGCGCTGGCCGACCCGAAGTCGCGTCTGGTCCCGGCGCGCGGCCAGGTGCCGCTGGCCGAGCGGCTCGATCTGTTCACCCAGTTCGCCACCGCCGCAGACACCACCGTGGCGCGGGTCCCGAACGAGGCCTCCGCGGTCCAGGCCGTCGCCGCCTATCTGCGCGAGCAGAACCTGCCGGCGCGGCTCGCCATGGCGCCCGACCCGGCGCTCGACGCCCTGCCCTGGGACGCCGCCGAGATGCTGGAGATCGAGCGGCGCAAGGCCGAGCCCAGGGACGAGGTCTCGGTCACCGGCGCGTTCTGCGCCGTGGCGGAGACCGGAACGCTGATGCTCCAGTCGGGTCCCGACAGCCCGACCACGCTGAACTTTCTGCCCGAAACCCATGTCGTGGTGCTGTGGGCCGATCAGGTCGTCGGACCCTACGAGGACGCCTGGGCGCGGCTGCGCGAGGCCCGTCGTGCCGGCGGCGTCGACCAGTCGATGCCGCGCACCGTCAACTTCGTCACCGGGCCGTCGCGCTCGGGCGACATCGAGCAGGTGCTGCAGCTCGGTGCCCACGGCCCGCGACGCCTGCATGTGGTGCTGATCGACCGTGACCAAACGGAAGACGATTCGTGACAAGCTCGGCCGCGGCGACCCGGCCCGCGGCGGCCTGAGCCCCGAGGACGCCGACCTCTGGGCGCGCGTCGCCGGCGGGGCCAAGCCGCTGCCCAAGCGCGGGCGCCCGGTCGAGACGCCGACGGCTCCGTCGGGCGGGTCGGAGCCCGCGGCCGACCGCGAGGACGGCGCCCCGCCTTCGCCCCTGCCGCCGTCGCGTCGGCAGGATCAGGCCGGGTCGCCCGCCCGTCCCGTCCTGCCGCCGCTCGCGCCGGGCGCCGCGCCCGGCGTCGACCGGCGCACGGCCGACCGGCTGCGCCGCGGCCAGATGCCGATCCAGGCCCGGCTCGACCTGCACGGCATGACCCAGGACGAGGCCCATGCCGCTTTGGCCGACTTCGTGCCCGAGGCGCGCGCGGCCGGCCTGCGCACCGTCATCGTGGTCACCGGCAAGGGGCGCCGCTCGGAACGGGGCGGCGGCGCCGGCTCGGGCCGCGGCGTGCTGTGGCAGATGGTGCCGCGCTGGCTCAACGACGCCGACCTGCGCCCCCACATCCTCGCCTTCGCCCACGCCCGTCCGCGCGACGGCGGCGACGGCGCGCTCTACGTCCTGCTGCGGCGGATGCGGGATTGAGAGCACATTGCGTTCAGGCGGAGTCGCCGCCTTTTCGAACCCCCTCCCCAAGGGGAGATCCCTGCGGAAAGCAGGTTCCCTTTTTCAGGGAAGCAGTTTCGCAGAGGTCTCAAAGGGGTAGGGGAAGGGTCGAAGGTACGATGCCGCGCCAAGGGCGCGGGCCTTATGTCCACCCCTCCCTGACCCTCCCCCTTTCGGGAGGAGGGAACGGCTATGCCGACCCTTGCGCGGCTCGAACGGGATGCAAAACGCTCGAGGCCGGCCGAGGATCATACTTGCCGTGAACCCATTCCCGGTTGATCTCGCGCCATGACCCCCTTCGGCGCCAAACTCCGCTCGCTGCGCGCCGCCCGCGGCCTGACACTCAAAGCCATGGCCGCCGAGCTGGCGCTGTCCAGCGCCTACCTTTCGGCGCTCGAACACGGCCGCCGCGGCCATCCGGGGCCGGTGCTGGTGCGCCAGATCATCGGTGTGCTCAATCTACCCTGGGACGAGGCCGAGGCGCTCGAGCGGCTCGCGCACCTCTCCCACCCCCGGGTCACCGTCGACACCGCCGGCCTGTCGCCCACCCACACGCTTGCGGCCAACCTGCTGGCCGGGCGCATTCGGGAGCTGGACGAGGCGTCGGCGAAGAAGATCGTGCGCCTGCTGGAGTAGCGCGGCGGTGGGAGCGCGCCCCTCGCGACGGCCCGCCTACGCCGAGGCTTCGGCGGGCCTCCTCGGGGTGAGGCAACGGGGAAAGCCGCAGCAATGCCGATGCGGCACCGCGCCCACTTCCTCTTCCCGAGGAGGCGCGAAGCGCCGTCGCGAGGGACGCACCGCCACCGCGCCGGGCGACCGCAAACGGCCGGTTCCCAGCTGCTCTTGGTGTGCGTGCGATCCGCCGCGACGAGATGTGTGAATCCAATAGCCTTCGGGGAGGGGGTTCGAAAAGGCCGCAACGCGACCTGAATGCAACGCGCGCTACCGGTCCCGCTCGCGCTGGATCAGGTCGGCCAGCCGCGCCTTCTGGCGTCCGTCGGCGTCGAAGTTCTCCGGGTCGAGCCAGGCGCCGAAGGCGCGGTCGAGGGCGGGCCATTCGCGGTCGAGGATCGAGTACCAGGCGGTGTCGCGGTTGCGGCCCTTGTAGACCGTGGCCTGGCGGAAGGTGCCCTCGTAGGTGAAGCCCAGCCGGCGCGCCGCGGCCTGCGAGGGCTTGTTGAGCGCGTCGCATTTCCACTCGTAGCGGCGGTAGCCGAGCTCGTCGAACACCCGGCGCATCATCAGGTGCATGGCCTCGGTCGCCGCCGGCGTGCGCTGCAGCGCCGGGGCGTAATTGATGTGGCCGACCTCGAGCACCCCGGCCGCGGGCTCGATGCGCAGGAAGCCGGCGAGGCCGAGCGCCTTGCCCGAGGGCTGGTCGACGATGGCATGGAACAGCGGGTCGTCGCCGCATGCGGTGTCGCGCAGCCAGGCCTCGAAATCCTCCGAGCCGGCGAACGGTCCGTAGGGCAGGTAGGTCCAGTTGCGCTCCGCGCCGTCGGCCGAGAATGCCGTGTGGAGATCAACAGCGTGGCGCGCCGGGTCGAGCGGCTCGACCGTGCAGGCGTGCCCTTCCATAGGCGCGCGCGGCGGAAGCGGACGGGCGGACCAGCCGGGCACCTCGGCGCCGACCGGCTGACCGAGCTCGTTGGTGCGTTGCGTCACGCCCGCGCGCTCGCCCGAATCTTCTGGGATTCGCTCTTGAGCTGGCCGCAGGCGGCCATGATGTCGCGGCCGCGCGGGGTGCGGACCGGCGCGGTCAGGTGGTGGTCGGCCAGGATGTCGGCGAAGCGGGCGATGGCGGCGTCGGACGAGCAGGCGTAGGGCGCGCCCGGCCAGGGGTTGAACGGGATCAGGTTGATCTTGGCCGGGATGTCGCGGACCAGCCGGGCGAGCTCGCGCGCGTCGGCCGGGCTGTCGTTGACGCCGTCGAGCATGACGTACTCGAAGGTGATGCGCCGCGCGTTGTTGAGCGTCGGGTAGCCGCGGCAGGCGTCGAGCAGCTCGGCGATCGGGTATTTGCGGTTGAGCGGCACGATCTCGTCGCGCAGCGCGTCGGTCACGGCGTGGAGCGAGATGGCGAGGTTGACGCCCAGCTCCGCGCCGCAGCGGTGGATCATCGGCACCACCCCGGCGGTCGACAGGGTGATGCGGCGCCTGCCCAGCGCCAGCCCTTCGGGGTCCATCGCGATGCGCATCGCCTTGGCGACGTTGTCGTAGTTGTAGAGCGGCTCGCCCATGCCCATCAGGACGATGTTGGTGAGCCGCCGGTCCTCGGACGGCGCCGGCCACTCGCCGAAATGGTCGCGCGCGACCAGCACCTGCGCGACGATCTCGCCCGCGTCCAGGTTGCGCACCAGCCGCTGGGTGCCGGTATGGCAGAAGCGGCAGTTGAGCGTGCAGCCGACCTGCGACGAGACGCACAGCGTGCCGCGCTCGCCGTCGGGAATGTGCACGCTCTCGGCTTCGTTGCCGTCGGCGAAGCGGAGGAGCCATTTGTGGGTGCCGTCGGCCGAGGCCAGGTCCTGCGCCTTGGCCGGCCGCTCGGCCGTCCAGCCCCCGGCGAGCGCCGCGCGCAGACCCCTGGGCAGCGAGGTCATGTCCTCGAACGACGTGGCGCCGCGGTAGTAGAGCCAGTGGAACAGCACCTTGGCGTGGAACGGCTTGCCGCCAAGGGCGGTCACGACGGCGCGCAGCTCGTCCCGCGTCAGACCCAGCAGGGACCGGCGGGCGGGCGCGTCGACGGCGGCGATGGCGGGTTGTGCGGTCATGCTGAGCGACATATTGGCGGGCACGGGACGGTTGGCAACCAGGGTCGTGGTGACGGCTGATCACCACAGAGGCACGGAGGGCACAGAGGTGGCACAGAGGGTCTCAATCTGCGCGGCGGAGCCGCGCCCGATCCACTCTCTGTGCCACCTCTGTGTACTCTGTGTCTCTGTGGTGAAACGGCCCTGCCGACCGGCTATCCCCCGCACGCCTTCGAGATGGCGTTGTAGGCGGCGGTGAAACCCTCGAGCGAGTAGGTGTCGGTGGTGAGCGTGCCCCGGCTCGAGGTGCCTTTCACGACCATGTCGAGACCCGCCTTCATGGTCCGGACCATCACGGCCTGGTCGTCGTCGTAGGCCCAGGCGCGCTGGCCGTCGGTCCACAGCTGCCACGACGCGCCGCCGATCGTCAGCGTCACCCAGCTGCCGTCCTTGTAGGTGTAGCCGGCCTTGACCGAGACCTCGTCGCGCTTGCCTTGCTGCGGCCAGTGGGTGACGAACATGGCGACCTCGCCGCGCGCGGAGTAGTCGCCCTCTTCCTTTTCGGGCGACGCCGTCATGAAGCAGACCTTGTTGCCGTCGACCTCGGCGGTGGCGGCGTCCCACGCCTGGAACTCGCCCAGCAACTCGTCGGCGGCGCCGGGCACGGCGGCGAGGGTCAGGGCCAGGATCGGGAAGACCGAACGGATCGGGCGCATCGGGTCGTGTCCTTCGTCCAGGGTTGCCTATGTCTGTCCGTCGCGGCGCAGCGGCACGCGCCGACCGCCGCGGCGCACCACCGGCTCGCCGAATTCGTGCTCGGGCAGCGGCTCGGGTTCGGCGCCCGGCGCGACCGGCCGGCGTGCGAAGCGGCCGAGCGAGATCGTGCGGTCGTACATCACCACCACGCCGGCCATGCCGAGATTGATGCAGAAGCGTGTCGGGATCTTGACGACATGGTCGCAGCACGCGCTCAGCTCCGGCGACAGCGACCCGCGCTCGGGGCCAAGCACGTAGGCCGCCTGCCTGGGGTGGCGGAAGCTCGGCAGATCGACCGCGTCGTCGGTGAGCTCGACGCCGACCAGGGCGCAGCCCTTGGGCAGGCGCATGGCCGCGACGCTTTCGAACTCGTAGAGCGGCAGGTGGCCGGCGGCCTTGGAGGTGTCGGTGCGGCCGACCTCGCGCTCCCGGTAGCTGGCGCCCACCGTGAAGATGAAGCTGGCGCCGAAGGCATGGGCCGAGCGGAACAGATTGCCCGCGTTGTACGGCTTGGACAGGCCCTCGACGCCGATGCCGAAATATCCTCGCATACCCGGATACTTGCCGCGCCCGGGGCGCGGGTGCAAGGTGCCGCCATGCCCGCGAACCCGGTCCTGGTCGAGGTGACGCGCGGTCCGGCCGTCGAAAGCCGGCACCGCGGCGCCGTGGCCGTGGCCGACGCCGCGGGGGCGATCGTCGCGTCGTGGGGCGGTATCGACCGGCTCGTGTTCCCGCGCTCGGCGATCAAGCCGCTGCAGGCGATCCCGCTGGTCGAGACCGGCGCGGCCGACGCGCTCGCGGTGAGCGGCCGCGAGCTCGCGCTCGCCTGCGCCTCGCACAACGGCGAGCCGGCGCACGCGGCGCTGGCCGGCGCCTGGCTCGAGCGGCTGGGCCTGGGCGAG
>CAZMTC010000163.1:0-7714 GCA_964569105.1 uncultured Alphaproteobacteria bacterium | reverse complement strand
TGTCATGTTCTGCCCCTTCCGCTATGGTCGGGGCATGATGAACGAGCTGCCCTCCCCCAGCCCGCGGTCCCCCGGCGACAGCCTCGCGCCCGAGTTCGTGCCCTGCCCGGCGCGCAAGGGCCGGGGGGCCGTGGGCAACCCGACAGGCCGTTACGAGCCCGAAACGAAACACCGGATCGACGACGGCTGGTGCGGCGCCGCCCGTCTGCGCGAGGAGGAGCGCAAGCTGCGCACTACGGTGCAGGCCGACGCCACGCGCACGATCATCGCGCGCAACGACTCGCCCGACCTGCCCTTCGACCGCTCGATCAACCCCTATCGCGGCTGCGAGCACGGCTGCGTGTACTGCTTCGCCCGGCCGACCCACGCCTATCTGGGCCTGTCGCCGGGGCTCGATTTCGAGACGCGGCTGTTCATGAAGCCCGACGCCCCCGAGCGGCTGGAAGCCGAGCTGGCGAAGCCCGGCTACCGCTGCGCGCCCATCGCCATCGGCACCAACACCGACCCCTACCAGCCGGCCGAGCGCCAGCACGAGATCACGCGCGGCATCCTCGAGGTGCTGGCGCGGTACCACCACCCGGTGAGCATCGTGACCAAGTCGGCGCTGGTCACGCGCGACATCGACATCCTGGCGCCGATGGCGTGCGAGGGCCTCGCCTCGGTGGCGCTGTCGGTGACCACGCTCGACCGCGGCCTGGCGATGCGGATGGAGCCGCGCGCCGCGACACCCGCGCGCCGGCTCGACGCGATCCGCGAACTCTCCGACGCCGGCATCCCGACCGCCGTGATGGCGGCGCCGATGATCCCCGCGCTCAACGACATGGAGCTCGAGGCGATCCTCGAGGCCGCCGCCTCGATGGGCGCGCGGCGCGCGGGCTACATCCTCCTGCGCCTGCCGCTGGAGGTGAAGGCGCTGTTCGAGGATTGGCTGCGCCACCACTATCCCGACCTGGCCGGCCACGTGCTGTCGCTGGTGCGCGACACCCGCGGCGGCGCGCTCTACGACGCCACCTTCGGCACCCGCCTCGAGGGCCGCGGCCCCTACGCCGACCTGCTCGCGAAGCGTTTCGCGCTGGCGTGCAAGCGGCTCAAGCTCAATCGCGATGAGGCGCGGCTCGATACCACCAGGTTCCGCAAGCCCGCGCGCGAGCGGGCGCAGCTGTCGCTGTTCTGAGCGGGTGGGCAAGCGTCCACCAAGCAACAAACAAGGTGCATTCCCCGGGCTTGACCCGGGGCCCGGGAACACAGCGGACGTCCTATGCCTTTCTGGGTCTACATCCTCGCCAGCAAACGCAACGGGACGCTCTATGTCGGACGGACCAACGACATTGCGCGGCGCATTTACGAGCATCGTTCCGGAGCGATCCCCGGCTTCACCCGAAAATACGGTGTGAAGACCCTGGTTCATATCGAACGATACGACGACATCGGGGACGCGGTCGCACGCGAGCACCGGCTCAAGCGCTGGCGGCGGCGGTGGAAGCTCGCGCTGATCGAGGAGCGTAACCCCGATTGGCGGGACCTTTGCGGCGAGCTCAATCGGTAGCTCGACCGGAGACCCACATCGTCCTGGACCCCGGCTCTACGCTTCGCTTCGGCCGGGGAATGCATGTTGGGGCTGGAGAGACAGCCCCCTAACCCGCCTCCTTGACCGTCGCGGGGTCGATCTTCAGCAGCTTGCAGATGGCGTCGATCTCCGCCGTCTCCTCGGGGTCGACATGGCCGTCGGCGCGGCTGATGGCGACGCAGATGCGGACCAGGAGCGCGGCGGCCTCGGGGTCGTCGGCGACAGAGGCGACGGCGGCGTGGGCCTCGTCGTGGCCGCGCGCGGGGTCGTCGCCCAACGCGTCGACGAAGGTCTGAAAGCAGTCCATCGCCTCGTGCGGGTCGAACGCCTCGAGCTGCTTGACCCGCTGGACGATCTCGTCGACCCGGTTGGATTCGGAGAAGGTCACCACCCCGTCGGCCATCGCGACGAGCGCCGCTCCGGCCATCGAGGCCTCGAGCAACGGCCGGTGATGCCGGCGGTCGAGATAGTGGCGGACCGACTCGCGGACTTGTTCGAGCATGACGACCCTCGCAGACCCTGCGCCATCATAGCACCGATGGAACCGCCGATGAATGCGGGCTAGACTTGCCGCGGACACCCTCCGCGGTACGGCACGGGAGCGATGGAAGGGCACGGCGGCGACCTGACGGGACTGGCGGTGGTGGTGCTGGCCGCCCTTATCTGCGGGATCGCCATGGCGCGGCTGCGCCAACCCGCCATCGTGGGCTACATCCTGGCCGGCCTCGTGCTCGGCCCATCGGGCCTCAAGCTCGTGCAGGACCGCGCTCAGATCGAGACGCTCGCCGACCTGGGCGTGCTGGTGCTGCTGTTCCTGATCGGCATGGAGCTGTCGATCCGCTCGTTCCAGCACGTCTGGAAGGTGGCGGTGCCGACCGCACTGCTCCAGATCGCCGCGAGCCTCGCGCTGATCGCCCCGGTGGCCTGGTTCCTGGACTGGGACACCAGCCGCACCGCGCTGTTCTCCTTCGTCGTCGCCCTGTCCTCGACCGCCGTGGTGGTCAAGATGGTCGAGCAACTCGACCTGACCCGGGGCGAGCTGGGCCAGTTGATCATCGGCATCCTGATCGCCCAGGACCTGGCCGTGGTGCCGATGATCCTGGCGCTCAAGGCCATGGCCGGGCCCGGCGTGGCGGTGCTCGACATCGCCAAGATCGCAGGGTCGATCGGCATCCTGGCCCTGCTACTGATATGGCTCGGCCGGCGCGGCGAGATCGAGCTGCCCTTCTCCAGGCTGGTGGCGCGCCAGTTCGACCTGCGGCCGCTGGCCGGCCTCACCTACTGCTTCGGCTTCGCGGCGCTCACCGGTGTGGCCGGCCTCTCCGAGCCGTTCGGCGCCTTTCTCGCCGGCCTGATCATCGGCAACTCGACCTCGCGCGCCTCGATGGCGCGCACCATGCGCCCGATCCAGTCGGCCCTGATGATGGTGTTCTTTCTGTCGGTCGGGCTGCTGATCGACCTCGGATACGTGTGGGACAACATCGGCACGGTGGCGGTCCTGTTGTTGATCATCACCGTGGCGAAGACGATCCTGAACATCGGCATCCTGCACGTGCTGCGCGAGCCCTGGCCCCACGCCTTCGTCGCCGGTGTGATGCTGGCGCAGATCGGCGAGTTCTCCTTCGTGCTCGGCCGCGTCGGCGAGGACGCAGGTATCATCACGCCCGAGGACGGCGCGTTGGTGGTGGCGATCGCGGCGCTGTCGCTGCTGTTCTCGCCGTTGTGGCAGCTCGCAGCGCGTCGGCTGATGCGGGTGATCCTGCTGTCGGTCACCTCGCTCAACGAGACGCTCGACATGTTGGGCGGGCGCTGGCTCGATGCGTTCCAACGGCTGATCCGCCATGCCACGCGCATGGGCCGCGGGCCGCGCACCCGCGCGCGCCGTCGCGCCGTTGTGACCCTTGGCCGACAGATGAAACGCGAGCGGGCGCGGCGCCAGGCCAAGGCGGCGGAGACACGGCTGCGCGCGACACTCGAGCCGGAGGAGGAGCGGACGGGCGGCCGCAAGCGGCGGCGCAAGACGCGGACCGACGAGGCGCCGGCCGAAGGACAGCCCGGCGATGCCTGACCTGGCGCGCGAGGCGGCGCATGGCGGTCGAGTGGCCGGCGTCGACGAGGCCGGGCGCGGGCCGCTGGCCGGCCCGGTGGTCGCCGTGGCGGTGGTGCTCGACCCGGCGCGGCTCGACGACGATCTGGCCGCGGCGATCGACGATTCGAAGCTGATGACCCGCGCG
Source organism: uncultured Alphaproteobacteria bacterium (assembly GCA_964569105.1). Taxonomy (GTDB): domain Bacteria; phylum Pseudomonadota; class Alphaproteobacteria; order CAZMTC01; family CAZMTC01; genus CAZMTC01. The sequence goes on along the minus strand of CAZMTC010000163.1, from coordinate 3,913 downwards.
CGGCGCGAGGCGGTGTTCGCGCGGCTCGCGGGCTGCGCCGCGATCGGCGTCGGGGCGGCGAGCGTCGCCGAGATCGAGAGGCTCAACGTGCTCGGCGCCACCCTGCGCGCGATGCAGCGCGCCGTAGACCGACTGCGAGCGCCGCCCGATCTCGCGCTGGTCGACGGCAACAAGGCGCCTGCGCTGCGCTGTCCGGCCGAGCCCGTGGTCCGCGGCGACGGAACCTGCCTGTCGATCGCCGCCGCTTCGATCGTCGCCAAGGTGCTGCGCGACCGCGGCATGGCGCGGCTCGGTGCGCGCTGGCCGGGCTACGGCTGGGAACGCAATGCCGGCTACGGCACCGCCGAGCATCTCGACGCGCTCGCGCGGCTGGGCCCCACACCACACCACCGCATGGGGTATGCGCCGCTGGCCCAGCTCGCCATGCCGCTCGAGGAGCCGTGAGCGACAGGCCCGGCGTCCCGCGCGAACGAATTCTGCTACACTGCCACGTCGCCGCGCCGAGACGATCCGTGTTCCCGGAGGAACCGGAGCGGAGCGTGAGCAATCATCGCTGAGCAAGGGGAACGCAATGCGGCTGTTCGACTTGTGGGACGAGCTGACCATGTGGGGCAAATTCGGGGTCGCCTTTGTCGTCGCGGTGGCGATCCTGGTGGTGATCGGGTTTGTCCGTTTCGAGATCTTTTGATCTTCCGCGCGGCCGGTCGGCGTCAAAGAGATTGACGGCGACTCCCCGCTGACTCATTCTGCGCCGCCATGACCGGGCAGGGCGCGAAAATCGGCGGGACTCCGAACTCCGGAGCGCCGGAAGTGGGACGTGTGATCGTGGGCGAGGCGGCCGCGGCGATGGCTGTGCTGCCCGAGGCGTCGGTCGATCTCGTCTTCGCCGACCCGCCCTACAATTTGCAGCTCGGCGGCGAGTTGCTGCGCCCGGACAACACCCGCGTCGACGGCGTCGACGACGACTGGGACCGGTTCGACGGCTTCGCCGCCTATGACGCCTTCACGCGCGACTGGCTGGCCGCGGCGCGCCGGGCGCTCAAGCCCGCGGGGTCGCTGTGGGTGATCGGCAGCTACCACAACATCTTCCGCATCGGCGCGCTGCTCCAGGATCTGGGGTTCTGGATCCTCAACGACGTGGTCTGGCGCAAGACCAACCCGATGCCGAACTTCCGCGGCACCCGCTTCACCAACGCGCACGAGACGCTGCTGTGGTGCGCGCGCGACAAGGACGCGCGCTACACCTTCAACTACGACGCCATGAAGGCGCTCAACGACGACCTCCAGATGCGCTCGGACTGGCTGATCCCGGTGTGCACGGGCGAGGAGCGGCTGCGCGGCCCCGACGGCGGCAAGCTGCACCCGACCCAGAAGCCCGAGGCGCTGCTGCACCGGGTGATCCTGGCGAGCTCGCGCCCCGGCGAGGTGGTTCTCGACCCGTTCTTCGGCACCGGCACCACCGGCGCGGTAGCCAAGCGGCTGGGGCGGCGCTGGATCGGCATCGAGCGCGACCCGGGCTATGCCGAGGCCGCGCGCGCGCGCATCGCCGCCGTGCCCGCCGCCGAGGACCCCGACACGGTGACCACGCCGTCGCGGCGCGAGGCGCCGCGCATCCCCTTCGGCTGGCTGGTCGAGCGCGGCCTGCTGCGCCCGGGCGAGGTCCTGTTCGACCAGCGCCGGCGCTGGACCGCCAAGGTGCGCGCGGACGGCACGCTGATCTCGGCCGATGCGCGCGGCTCGATCCACCAGGTCGGCGCCGCGGTGCAGGGCGCGCCGGCGTGCAACGGCTGGACCTTCTGGCACGCCGAGCGCGGCGGACGGGCCGTGCCGATCGACCGGTTCCGGGAGGAGATCCGGGCGACGCTGAATTGACGGGGCCGTCGCGCGGGACGCACCGCTGCAGCGCCCGCGCCCGCCCCCGCCCCCACTGGAACCTGCCGGACGGAGGTACTAAGTTCCGCGCATGCAAGGCGTCGCCCCCTACATCATGATCGCCGCGCTGATCGCGGTCGCCCTCGTGCTGTTCGCCGGGCTGTTCGTCATGGCGCGCGGCGGGCAGGCCAGCGCCAAATGGTCGAACAAGCTGATGCAATGGCGCGTCGTGCTGCAGGGGCTGGCGATCGTCATCTTCGTCATCCTGGTCACCGTGATGCAGTGACGCCGCCATGGTGAAGCTCGACCGCATCTACACGCGCGGCGGCGACAAGGGCCAGACCTCGCTGGGCGACGGCAGCCGGGTGGCGAAGCACGACCCGCGGGTCGCCGCCTACGGCACGGTGGACGAAGCCAACTCGGCGATCGGCATCGCGCGGCTGCATGTGGACGGCGAGCCCGACGCGATGCTGGCGCGCATCCAGAACGACCTGTTCGACCTGGGTGCCGACCTCTGCACGCCGCGCGAGAAGAACCCCAAATACCCGCCGCTGCGAATCGAGGCCGGCCAGGTCGAGCGGCTCGAGACCGAGATCGACCGCATGAACGCGAAGATCGCGCCACTCAAGTCGTTCATCCTGCCCGGCGGGACGCCCGGGGCGGCGTGGTGCCACTACGCGCGCACGGTGGTACGCCGGGCCGAGCGCGAGGTGACGGTCCTGGCCGAGCGCGACGACATCAACCCGCAGGCAGTGAACTACCTCAACCGCCTGTCGGACCACCTGTTCGTGCTGGCGCGGCACCTCAACGCCGACGGGACCGACGAGGTCCTGTGGGTGCCCGGGCAGAACCGGTAGGGATTTGTTCTTGGCAAGGGCCGGCGCGTCCGCGCCGTCCCGCGGCGCCGCGATCACACATGAGGAGGGAACCCATGGCCGAGCAGAACACGCAGGTCGTGATCAAGGAGCTGCCCAAGGGCGAGCTCGCCGAGAGCCATTTCGAGGTCACCACGGCGCCCGCGCCCGAGCCGGGCGAGGGGCAGGTGGTAGTGCGCAACATCCTCTTGTCGATCGACGCGGCCAACCGGGCGTGGATGCAGGGCGCGACCTACCGCTCGGCGATCGAGGCGGGGCAGGTGATGGACGGCTACGGCGTGGGCGAGGTGGTCGCATCGAAGGCCGAGGGGTTGGAGCCGGGCGACCTGGTGGCGGCGTCGATCGGCTGGCAGACGCATTCGGTGCACAAGGGCCGGCACTGCGTGAAGCTGCCCAAAGACTACCGGCCGCTGTCCCACTTCCTGTCGCTGCTCGGCATCGCGGGGAAGACCGCCTATCACGGGCTGATGTGGATCGGCGAGCCCGAGGAGGGCGACACGGTAGTGGTCTCCGCCGCGGCGGGGTCGGTCGGCATGTTCGTGGGGCAGATCGCCAAGCTCAAGGGCTGCCGCACGATCGGCATCGCCGGGGGCGAAGAGAAGTGCCGGTGGATCAAGGACGAGCTGGGCTACGACGAGGCCATCGACTACAAGGCCGAGAACGTCCGCAAGCGGCTGGCCGAGCTCGCCCCCGACGGGGTGAACGTCTATTTCGACAATGTCGGCGGCAAGGTGCTGGAGGCGGCGCTGTTCAACATGGCGCTGTTCGGCCGGGTGGTGTGCTGCGGCGCGATCTCGCAGTACGACACGATGGAGCAGGACAGCCCGCGCGGCCTGCCCGGGCTGATCGTGTTCAAGCGGCTCAAGATGCAGGGCTTCATCGTCATCGACTTCGCCGACCGCGACAAGGAGGCCGAACGCGACCTGGGCGCCTGGGCCAAGGCCGGCAAGATCAAGGCGGTCGAGGACGTGGTCGAGGGCGTCGAGAACGCGCCCAAGGCCCTGATCGGCCTGCTCCACGGCGACAACCGCGGCAAGCGCATGGTCCGGATCGGGGCGGATCCGGAATAGGGTGCTCTTGGTCGTCGCGCGGCGCGTCCGCGCCGCGCGCTGCACCGGCCCGCTCCCCCACCCGGCCGCCCAACGACAGTATGCTGGTATTGGGCG
>CAZMTC010000162.1:0-7746 GCA_964569105.1 uncultured Alphaproteobacteria bacterium | reverse complement strand
CAGTACAACCTGCTCGATCAGGCCAACGCCGAAGCCATTCATTACCTTGCCGAAAAGGGCATGGGCGTGGTGGTGATGGGGCCTGTTGGCGGCGGCAGGCTGGGGATACCCAGCGAGGCGATCAAGGAGCTTACCGGCGGCGCGGCGGCAAGCACCGTCGAGGCCGCACTGCGGTTCGTATGGGCGCACCCCGGGGTCAACGTGGCGCTCTCGGGGATGCAGACCGTGCAAATGCTCGAGGAAAACGTGCGAATTGTGGAGAACACCGAGCCCTTTACCGAGAAGCAAACCGCCGCGCTCAACGACCTGGTGGAGCAGCGCGAGAAGAAGAGCGGTCTTTACTGCACCGGATGCAACTACTGCGTTCCCGCCTGTCCATCGGGCATATCCATACCACAGCTGCTGGAGCTGCTCAATCAGGTGCGGATATTCGGCCTGCGCGACAGCGCAAAGCAGCGCTACACTTCGCCGTGGGCGGTCAAAGTCAAGGCCACCGAGTGTATCGCCTGCGGGAAATGCATAGAGAAATGTCCCCAGAACATCGATATCCCGGCGCGCCTCCGCGAGGTGATCACCGAACTCGACCCCCGGTCGGGCACGATCGGCGCCACGGTCTCGCTGCAGGAGCTCACGCCCGACGGCTCGCTGCAGCTTCGCGTTGACATACACAGTTTGGTCGATCGCGCTACGGATCTCACGGTCGAGCTTACTCTTTCGGAGGGCGTCGACCTGGAAACGACCCGGCTGACAATCGATAACGTTCCCGCCTTCGGCCGCATGCGCAAGACGGTCGCCGGCACACTCGAGCAGGGCACCAGGGAAATTGCGATCGGCCTCACGCTGAGCTACGACGGCCGAGCCGAGCGCAGTGAGAGCCCCCGGCGGTTTACACTGCTTCCGGCCGGGCTCGATGACAGCTGGGAGGGGGATGCGTGGTTCGACGTTCCGGCGCCGGCCGAGGTATTCTCCACCGCCCCCGAGACCGCGGGCAACCACGGCATGCGGTTCAGTGTCTCCCACGATGAGATGGGACTGCTGCTGTTAGCCGAGGTCAAAGACGATTTCCTGTTCCCCTCACGGCCCGAGGAGCACAAGGGCAAGCTGGTCGATGGGCTGGAGCTGTTCCTCGACGGCCGGCCGAAGAACAGGGTGGGCAAGCCGCGCTACGAAGACAATGTGTACCAGATCATGCTTTATCCGGGTACGCCCGGCCTGCCGCACCATGGTCTTCATCGCTTGGCCGAGCGAAGCCGCCGAGAGCCCCGCCGCCATCTCCTCGACGCTCACGGTTTCCCAGACGCCGTCGGTGCACAGCACGAAGCCGTCGCCGGCCTCGACCGACGTGCGCCCGAGTTGCGGCTCGGGCGGCTTCTCCCCGCCAAGGCTCTGCGTCAGGCGGTTCTGATCGGGGTGATTTGCCATTTCGGATTCGTCGATCTTGCCCATGTCGACGAGCATCTGGACGACCGAATGGTCTTTGGAGCGCGCAGCCACGCGACCGCGCCGGAAGTGGTACAGGCGGCTGTCTCCGACGCTGGCCCAATGCGCTGCGTCGTCGTCGGTGTGGAGCACCACACAGGTGCTCCGCGGTGCGTTGCGGCCTGTGCCGCCGAGTGCGACGATGCGCTCGTGTGCGACGCGGCAGATGTCGGCGACCAGCGCATCGGACTTGCCGCCTCCGGCCAGATGCATATGCCAGCGCTCGGTGGCGGCATCGATCACCGCCTGGGCCGCCATCGCCCCGCGTTCGTGCCCACCCGCCCCGTCCGCGACGACGAGCAGCCGCTCCGATCCGTCGGGCGCTTCGAGGATGGCCGCCCGATCCTGCTGTTCGTTTCGGCCACCCACCTCCTGGGCGTGAGCGGATTCCCAGTTCATCCGTATGTCCCGTCGCTGGGTGCCTCACCGGTGGAGCGGCCCGATGCAGGGCGAATCGGAGGATTCTGTACCACCCGGACCGCCGGCCACAAGCGGCAAGCATCGCGTTCACGGAGCTTTACGGGCCCCGGCCCACACCTCGTCCCTCAACCTGCGATGCACACAGCGATACGCGGGACACTCCGTGTTGTTCGCGGCCTCGGTCGCCGATTGTCGACTTGTCGCCGACGACGATCGTCTGGTCGACCGTCTCGGACCTGATCCTTCCGTCCGCCCGGACTGCCGAGCGGACCGCGGCCCGGCTCTATTCGGGCTCCTGCGGCGGCACGGCCTCCGCATCCGGAGCCAGGTTCGCCGGCACCTGGTCCGTCGTCGAGGGCGATTCGGACGGGGGCTGGTCGCCGCCCGCGGTCTGGCCGGTCGTGGCAATATACCGGTAGGCAAGAACTCCGGCACCGGCCAGGATCGCCAGTACGACCAGCGCCGTCCGAACGCTCGGAAAGCCCCTCCGCCCGGGTCCTGCTTGGCCGGACACTCGGGCGCTGGCGGGGACCTCGACGGTCGTCGGATCTTCGGCCGGGATGTCGGGATCGACCACCATCACTGTCGTGTTGTCTTGGCGCGGGCTCTTCTTGGTCTCGATGGCATCGACCAACCGCTCCACCGTAGCCTCGGCGTCGAGAGTTCCGGCATCGCCCAGAAGGGCGACCATCTCGTCTTGGGACAGTGTCAGGACACCGTCGCTGGCGAGCAAAAGACGGTCGCCGGGCAGGATCTCGGCGGTCGAGGGACCGTCGACCTTGGACAGTGGTTCGCCGGTCACCGCGGACAGCAGTGCGTGTCGCTGTGGATCGGCATCCGCGGCTTCCTGCGAGAGCTTGCCGAGCCGCACCTGATCGTCGAGAACCGCTCCCATCGAATGGTCCTCGTTCAGCCGCACCAGCGTTCCGTCGCGAAAGACCCAAAGCGGAGAATCACCGACACTGACCCAGCTCAGGGTCTTGCCGGAAACATGGGCGGCGACCAGAGTGCAGCCCATCCCTTCGAGTTCGGGATCGCTCTCGCTGTCGATGCCGACCTGACGGTTCGCGTGGTCGAGCGCTCGGCTCAGTCGGTCGGCGACCGCGCCCGAACGCGAGTTGAATACGTCGATGAAAGTCTCGACCGCCGTCTTCGAGGCATGGGCGCCGCCCTTGTGGCCACCCATGCCGTCGGCGAGGACGAGCAGGAGTTCGCCCGCCTCGTCCCCCTGCACCTCTTGGGGATTGAAGCCGCAGTCGTCTTCCTGGTACGGCCGCGCGCCCTTGATCGACCGGGCGGCATAGTGCCGCCCGGCTTTCATTGATCGTTCCAGTCGAAATCCGGGCCGCAGAACCGCACGAACCGCAGCTTGGTGCTGCCGACGTTGATCTCCTCGCCGCCGTGGAGCTCGATCGGCGTCAGGACCGGCTGGTTGTCGGCCCCCAGATAGGTGAGATTGCGGCCGCCGCCGTGCTGGACGAAAAACTTGCGGCTTTTGGGATCGTAGGTGACGAGGGCATGCTGCGAGCGCGAGATCTCGTCGTCGCCGAAGTCGATCTGCACCCGCTCGGTCGACGCCCGGCCGATGCTGTTCATGCCGTAGCCCAGCGGCACCGCGGCACCTTTCCCGGGGCCGTCGACGATCACCAGCCAACCGACCACGGGATCGTCCATCGGATCCGCCGTCGCGCGTTTGGCGGAGCTCGGCGCGGGCGTCACGTCCTGATCCTCTGCACCGGACTTTTGCCTTCGCCGAGGCCCGACAATGCGGGTGCGCTCCCCGCCGTCGTCGGCGCCGCTCGGGTTCACCGGTGCGTCCTCTGGCGCGGACCCCGCGGCCGAGCGTGCACCCGCGTCGTCGTCCGCTCCGCGCCGACCGGCGGTTGCGTCCTCGTCGCCGGATCCGCGGCGGCCGCCGGTCGGCGCATCGCCGTCGGCGGTCGGCGAAGACAACCGGTCACGGATGGATCGCTTGCCCGACACTCGCCGGGTCGCGGCTTCCGAGTTCTCTTCCTCTTCCTCTATGGGGCGGCCGTCGGGTCCACGGATATGAGCCATATCGAAACTCCTCAGCGTTCGTAGAGGCGGTTGATCAGGTTGTCCAGGCAGTACTGCCCGGCATCGTTCAAAGCCCGCTCCTCACGTCCTTGCGCGATATGCATCAGTGCGACCAGCACCGCGGCCTGCAGGAGCGCCAGCAACGTCGTATAGAACGCGACGCCGAGCTGGTCGGCGAGAATGGACAGAAGCTGCGGGTCCTGCGAGTCCACCTGACCGGCGATATTCAGCGCCAGCGCGATACCGATCACCGTACCGATGAACCCCAGCGACGGAATCAGCCACATCACGTAGCGCAGGATATTGTAGCGCAGATCGATCTCATGCAGATACAGCTCGAGGCTCGAATTGAGCAGCGCATTGGCCTGGTCGACCGAGCGGGTCAGCTGGAACTGGAGGAGAACGCGCTGGATCAGGCGTGGCAGGAAACGGACATTGGCGCCCGGCGCGTGACGCACGCGGTTGTAGATGGGTGCCAGATCCTCCGAGCGCAGGATGGTCCGTTCGTCCTCGGGCAGGTAGCCGCGACGCACCTGCCCGACCTCCCGCCCGCCGTCGATGAAGCGCAGGATCAGCTCACCCAGCCCCAGAAAAAACACCAGCCACATCACGTTCTGGACGGTCACGGGAAACGGGAAGCGCACCAGCGACCGGTCGGGATCGTTGAACCGCTCCTGGATCTTGCTCTCGATCTCGTCGAAACGCTCGGTCATCTCCGGCGTGGGCCTGTCCATCAGGAAGTGCTGCGCCCCCGCCGGCAGCGCCAGCCACATGAACACGATGAACAGCACGCCGGTGAGCAGCGAGCCCGCCACGATCAGGAAGCGTACCCCCGAATTGACGCTCGAGGAGGCTCGCGTCGCCATATCCGATGCCCCCGCCCTAGTCCCGCTTCTTGACGATCTCGCCGGTCTCCGGATCGAACTCGACCGGTCCGCTGGGCAAGTCGTCGCGCGAGGCTTTCGGCCGGTCCTCGAGCTTGATGTCGACCCTGCCGGGCGGGCGACGCTTGCCGCCGTGCGTCTTCGCGCCGCCGCTGACGTTCAGCTGCGCCCCTGGCGAGGACGGGATGCGCCGCATCAGGTCGGACACCGAGGTCTCGAAGTCGCCGAGCAGGATACGGTCGGCGCCATCGACATACTCCTGCCGCACGCGCTGCCACTTGCCTGCGCGGCGCACATAGGTGCCGTTGCGGCTGCCCTTGTCGATCAGGAAGTAGCGACCTTCGTGATCGAGGACGAGTTCGGCATGATTGGTGGACACGGTGTCATAGCCGCGTCCGTCACGGATCACGATGTGGTTTCCAGTCCCGCGGCCGATCGCATAGGTGCTCATCGCTGCCGCCTCCCGGTCCGGCCTCCGCGCTCGCGTGCGATGCTATGCGCAAAATCGGCCACTATTCGTCCTCGTCCGGAAACGTACGATCCGGCAGGGGACCCGTCAACAAACCCTCGGCCGACGCGCCGGTCACCGTGAAGCGGCACCGGACCTCGCCCAGCTCGAACTCGGAACCGTCGGTCAACTCGGCGATCTCGACGGCTTCGCCGTCGACCGACACGCCGTTGAGCGAGTTGAGGTCGGTGATGATGAACGCGCCGTCGCGCTGCAGGTGGATCGTCGCGTGGTAAGCGGACACCGTATCGTTCTTGAGCTGCAGGTCGTTGTCCGAACTGCGACCGATCTTGATCGATTTCTGGCGTATCGGCCAGCGCGTTCCGTCGCCGTCGAGAAACTCGAGAAAGGCGATGGGCTCGCGCTCCGGCTCCGCGTCCCGGCGGCGCAGGACCAGCCATGCAAGTCCGCCCGCGAGCAGTACGAAGACCGCCCCCCCGGCGGCGGCGATCGGCCAGTTCGCGAGCAGCCAGCCGCGCACCCCTTCGGGCTCCTGCGCCGTCGTCTCGGGCAGGACGACCTCGACCTCGGCGATCGCCTGCTCGCCGCTCGCGAGCTCGAAGACGACCTCCAGCTCCTGTACTCCGCCGAGCCCCGCCTCGATTGCCGGGGCGACGTCGAAGGTCAGCGTGCCGCCGGCATCGGGCCAGGCGAAGGGATCGGCGAGATAGGCGTCGGGGAGATCGTAGGATCGGTCGGCCCGGATCAGCGCGCCGCCGCTGTGCTCGGCTATGAAGCGCATCTTGCCGAACGTCTCTTGGCGGCTGGGGTGGAATCCCAGCGCGTAGACCCTGATCCCGGCCCGGCGCGCTGCGTCGGCGAAGTGGCTGGGCGGATAGACCGAGGTGTCGTCCTCGGCCTCGCCGTCGGACAGCAGCACGATCGCCTTGCGGTCGGCGGCAATTCCATTGAGATAGTCGACGGCTTCGGCGCCGAGACGGATCAGCTCGGTCCGCTGCCCCACGGCCCGGATATCCTCGCCCGCGGCCTCCAGCGCGGCGGGATCGCCGCCTATCTCGGCCTCGATCTCAAGCGTCTCGGCGAAGGTCGCGAGCGCGAAGCGGTGATGCTCGCCTCCGGCGCGGGCGAGCGCCGCGACCTGCCGCAGGTTCTTGTCGACCACCGATTGGCGGGCGGGGTTGCTGATGTCGAGGAGGAACAGGACCGCCGTGGTCTGGCCCTCCGCCGGGTAGGGGCGTAGCTCCGTCCGGCCAAGCGACACGCCGGCGATCGTCGCTCGCACCGCGTCGATCGCCGGCGGCGGCACGATCTCGTCCAGATGATCCGGCAGGATCGCGACGCTCACCTCCAGCGTCGTCCCGTCGCGCATCTCCGCGGCCAGCTCGAACCGGTCCTCGCGCGGCCCGGCGCCTTGCGCCAGCGCAACGCCGGCGACCAGCAACAACACGATCAGGCCGCCCGAGAACCAAGCCGCAAACCAGAGACGTGTGCGGAACCCGCCCGCCGCCGAGCCTAGGACTGGATACGCCATGACGTGCCCTGGAAGCAGGCCTTGCCGCGAGCACTGTGCTGCTGGCTGTTGGCAGTGACGGTCTGCACGAACTCGCGGCACACGGTCCCGTTTGGCGTGGTCGTCTCGGCCTCGACCTTGAACGAGCCGGAATGGCCGGTGCCGGAGTTGCTCCACCGGTGTGGCGGTCCGCCCAGCGGCGAGCTGATGCCGCGCTCGAACACGAGCTGGACGTGGAAGCAGTCGCCCGGCCCGTAGTGGGGATCGAGCGCGTCGGCGGAGTACGGGCACGCCTGGACCTGATTGCTCGGCGGCGGCGTGGTGTTCGATGGTGGGGGGGTGTTGTCGGACGGCGGCGGTTTCGGCTTGGCCTTCTCGCGCACCGTGATCGACACGGTGGTCGTGTCGGTGGCGCCATTGCCGTCGGCGACGGTGTAGCTGAACCGGTCCTTGCCGCTGAAGCCCGAGGACGGGGTGTAGGTGACGCGCCCGTCACGGCCCACCACGGTCTTGCCGTTGAGGCCGTCGGTCGCCTCCTGGACGCTGAGCCGATCCCCGTCGGGATCGCGGTCGTTGTCCAGCACATTCACCGCCACGGCCTCGCCCTGGTCGGTGATGGCCGCGTCGGCGACCGCCACGGGTGGCCGGTTGCCGGCGCCCACGCGGACCTCGACCGCCGCCTGGTCCTCGCCGCCGCGTCCGTCGCTCACCGTGTAAGTGAAGCGGTCGGTGCCGCTGAAGCCCTGCGCGGGCGTGTAGGTCACCTTGCCGCCCGCGACCGCCACGGTGCCGTTGCCCGGCTCGCCCGCCGCCTCGATGCCGAGCGTATCCCCGTCTGGGTCCCGGTCATTGGCGAGGACGTCGACCGTGACCGCCTCGCCCGCCACGGTGTCGGCCTCGTCGTCGACCGCCACCGGCGGGGTGTT
>CAZMTC010000161.1:0-7952 GCA_964569105.1 uncultured Alphaproteobacteria bacterium | reverse complement strand
GACCTGCAGCCGATCGTCGGCGAGTGGACCGCGCTCTACGCCGCCACCGACGACGAGCACGACGCCGCGCGGTTCGAGGCGGAGGTGCCCGAAGAGCGCCGCTACGTCGGCCGCGGCATCGAGGTCGGCCACATCTTCTATTTCGGCGACAAGTACTCGAAGCCGCTCGGCGCCCAGGTTCAGACCCATGACGGCAAGACCGTCGACGTCCACATGGGCTCCTACGGCATCGGCGTCTCACGCCTTGTCGGCGGCATCATCGAGGCCCGCCACGACGACGCCGGCATCATCTGGCCCGACAGCGTGGCGCCGTTCGACATCGGACTGCTCAACCTGCGCGCGACCGACCCGACCTGCGCCGCGGCCTGCGACGGCATCCACGAGCGCCTCGCCAACGCAGGCCGCGAGGTTCTCCACGACGACCGCGACATCGCCGCAGGCGCCAAGTTCGCGGACATGGACCTGATCGGCCTGCCCTGGCAGGTGATCGTCGGACCGCGCGGGCTCGAAAAAGGCACGGTCGAGATCAAGCGCCGCGCCACGGGCGAGCGCGCCGAGGTGTCGGTCGACAGCGCCCTCGACCGGCTCACGGAGTAGGGCATGTTCTCGCCCTTCGAGCGGCTGGTCGCGATGCGCTACCTGCGGCCGCGCAAGCAGGAAGGCTTCATCTCGGTCATTGCCTGGTTCTCGCTGGTCGGAATCGCGCTGGGCGTGGCGACGCTGATCATCGTCATGTCGGTGATGAACGGCTTCCGGCAGGAGATGTTCTCGATCATCCTGGGGCTCAACGGCCATGTCTCGGTGGTCGGCAGCCAGGGCCCGATCGAGAATTACGATCAGGCGGTGGACCGCATCGCCGACATTCCCGGCGTCGTGTCGGTCACGCCGATGGTCGAGGCCCAGGTGATGGCGATGAGCGGCCAGCGGACCACCGGTGCGCTGGTCCGCGGTATCACGGCCGAGGACTTCGCCGCCCACGACTTGCTCGCGTCCAATATCTTCGCCGGCGAACTAAAGGATTTCCGCAACCGCAACGCCGTGATCGTCGGCGAGCATCTCGCGCGGCGCATGGGGCTGGGACCGGGTGACAGGCTGACCATCGTCTCGCCGCAGTCCAGCACCACCGTGATGGGCGCCATCCCGCGCACGGGGACCTTCAGCGTGGCGGCGACCTTCAAGGTCGGCATGTACGAGTACGACAATTCCTTCGTCTACATGCCGCTCGACATGGCGCAGAAGTTCTTCTCAACTGGCGAGGGCGTGACCAAGCTCGAGGTCATGATCCGGGACCCCGACAATTCCGTCCCGGTCGGTCGCAGCATTGCGGAGCAGGGCATCGAGGGCAGCTACGTCACCGACTGGCAGCGCCAGAACGCCACCTTTTTTGCCGCGCTCAAGACCGAGCGCAACGTGATGTTCATCATTCTCACCCTGATCATCCTGGTGGCGGCATTCAACATCATCTCGGGCCTGATCATGCTGGTGAACGACAAGGGCCGGGACATCGCGATCCTGCGAACCATGGGCGCAACCTCGGGTTCGGTGATGCGCATCTTCCTGATGAGCGGCGCCAGCGTCGGGGTCATCGGCACGCTGGCCGGCCTGCTGTTGGGCGTGGTCATCACCGACAACCTGCCTGTCATCCAGAGCACGCTGGAAGGCGTGACCGGGGCGGAGCTGTTCGCCGAGGAGATCTACTTCCTGTCGTCGCTGCCCGCGCAGATCGACTGGATCGAGGTGACCTGGGTGGTGGTGATGGGCCTCGTGCTGTCGTTCCTGGCCACGGTCTACCCGTCCTGGCGCGCGGCGCGGCTCGATCCGGTCGAGGCCCTGCGCTATGAGTGACATCGCGCTCGAACTGCAGACCATCACCCGCACGTTCCGCCAGGGAGAAAGCACCATCGACGTGCTGCGCGGCGTCTCGCTCCGGGTGCACAGGGGCGAGCTGGTGGGGCTGGTCGGCCCTTCGGGCTCGGGCAAGTCGACCCTGCTCCAGATCACCGGTCTGCTCGAGAGACCGACCGGAGGCGAGGTGATCGTCAACGGCCAGCCCTGCACGAAGCTGTCCGACGATGCGCGGACCGCGATGCGCCGCAAGCACCTCGGCTTCGTCTACCAGTACCACCACCTGCTGCCTGAATTCTCGGCGGTGGAGAACGTGATCATGCCCCAGATCATCGCGGGGCTGAGCTGGGGCCGCGCTCGCGGCCGCGCACTCGAGCTGCTCGGCGCGCTCGGGCTCGAGGACCGGGCCGAGCATCGTCCCGCGCGCCTGTCGGGCGGCGAGCAGCAGCGCGTCGCGATTGCACGCGCTGTCGCCAACGCGCCGCTCGTCCTGCTGGCCGACGAGCCTACCGGCAACCTGGACCACCAGAACTCCGACCGCGCCTTCACCCAGCTCCGGGCACTCGTCACCCATGCCGGCATCGGCGCGCTCGTCGCCACGCATAACCTGGAGCTGGCCAAACGCATGGACCGCGTGCTGTCGCTCGAGGACGGGCTGATCCAGCCGATGTGAGCGGCGGGCGCCGATCGTCCGATTTCCACAGCGCGACTCGGCCCTCGTTGCGTTAGGCTGCACGGTCATGAGCCACGCTGACTTCGTCCATCTCCGCGTCCACACCGCCTATTCGCTGTCCGAGGGCGCGATCAAGGTCGACCGCCTGATCGGGCTGTGCCGGGAGGAGGGGATGCCGGCGGTGGCGATCACCGACACCGGCAACCTGTTCGGCGCGCTCGAGTTCGCGATAGCGGCCAAGGCGGCGGGGGTGCAGCCGGTCATCGGCTGCCAGCTCGCGGTGCGCCGCACGGCCGACGGGGGGCCGGGCGCGCGCCGTCCGGTCGACGACCAGCTCGTACTCCTGGTCCAGGACGAGGCCGGCTACAAGAACCTGCTCAAGCTCGTCTCCAAGTCCTACCTGGCGACCGAGCCGGGGGAGGACCCGCACGTCACCCTCGACGACCTCGCCGAGCGTTCGGATGGCCTGATCGCGCTGACCGCCGGGCCGCGCGGCTGGGTCGGCCGGCTTCTCGCCGACGGCCAAGGCGATGCCGCGCGCGCGGCGCTGGAGCGCTTGGCCGCGCTGTTTCCCGGCCGGCTCTATGTCGAGCTGATGCGCCACGGTCTGGCCGAGGAGGCGCGGATCGAGAACCCGCTGGTCGATCTCGCCTACGCGTTCGACCTGCCGCTCCTCGCCACGAACGAGGTGTTCTTCGAAGACGAGGAGATGTACGAGGCGCACGACGCGCTGATCTGCATCGCCGAGCGCAGCTATGTCGGCGAGAGCGATCGCCGCCGCCTGACCCCCGAGCACCGTTTCAAATCGGCCGCCGAGATGAAGGCGCTGTTCGCCGACCTGCCCGAGGCGATCGTCAACACGCTCGTCGTCGCCCGGCGCTGCGCCTACATGCCCGAGCCGTGCGACCCGATCCTGCCCGCGTATCCGGCAGCCAGGGAGGGCCGCACCGAAGCGGAGGAACTGCGCGTCCAGGCCGAGGCGGGGCTCGAGAAGCGGCTCGAGGACCATGTGTATTCGGACGGGATGGACAGCGCGGCGCGGGAGGCAGCGGCGCGTCCCTACCGCGAGCGGCTCGCCCGCGAGCTCGACATCATCGAGGGCATGGGTTTTCCCGGCTACTTCCTGATCGTCGCCGACTTCATCCAATGGGCGAAGGCGCAGGAGATCCCGGTGGGGCCGGGGCGCGGCTCGGGCGCGGGCTCGCTGGTCGCCTACGCGCTGACCATCACCGATCTCGATCCCTTGCGCTGGGGGCTGCTGTTCGAGCGCTTCCTCAACCCCGAGCGCATCTCGATGCCGGACTTCGACGTCGACTTCTGCCAGGACCGGCGCGACGAGGTCATCCATTACGTCCAGCAGACCTACGGCGAGGACCGGGTCGCCCAGATCATCACCTTCGGCAAGCTGCAGGCGCGCGCCGCGCTGCGCGACGTGGGGCGCGTACTGCAGATGCCCTATCCGCAGGTCGACCGCATCTGCAAGCTGGTGCCCAACAACCCGGCCAACCCGGTGACCCTGGCCGAGGCGATCCAGGGCGAGCCACAACTCCAGGAGATGCGCCGCACCGACGAAGGCGTGGCCGGTCTCATCGACATCGCGCTCAAGCTCGAAGGGCTCTACCGCCACGCCTCGACCCACGCCGCCGGCGTGGTGATCGGCGACAAGCCGCTCGACGAGATGGTGCCGCTCTATCGCGACCCGCGCTCGCCGCTGCCGGTCACCCAGTTCAACATGAAGTATGTCGAACAGGCCGGACTGGTGAAGTTCGACTTTCTCGGCCTCAAGACGCTCACCGTGATCGAGAAGGCGCGCCAAATTCTCGCGGAGCGCGGCGTCGATCTCGACCCCTCGCACATCCCGCTCGACGACCGGCGTACCTTCGACATGCTTGCGCACGCCGACGCGGCGGGCGTGTTCCAGCTCGAAAGCCAGGGCATGCGCGACGTGCTGCGCCAACTCGAGGCCGACCGGTTCGAGGATTTGATCGCGGTCGTCGCCCTCTACCGCCCGGGCCCGATGGAGAACATCCCGAGCTACATCGCGCGCAAGCACGGGCGCGAGGAGCCGGACTATCTGCACCCCTCGCTGGAGCCGATCCTGAAGGAGACCTTCGGGATCATGATCTACCAGGAGCAGGTGATGCAGATCGCCCAGGTGCTCGCCGGCTACACGCTCGGCGGCGCCGACGTGCTGCGCCGCGCCATGGGCAAGAAGATCAAGTCGGTGATGGATGCCGAGCGGGCGAAGTTCGTCGACGGCGCCGTGTCCAATGGCGTCGACCGCGCCAAGGCGGCCGCGATCTTCGAGCAGGTCGAGAAATTCGCCGGTTACGGCTTCAACAAGTCGCACGCCGCCGCCTATGCGCTGGTCGCCTACCAGACGGCCTATCTGAAGGCGAACTACCCGGTCGAGTTCCTGGCCGCATTGATGACGCTCGACATCAACAACACCGACAAGCTCGGCGCCTTCCGCCGCGAGCTCGACCGGCTCGGGATCGAGCTCTTGCCGCCCGACATCAACGCCTCGGGCGCCGAGTTCACGGTCGAGCGCGACGCCGAGGGCACCGGCGCGGTACGCTATGCGCTGGGCGCGCTCAAGAATGTCGGGCGCGCCGCCATGGCCGCCGTGGTAGCCGAGCGCGAGGCCAACGGCCCGTTCATGAATCTGGGTGACTTCGCACGCCGCATCGATACCGAGACGATGAACCGCCGCCAGCTGGAGAACTTGGTGCGCGCCGGCGCGTTCGATCGGCTGAATCCCAACCGCCGCGCCGTGTTCGAGGGCATCGACCGCATCCTCGCCCACGCCTCCAGCGCCGCCAGCGACCGCGGCAGCGGGCAGGAGAGCCTGTTCGGCGGCGCGGGGGAGCAGGAGACCGACATCGATCTGCCCAAGGTGTCCGACTGGCCGATGATGGATCGGCTGCGCCACGAGTTCGAGGCGGTGGGCTTCTACCTCTCGGCCCATCCGCTCGACGCCTACGGCAAGAGCCTGCCGCGCCTGGGGGTGGTGTCGGCGGCGGAGCTAAGCGCGCGCGTCGCGTATGGGGGAGGCGTGCTCAAACTCGCCGGCACCGCGCTCTCCAAGCGCGAGCGCACTTCGCGCAAGGGCGACCGTTTTGCGTTCATCCAACTCTCCGACCACACCGGCATGTACGAGGTGACGGCGTTCCGCGAGGTGCTTTCGGCGTCGCGCGAGCTGATCGAGGAGTCGATCGCCACCGGCGCCCCGTTGCTCGTCACCGTCGACGTTCGGCCCGAGGGTGACGCGCTGCGCATCACGGCGACCGGCATCACCTTGCTCGAGGACGTCGCCGCCAATACCGACGCGGGCGTGCGCGTCTTCGTCTCCGATCCCGAGGCGCTGGAGGGGCTCAAGGCGATGGTCGAGCGGGCTGGCCAGGGGCGGGGGCGGCTCGCGGTGGTGGTCGACGCGGATGACGCCGAGGTCGAAATCGTGCTGCCCGGAGCCTACAAGGTCTCCCCCGGCACCCGTTCCGCGATCAAGGCCGTGCCCGGCGTGGTTCACGTCGAGGAGGTCTGAGCGACAGGCGAGTGGGACATGCGGCGCGACCAGCGACGCACCGGCGCCGCCGCGCGTTGACGTCCGATCGAGAGCGGTGTGACGCTGAGCGCGGGACACTTGCATTCGCCGCCATGCAACGTTATCTACCGGCCATATCCCACACGCGGGCATGCGGCGCGGGGCGATGCCTCACGTCGATCCGGTGTCCCGGGTCCTGATTGATAGATGGGGCCGGGGCTCTCGCCCGCGGAGGCTGAACCGGAAAAGGAAACCGATCATGGCGTTGCCGACTTTTTCGATGCGCCAGCTCCTCGAGGCTGGCGTGCATTTCGGGCATCATACCCGCCGCTGGAATCCGAAGATGTCCCCGTACCTCTTCGGCGTCCGCAACAACACCCACATCATCGACCTGCAGCAAACGGTTCCGATGCTCTACCGGGCGTTGCAGGCGGTGCGCGACGTCGCCGCGAATGGCGGCCGCGTGCTGTTCGTGGGCACCAAGCGCCAGGCCAGCCCGGTGATCGCAGAGGCGGCGCAGCGCTGCGGCATGTATTTCGTCCAGCATCGCTGGCTCGGCGGGATGCTGACCAACTGGCGCACGATCTCGAACTCCATCAAGCGCCTCAAGGATCTCGAGCAGCAGCTCGGCGAGGAGGACCTCGGCCTGACCAAGAAGGAGCTGCTCCAGCTCACCCGCGAGCGCGACAAGCTCAACCGCGCGCTCGGCGGCATCAAGGACATGGGCGCGCCGCCCGACATCCTGGTGATCATCGACACCAACAAGGAGTCGCTGGCGGTCCACGAAGCCAACAAGCTGCGGCTGCCGGTGGTCGCGGTGATCGACTCGAACTCGGACCCCGAGGGCATCGACTACCCGATCCCGGGCAACGACGACTCGCTGCGTGCGATCGAACTGTACTGCCAGCTTCTCTCGGACGCCGTGCTCGACGGCCTGCAAGAGGAGGCCATGGCCTCCGGCCAGGATGTGGGCGCGCAGGAGGAAGCACCACGGGAGAATCTCGCCGAGCCGGCGGCCGCGGTGGTAGCCGAGGCCGGCCCTGAAGCCTCGCCGCAACAGCCGGCCGCCGAGGAAAGCAAGGCTGAAGAAGCGCCCGCCGGGGGGGAGAAGACCGAAGGCGAGGCCGAGGCGCAGCCTTCCGACAGCGGGAAAGCCGAAGGCGAGGACGAGACCAAGGCGGCCGAGACTGCCGCGAAGGCGGAGTAGTTGCGAACGGCCCGCCAGCGCCAGGCAAGGCGGGCGAAGGACAACGCGTAACCGAGAAGGTGCGAGATGGCTGAGATCACCGCCGCGCTGGTCAAGGAGCTGCGCGACAAGACCGGCGCCGGCATGATGGACTGCAAGAAGGCGCTCAGCGAGACCGCGGGCGACATCGAGCAGGCGATCGACTGGCTGCGCAAGAAGGGCCTGTCGCAGGCCGCGAAGAAAGCTGGCCGGGTCGCTGCCGAGGGTCTGGTCGGCGTGGCCGTCGAGGGCAGTCGCGGTGCGGTGGTCGAGGTCAACGCCGAGACCGACTTCGTCGCCCGCAACGACCAGTTCCAGGCATTCGTCGAGACCGTTGCGAAGTTGGCGCTCGACGTCGGCGGCGATCTCGATGCGCTCAAGGCCGCCGACTATCCGGGCGCCGGCCGCTCGGTGGACGAGGAGCTCACCCAGCTCATCGCCACAATCGGCGAGAACATGAACCTGCGTCGGGCCGATATGGTGTCGGTCGATAATGGTGTCGTTGCCTCCTACGTGCACAACGCCGCCAAACCGGGCCTCGGCAAGATCGGCGTACTGGTCGCGCTCGAGACCGACGCCACCGGCGAGAAGATCGAGGCGCTGGGCAAGCACGTCGCCATGCACGTGGCCGCCGCCAGCCCTGCCGCCACGACCCGCGACGAGGT
>CAZMTC010000160.1:5760-8074 GCA_964569105.1 uncultured Alphaproteobacteria bacterium | reverse complement strand
GGTCGCATGAAGTCGGGCACCGCTGGTATGGGGTTTCGGCGTCGCAACGCCACAAACGCGCTTTATAACGCCGCGCAGGAGCAAAGGTAAACACGGCGCCGGCCGGTGCAATCCCGTATCACCCGCCCGAGGTCTGGACCTGGCCCAGGTGCTTGAAGATGAGCTGGAAGAACACCCTGCTGCTGGGATCGAAGTCGCGGTCGCGAGTGAAATTGCGGGAGAAGTCGGCGACGAAGGTCAGGCACTCGTCCTCGTAGCGGGCGCCAAACCCCCAATTGAGGACGCCGCCGCTTTCGGTCAGATCGTGACGGGTCCGACCGTTGACCGACCAGTACTCGGTCAACCGCAGATTCGCGCTGCCAAAGATCTCCTCGCGCTCGCCGAACTCCGGGTTGACCTCGTTGCCCGCGAAAAAAAAGTAGTTCGTGCTCAGGGTCGCCGGTCCCAGGAACAGCGACGCGCCGAGCTCGTTTCGGCGGGCGCGCAGGGTGTCCTTGTCGAGGCGGAACCGATAGGTGACGTCCATGAAATCCGCAGGGTTGATAGAGACCCGCCCGACGACGTCGGTCAGATTGTCCTCGATGCCCGACCCGTCGCCCAGGTCGTTGTTCGGGTTGAGCTGCGCGGCTTGTCCGATGAAAAACTCGCTCGACCCGCCGCGGTTCCCGAAAAACGCCGAACGAAGGCCGTAGGCTATGCGCTGGCCGCCGTCGATGCGGTCGATGCCGGTGAAGCGGTTCGTGTCGAAGAGGTTCGAGGTGTCGAACTCGAAGTCGCGTGAATCTTCGTTGGGGATCTCGAAGCGGTTGTCGACGTTGGGGCCGGCGATCACCGCCACCCTGGGCTCGATCAGGTGGCGCACATTGCCGAGTTCGCGCACGAGCGGGTAGCGCCACTCCGCCTTGACTTGCGGAAACAGGCGGCCGGTGATGCCAGAGAAGGAGTCGTCGCGCTGCGTCGCGAGGTTCTTGGCGTCCTCGACCCAGTAGGCTGCAGCGAGCGCACGGCCCGACAGCTCGAAAATATGGCCGTCGCCGGTCTTGAACGGCGCCAACCAGCCGGCGTCGAAGCTCAACCGCCGGCTGTTGGCGCCGTCGATCCGTTGGATCCCGACCAGCGCCATCTCGGCTTCCCAGCGGCCGTTCTCGCGGGTCGGTTCGCCGACCAGGCTGTAGGTCGCCAGCGGCAACACGATCGGTGTCGTATTGTCGTCGTCCTCTTCGCGCAGACCCTGGAAGTGGAAGCCGGTGAGCTTGGCGTAATTGCGCCCGCGGAAGCCCTCGATCCAGGCCGACGAGGTGATCACGTCGTTGCGCTGTGCGACCTCGTCGACGAAGTTGAAGTCGTAGCGCCGAAGAAAGGTGTCGTCCGACGTCCAGCCCACGTCCCAGCCGGCGCGCCAGGTCGGATCGATGTCGATCCGGCCTTCGGAGAAGATGTGGCCGCGGTTCTGCTCGTTGCTTTCGCCGGGCGACGGATTGTCGCGCTCGACCCTGGTGAAGCTGCCCGAAATCTCGAACTCGCCGTTGACGATGCGCTGGCGGTACTCGGCTGCGAGTGCGACGCGCTCCCTGGTGGTAAAGATCGGCGTCAGCGTCAGGTCCTTGTCGTCGTCGAGGACGAAGAACACCGGCGTGCGGACGATCTGGCCCAGCTGCGTATCGTTGCCGAAGCTGGGCGCGAGCAGGCCGGTGCGCCGGTCGACCGTCGGGTCCGGGTGCGAGATGTAGGGCGTGTAGGCGACCGGCAGGCCGAACATCTCGAGCGTCGCGTCGCGGTATACGATGTCGTGCGACTCCTGGTCGTGGACCACCTTGCGCGCCTTGATCTGCCAGATCGGGGGCGCCGTGGGGTCGTCCTCGCACAGCCGGCACGGCGAGAACACGGCGCGGCTCATCTCGGTGCGGTTGCCGCCGGTGCGCACCGCCGAGTTGGCCGCGACCTTGGTGTCGTCGGGGAACAACATGCGGAAGTTCAGGATCACGCCTTCGCGCATGTCGTCGGTCAGCTCGACATCCTCGGCGAAGACGATTTCGCCGGTGGGCTCGGTGAGCGAGACGTCGCCAGACGCGGTGACCACGCCGGTATTCTGATTGTAGGTCACCTCGTCGGCCATCAAGACCCGGTCGCCCTGGGATATCTCGACATTGCCCCGCGCGATGACCAGACCCTTCTCCTCGTCGTAGCCGACATTGTCCGCGCTCACCAGCACCGGCAGGTCCTGGCTGGGCTGGATCTGCGCGGCCGCCGGCGCGGCGAGAGCGATCAGCGGCGCCTCCAGGACGGCATAGCGCAGGCGGGGCATCAGCCGTCC
>CAZMTC010000160.1:0-5750 GCA_964569105.1 uncultured Alphaproteobacteria bacterium | reverse complement strand
AGCAGGGTGGCCAGGCCGACGAGCGTCGTCGCCAGCGCCGGCGTCCACGCCGCCAGCGCCACGGGCACCGCCCCGCTCGACGCCACGGTGAGCACGAACTTCGAGGCCAGGAACAGAACGAAGCCGACCAGGACGCCGCCCGACACCGCCATGAACACCCCCGAGCGCCGGGTGTGACGCAGCGAGAACACCGCCGCGATCAGGATCATTGCGCACAGCAGCAGCGGTTCGGCGAGAAGCGAGTTGAGGTGCAGCCGGTGCCGCTGGGCCGAGAAGCCGGTCTCCTCGAGCACCTCGATGAATCCCGGCAGTTCCCAGAACGAGACCGTCTCGGGCGACGCGAAGCTCTCGACGATCTTGGTTTCGGTCAGATTGGTCGGCAGCCGGAAGACGTCGTGGTATTGCGCGCCCGGCTCCGCCTCGGCATCGCGGACCTCGGCTTCATAGAGTTCCCAGTAGCCGTCGAACAGCTTCGCGCTCTCGGCGTCGATGCGGCGCGTGAAATGGTCCTCGCCCTCGTAGACCAGCACGATCACGTCCGAGAGCCGCATCTCCTCGGCCTCGGCGCGCGCGGCGTGGATCACCGCCTGGCCTTGCTCGTCCGACTGCCGCATCCATACGCCGGTCGCCGACACGGCGAGCAGCGAACTCCTGCCCGAAAGGTACTTGTGCTCGAGCTGCTCGAACTGGGACAGCATCAGCGCGCCTACGGGATTGATCGCGGCCAGCTTGAGCACGCCGATTACCAGCGCCACCGCGATCGCCGGCAGCGTGAACTGCCATACCGACACCCCCGCCGCGCGCACCGCCACCAGCTCGTGCGACCGGTTGAGCCGCCAGAACGCCATCAACCCGCCGAACAGGATCGCGAACGGGATGCTCTCCTGCGCCAGGTACGGCAGGTGGAGCACCGCCATCTGCAGCACGATGTCGAAGGTGACCTGGGGCTTGCCCGAGGAGCGCGTCATCAACTCCGTGACGCTGGCCAGGAATACGATGACCATGAAAGTGGCCATGACGATGGTGGCCCAGATCAGGAACTGGCGCCCGATATAGTAGGAAAGCGACCGTGACAGCCGCACCGTCATCGCGCAGCCTCCACGGTGAAACCGGCCGGCGGCAGCACGTCCATCAGCGACCGCCGCCGCCGCTCGGCGCGCAGCATGTAACCCAGCGCGATGAGCCCCGGCACGAGCACGTTGAGGTAGATCAACGGGATCGCCAGCGGCGCCTTGACGGCGAGGCTGAGCGCGCCCAGGGCGCCGGCCTGGATCAAGAGCGCCGCCACCGTGGCCGCGCCCAGCCGCTTGGCCTGGCCGCGTTTGTCGAACTGGCCCGAAAGAAGCGTGGCGAGCGCGATCAGCGTGAACACGACGGGGTAGAGCGGCGCCGCGAGCCGGTTATGCCCCTCGGCGCGAAACTGGTCGGCGTAGTACTGTTCGGCTTCGGAATCGCCTGGCCACAGGAGCTCGTGCAGGAAGCGCTCGTTGGGCTCGCGCCAGCTCCGCTCGTCCGCCGTCGACAGCCAGTCGATCGAGAAGCTCCAGCGGTCGAAGAAGATCATCGACACCTCGCCGGTGCCGCGCATCCGCTCCTGGCGGTTGCCGTTGAACATCACGATACGCGGCACACCGTCGGCGCGCAGCAGCACGCCGCGCTCGGCCATCATGGTCACCGATTTGGCCTCGTCCCGGTTGTCCTGCACCAGGATGCCCTGCAACTCCTCCTCGCCCATGCGCTCGCGCACATAGACCGTGACGTCGTCGGTCACGGTGTTGAACGTGCCCTCCTGGAGCAGCGCCGCCGAGTAGGTGTTCCGGATCGCAAACTCGAGCTCCTTGAACGCCCGGAACGACACCGGCATGACGTAGAGCGAGATCGCGTAGCACAACAGCGTCACCAGCCCCGCCAGCACCAGCGCCGGCCGCGCCAGGCCCCACTGCGAGATACCGGCGGTGCGCATCACCACCAGCTCGCGGTCGTTGGCCATCTTGTTGTAGGTGAACAGCACCGCGAAGAAGAGCGCGATGGGCAACAGAATGCCCAGGAACGACGGCAGGAGCGTCAGGGTCAGCTCGAGGAACAGACCTACCGACATGCCGCGGCTGACGATCAGCTCGACGAAACGCAGCGACTGCGTCAGCCAGATCGCACAGGTCAGCGCGAGGCCGACGAAGACCATCGCGATCGCCAGCTGTCGGAATAGGTAGCGCTCGGCGCTGCCCATCGGTTCCCCTCGGACCCCCGGTGCAGAAGCCTGGGTTATAGCGCGGGGTTTCCCGCCGCGCCTAGGGCGATTTCGCATTGTTTTCGATGGGCTTCGGGTTTCCCGGGCCGGTGCGGCGCATGACAGCCGGGGTGTCGTGCGATCGCGAAGAATTCGGGGCGAACCGGAGCCGCAGGGCGAAGCGGACGCGTCGCCCGCGTGTCGGTGCGATCGCGCTCCGCGCTTGCCGGCGCTCGTTGGCGCGGATATGCCCTGCGCGCCATGCTGTTCCACTCACAGGAATTCCTCCTGGCGTTCCTCCCCGTCGTGCTCGCGCTCTATTACTGGGCCGCGGGCGTGCCGGCGGTGCGCCGCTGGCTGCTCATCGCGGCCTCGGTGTTCTTCTACGGCTGGTGGGACCCGCGGTTGGTGCCCCTGCTGCTCGGCTCGGTCATGGTCAACTGGGCTTTCGCGCGGCTCTACGGGCCCGGGCGGCGCGGCCTGGTGCCGTTGGGTGTGACGCTCAACCTGCTCGTTCTCGGCGTGTTCAAGTATGCCGATTTCTTCGCCGACACGGTGACCGCCCTGACCGGTACCGGGCACGACCCGTGGAACATCGTCCTGCCCCTGGGCATCTCGTTCTTCACCTTCCAGCAGATCTCCTATCTGATCGACCTGCGCCGCGGCACCGCGCCGCGCTACGCCTTTGCCGACTACGCCCTCTACGTCTCGTTCTTTCCCCAGCTCATTGCGGGGCCGATCGTCCGGCACGACGAGATCGTCAACCAGTATGCGCTCGACCCCCGCCGCGCCGGTCTCGACGAGCGCCTGTCGCGCGGCTTCGTGCTGCTGGTCATCGGCCTGGCCAAGAAGATCCTGATCGCGGATCGGCTGGCGCAGATCGCCGATCCGCTCTACGCCGCGGCCGGCGAGGCCACGGCGATGACACTCGCCGAGGGCTGGATGGCGGCGGCCGCCTTCGGCCTGCAGATCTATTTCGACTTCTCGGCCTATTCCGACATGGCGATCGGCCTGGGGCTCATGTTCGGGCTTGCCCTGCCGATCAACTTCGACGCGCCCTACCGCGCGGGCTCGATCCGCGAGTTCTGGCGACGCTGGCACATGACGCTGTCGCGCTTCCTGCGCGACTATCTGTACATCCCGCTCGGCGGCAACCGCCACGGCGCGGCGCGTCAGATGGCGGCGCTGATGGTCACCATGCTGCTCGGCGGGCTGTGGCACGGCGCGGGCTGGACCTTCGTCGCCTGGGGCGGGCTCCACGGCGCTGCGCTGGCCGTGAACCACGCCTGGACCCGGCTGGGAGGGCGCATGCCCTGGGCCGCGGGCTGGGCGCTGACCATGCTCTTCGTCTTCGTGGTCTGGGTGTTCTTCCGCGCCGAGAGCTTCGCCGCCGCAGCGCACATCCTTACGGCCATGTCGGGCGCGGAGGGGCTGAGTCTCGCCGTTGCCAAGGCGGACGAACTGTGGATCGTCGCCGGTGCGGCCCTGGTCGCCCTGTTCGGCGTCACCAGCCACCGCTTCGCCCTCGATCGCATGACCCCGATCCGCTGGGGTGCCGTGGCCGTCGGCCTCGCCTTCGCCTATCTCGCGCTCGAAGCGGGCCGGGGACAGTACCAGGAATTCATCTACTTCCAGTTCTGAGCGGAATATGGAGCGCTGGCATTCTTACTGGCGAACGGCGTTCGGAACCTCGGCCGGCGTGGTGATCGGCCTGTGGCTGCTGATCGCGCTCGTCGACCCCTACGGCTCGGTATTCTTCTCGCCCGACGTCCGCCGCGCGCCTGTGGCAACCAACCAGCGCTTCTCCTTCCCCATGCTGGCCCGTGACACCGAACGTTTCGACAGCGCCATCGCGGGCACCTCCACGACCCGCCTTCTCCGCCCCGAGGTGCTGAACCCGCTGTTCGGCGCCCGCTTCGCCAACCTGTCGATGAACAGCGGCACGGCCTGGGAGCAGTCGGAGATCCTGCGCCTGTTCGCTCAGGCGCGGGACGAGCCCGAGATTGTCATCGTCGGCATCGACGTGGCGTGGTGCGAGAGCGCGGAGGAGCTGCCGCGTCTCACCCCGCGGCCGTTCCCGCCCTGGCTCTATGACGACGACCCGCTCAACGACCTCCTGCACCTGTTCCACCCCAAGGCGGTCGAGCATGCGGGCCAGCAGCTCGGCTACCTGCTCGGCATCGTGCCGCCGCGTCGGGGCCTCGACGGCTACACGCGCTTCGTGCCGCCGATGTCGGAATACGACCTCGATCTCGTGCGTACCCGCATCTACGGCCAGCCCCAACCCGCGCCGATCAACCCCGTCGAGCGGCCATATCAGGCGACGCCCGCCGAGCGCGCGGGCTGGCCGTTTCCTGCGCTCGACCTGCTCGACACCACGCTCGACCGGTTTCCCGCGTCGACGCGCAAGATCCTCGTCTTCGTGCCCTATCATGTCGCCGGCCAGGCCCGCCCGGGCTCGGAAGCCGAGGCGAAGTGGAACGAATGCCGACGCCGGGTGACCCGCATCGCGGCGGACCACGCCAACGCCACCGTTCTCGACTTCATGAACCCCTCGGAGATCACGCGCGAGGACACCCACTACTGGGACAGCCAGCACTACACCGTCGAAATCGCCGACCGCTTGGCCCGTCTGATCCACAAGGGCGTCACCCGGGGTGCCGCCCCGGGCGATCCGTTCCGCGCGTTGACGCCCGGGGATTTCGAGTAGGGCGGATACCCCTCTCCCAGGGAAGACCTCTCTGAGATTGCGTCACTGAATGGAAGCCCGCTCCCGCGGCCGGTGCATCATCCAAGCCAGGTTCGCGTTCCAAGCCGGGGTTCAGGCAAATCGCGGCATCGCGTTCACCATCACGACACCAAGGCGCCAAGAAACCGTACCCGCCGTGGCCCCCTGGAGCCTTTGTGCCGTGGCGGTTGAAAGGGCGCAGCGCCGGCCTCGGCAGCTCTCACCCGTCCCCCGGGGTGTTGCACGGCCCCGGCGCCTACCTTAAGTGTCAATGCGATCACTTTCTCCACACCCGCCGGACCGAGCGAAGGGTCAGCCATGAAGATCGAATTCGTCGCGCCCCAGACACCCAAGAGCGGCGCGCTGGTCGTTGCCGTGCTGGAAGAGCGCAAGCTCTCCCCCGCCGCGCAGGCCGCGGACGAGGTATCGGGGGGCGCGCTGACCCGCGCCATGTCCGGCTCGCGCTTCACCGGCAAGGCCGGGCAGATGCTCGACGTGCTGGTCCCTGCGGGCCACGAGTGCGACCGCATCGTCCTCGCGGGCGTGGGCAAGGCGGCGGAAGCCGACGAGCGCGCCTTCCAGGACTGGGGCGGCCGGGCGCTCGCCCACCTTGCCAACTCGGGGGTCAAGGCCGTACTCCTGGCGCTCGATAATCTCGACGGCGTCGAGCTTACGGCCGAGGAGGCGGCGGCGAACGCCGCGTTCGGCGCGCGGCTGCGCTCCTACCGCTTCGACAAGTACCGCACCAAGGAGCCGAAGGATCAGAAGCCTTCGCTCAAGAAGGTGCAGGTGGCG
>CAZMTC010000159.1:0-8174 GCA_964569105.1 uncultured Alphaproteobacteria bacterium | reverse complement strand
AAGATCGTCGGCCTGTTCGCCCTGGTGTGGTTTTTCTTCCTGTACCTGCAGTTCGGCATGAGCCTGCTGCCACGATACTTCCTGCTGCCCACCGTCGCGGTCGTCATATTCCTGGCGGCGACGCTGCGCTGGGTGATCTTGCCGCGCAGCCGTCTCCTGACCGCGGCCGTCGTCGCCTTCCTTGTGGGCACCTCGTTTGGAGGATTATACCTCGACAGTGGCAGCCCCCTCTACGCGGAACGTGTGCTCGCCACCTATCTCAAGGACAACACGCAGGCCAAGGTTTACACAGACCCGGAGACGGCGAGACGCGGCGGCTTCCTCTACCGGGTCGCCGGGGTGGAGGACCGCGTCCATGACGGAACGCCGCCCGAGGGCGGCCTGTTCTTCTTCAATCCGCGCTACGTGGTCCTGGGCCAGCAGATCGGCGGCCCCGCGCGGGCGCGCGAGACCATGGCGCAATACCGCCCCCGGGACGACTGGGAGCGCCTGTGGCAGCGCGCCGAGGGCCGCAAGGCCGTCGGCGTCGCGGTCGAGGCGCTCGGGCTGAAGCCCCTGCTGCCGCCCGAGATCTACCGCCGCCTGAACCGGCCCAACCCCGAGGTCACGATGTTTCGGGGGTAGCGAGCGACACTAAGCGAAAAATTTACTGTCGTGTCGTATCGTGCCGTTTCCTGACCGCGAGCCGCGAGCTACCAATCTTGTCCGAGACCGGGGAATGGACGGAACGATTTCCTTGGAAATTCCTTCGCGCCCGGGGCGTCCGTGACGGGGCCGCAGGAATGAGCGTCT
The DNA here is from genome assembly GCA_964569105.1 of uncultured Alphaproteobacteria bacterium. GTDB lineage: Bacteria > Pseudomonadota > Alphaproteobacteria > CAZMTC01 > CAZMTC01 > CAZMTC01. Next base: position 7,382 of record CAZMTC010000159.1, on the reverse strand, counting down.
CCACCGTCGACGCCAAGTCCGTCTGTCCGGGCGAGGGTATTGCGCCCCGCCCGAAGGTCCTGTTCGTGACGCGCAAGTGGCCGCCGGCGGTGGGCGGGATGGAGCTTTACAGCCGAGAGATCGCGGCGGCGATGGCACGGCATGCCGACGTGGACGTGATCGCGCTGCCCGGGCGCCCGGACGGCAGTCCGCCCTCGATGATGGCGCTCCTGGTATTCCTGGCCGCAACCGCCGCCCGGCTCGGCGCACGCGCACGGCGATACGACGTGGTCCATTTCGGCGACTTCGTGCTGTTTCCACTGGCGGTGTGGACATCGTTGGTCGCTCCACGAACCCGGCGACTGGTCACGGTTCACGGGCTGGACTTGTTGTACGGCCGTCGCACCGGCTGGAAACCTTTGATCTACCGTGCCTATCTTCGGGTCGCGTGCCGAATGCAAGGCACGGTCCACAGGTTCGTCGCCAACTCCCACGCGACCGCTGGCGCCGCGGCCGGCATGGGGATAGCGGGTGCTGTGCCGATTCCATTGGGCATCACTCTGGAGCCGGAAAAGTGCACTGGAAATGGAACGGACACCGACGGGGCGATCGTTGATCAAGAGGACGGGCGATACATCCTGTTCGTCGGCCGGATCGTGCCGCGCAAGGGCCTCGCCTGGTTCGCCGAGAGCGTCCTGCCCACCCTGCCCGAGGATGTGACGCTGAAGATCGTGGGGACGGTGTGGAACAAGGTTGAGCTGCACCGCGCGCTCGACAATCCACGGGCCGAGTATCTCGGGCGGGTCGACGACGCCGAACTTCTGCGGCTCAGACGTGGCGCAGCGGTCACCGTAATGCCCAATCGGCATCTCGACGAAGCCGACATGGAAGGTTTCGGCCTTGCGGCACTGGAAGCGGCTGCGAACGGGTCGATCCTCGTCGCCTCCGGGATCGAGGGCATCGTGGACGCGGTGGTCGATGGCGAGACTGGCTTCCTCTTGCCCGAGGGAGATGCGGAGCGATGGGCTCAAAGGCTCAACGAAGTGCTTGCATGGAGTCCCGCTGACCGTCAGGCCTTTGTCGACCGAGCCCGCCGGGTCATCGCCGAGCGCTATTCGTGGGACCGCGTTGCGAGGCAGACACTTCAACTAGCTGAAACAAATATACAAGCGGCCCATGAACTATAACTTTATAAAGCAGTTATTGCGTAGGCACTTTCGCGATCCGCGCATATATTCGTATGCGCGACGGGCGATGCTGTTGGGACAGTATGCGTTGCGAATTCCCGATGAGATAGATTTTACAGCTTTTCGCGCCCTAAGTGGACACGACAAGGGTCTAGTGATAGACATTGGCGCCAATGGCGGCCAGTCGGCGATTGCTCTTTCTTTTATTCTACCCAGATTCCAAATATTGTCATTTGAGCCCAATCCTGCTCTTTGGCTCGACCTTGATTTCGTCGGTCGCGTGATAGGGCCGCGATTTGCATACAAAAAATTGGGATTGGGAGCGAAATCTGAAAGCATGACGTTGTTCGTTCCGCAAATCGGAAATTTTCCGATTACCACGCGGGCCAGCCTGAGTCGGGAATCAGCCAAGGCGCACTGCGATAACCTTGAGAAGGAACTTGGGCGAGCGCTCGAAATTCGAGAAATTACAGTTCATATCGTCACGTTTGATAGCCTTGGCTTGGAACCAGATATAGTTAAGATAGATGTTGAAGGATATGAGATACATGTCTTAAAGGGTATGATAAACACAATAGAAAATTGCAAGCCAATTCTGATGTTAGAAAGCAACCCAAACGATGATAAGTGCATGGAATTACTGGTCGGGCATGGATATCAAATTATGCATTTCGACACAAAACATAAAGTTCTTTCGAGAACCTCTCTAAACAAAACAAGAAACTGGTTTGCATTGCCAGAAAAATATAGGAATTACTTTTTATGATTAATATCATTTATGAGCTGATGAAGGTGGACGGCCTGCTCGCGAGTTGCCTCCGCCGGCCGAAACGACGGTGCCACTTCATCGAGATTTGCGTCTGAGCACCGCGTCAAGGAGCGTACGTCGCTCGCGCTCCGAAACCACCCGGCTTGCGACCGCTGCCGCCGCCAACACCGCAAGACCGCCGGCACAGCCGGCCCACGGGGATACCGTCGTCAACGGCACCGCCGCGACGAGAGCGACCGCTACGGTGGCTAGTGCCCGGATGAGCCCGGAAACAACCGTGGCCCCGGTCAGGACAACAATCATGCCGATCTTCGCCAGCGCCAGGAGGGCGAGGATCCCGCCCACCGTCAACACGGCCTCGTTGGGGCCGACCGTCTGGAACACCGGAGCGAAGCCCGCGACGACTGCCGCGAGCGCAATTGCGTTCAGGATCAGGATGTGTCCGGTGCGGCCGCGCAGAAACAGCGTCTGGTCCAGAACATGGTTGACGACGATCGGCCCGATCAATACCAGAGTCGCCGCGAAGATCTCGCCCGCGCCCGCGTATTGCGGGCCGAACACGGCCATCACCGCCCAGGATCCGAAGGCTAGGCCACCGATAGCGGCGGCCGCACCGAGCAGGACACCGTATCGGATGCAGAAATCCAGATACCACAAATCCTTGCCGTCGCCGCGCGCGCTGGCCCGGCTCAGCACCGGAAACGCCGCCTGCATCGACGCCACCGCCATCGCCGTCAGAATCAACGACGCGTTCCATGCCAAGGCGAACTGCCCCACGGACGGGGCATCGTCGATGACGTAGCGGACCAGCGCGATGGGGGCGAGGCGCAGCCATTCTCCGGCCGCGAGCGCCGCCCCGATGCCGAGCATGCCGACAATCCCGGCCCGAAGCCTCGCCCAACGGGGCCAGGATGGCCGGAACGGAGCGACCTTCCGGTGGACGAGACCGAGGGCGACCGCGCCCTCCAGCATCCACGAGATCAAATGGATCGCCGCCACGGCGATCACGCCGCCGCCGACCATCAGCGCGAGCACCACCGCGAGCACTTCGCCGCTACGGAATATGTAAACGAGCCGGAGCTGGTACCGGCTGACCTCGAATGCGACGAATGCCTGGCGTCCGAATAGCGCACAACCGCGGGCCAGCACCGTGCCGGCGAAAATGACGAAGACGAGCTGCGTCAGTGATTCGCTTTCAAAGACGAGGCCGATTGCCAGAAAACTCGCGCCGCCGAGCGCCACGGCGACGCCTTGGACGATCAGAGCGAGCTGAACGGCTTCTTCGCCCCGTCCCTGGTTCTGCGCCCGTTCGCGCGACAGATAAGCGGGAATACCGACCGTCGCGGCAGCAACGAACATGATGTACAGCGCCTGCGTGGAGGAGATGAGGCCGTAATCCGCTGGCCCAAGCGCGCGCGCGAGAATGACCACATATGCGGCACGCAGCCCGGTCGCCAGCCAGTGCGATCCGACTAGATAGGCCCCGTTGCGCAGGATAGAGCGCATACCGGGGCCGAGCGCACCTGCGGCCTTGCCCGGGTCCGTTGTCATCGTACGCGCTGGCCCGGCAGCAGCTGCTCTTGCGGGCTACCTTCTGGAGCAAAGTTCATGGTCTGGCCGCCGCCAGGCCGCGCCGGCCTTTGACAAATCCACGTGCATAGAAAGGCAGCACCACTGGCAGCACCACGTAATCCCATGAAGGCATCTCTTACCAAAGCGCCCGGGTGCCCCGTGCCCACCCTCGAAGGCGTGCGCATTTCTCGCGTCGCAGAGTCGTTTCAGGATCCTGGGCTCGCGAATGCGTTCGCGCAACATTGCATGCTGAACCGTTGTCGCCCCTCATATATCACAGCGAGCCCTATTTGCCTCGTGTGTCGGGGCCATGCCCGCACAGCCATCCAGAGGCTCCTTCGCTTCGGCAGCCTCCGATTGACGTTACCTAGACTTGATCAAAGCCCTGATTGGATTCAGGCCATAGTACGACTGATACGGGCTCGGTCGACTGTTTGTCATTATCCCTGATCCGGGATGGCCGCTATCTGGCGCCAACTTCGGCGGAGTCCGCGTTTCAGGCATCCGTCGCGTGACGCCATGCAGACAGATCACGGCCGGTCAGCGTCTCCAAGTTCGTGATTTCGTCGGCCAGCAGCTCGGTCAGCTCCGCGCGCACGGTCGGGTCGAGCTTGGGCGCCGGCTTCGAGAACCGCTGCAGCAACGCATCCCGGAACGCTAAACGGGTTTCGCTGGGCACCAGCCGACGCGCCAGCCAACGAACTGGATTGGGCCGGTTCATCAACGTGGCAATGCCGGAATACCGATACAGCCGTCCAGGATTAGGCTTCGCCGATATCTCGTTTCGATAGCCTGAATTTACCTCCAAGTACTCATATATTTCCCTTAGAAATCCAGGTAAATCACGAACCATGTCATCATAGAACATAATCTTTATATTGCTTTGAGGTAATAAATCGCAGTAGATACGCAACCGATTGTAGTTACTTCTCGTTATAGTGGCTTGTTCAAAATCATTTTCGAAACTATAAAACCGATCATAGTCTTTAAAGAACTGAGCTCTAAAATCTTGATCGCCTAGACGGCCATCCCTCAGTAACATGACAAACTTAGAATACGCTTGGTCAATGGGTTGACGAATGATAGCCAATACTCGGAAACTTGGTAATGTTCTTAGCATATCATGCACTATTTCCGGTCTAGCGAATTCCAGATACTGGGGAGAAGATTCGCCTATTACTTTGGCATCTCCGGACCTCGCGAATAAATTCTCATATGTTTTGATATCTGCAACAAAGGGCTGGCTCCTGAGTCCAGGGAATTTTCCTTTAGTTCCCTTAAAGACAAAATACCCAGGCTCCTTCATTGCACTCATGAAGATTTGTGGATGCTCACCAAGAAACTGGTGAATTGCTGTAGTGCCTGCCTTTTCGGCACCGATAACCAACAAATTAGGCAGCACTCGGAAACCTCTCAGGGTCTATCGATCAGAAACCTTAACCGGTCGCATAGCTTACCACACGAGTCGTTGCCGAGTTTAAGGTAGAGCCGCGCGGCCAGGGAAGGGCCGGTTGAGCCTTGAAACCTGATGCGAATCGATTGAGGAGATCAAATCCCTCGCCGAGCGCCGTCAGCGAGCAGATGCGGCAGCGAGGAGAAAGTGGCGATGTGGCCAAAGAGCTGGTGGCGCGATATAAGCGGGACCTCGATTCAAACGCTGTAGGGTTCCGATGCATCGAAATCGAACAAAAGGCGGCGTCGGAACAACTATCCGCTCTGTTCCCAGCGGAACGATCAAACGACCAAGCTGCAATGATGAGTGCAAGTGCTGGTTCGAGTATGAGCTTGTCCGCTCAGGCCGAGATCGGTGCGCGCGCCCATGAAGATCTGGTTGCCATATGTCACGACGGGTGGAGGGGCCGACGTCTATACCGACCGTCTTGCCGCGGCGCTGGAGCGGTTGGGGCATCGGGTCTTGGCCTAACGCTTCGCCCACAAATGGCAGTATTTTCCTCGAGCTCTCAAGAGCGCCCTGCCGCCGACGGACGCAGACCTCACAATCGCCGACATTGCCAACGGCTTCGCGTTCAAGCGCCGAGGAATCAAACTCATCGCGGTGTCGCACCATTGCGTGCGCGATCCCGGCTATGCGCCGTACCGAAGTTTCGCGCAAGCGGCGTATCATGAGGGGCTGCTCCGCTTCTACGAACGCTGGAGCCTCGAAGCCGCCGACGCGATCGTCGCCGTGAGCCGGCACACCGCGCGCAGCCTCGACCGCGTCTATGGCGTGAAGGACGTCCAAATCGTGCTCAATGGGCTCGACACCGAGTTCTTCACGCCCGGCCCGGCGAAAGAGCCGCTGGACGGCCGCAAGTTCCGCATCCTGTTCGTCGGCAATCCTATCAGACGCAAGGGGTTCGACCTGTTGGAGCCGATCATGGAGCGGCTCGGCGACGGGTTTGTCCTCCAGGCGACCGCCGGTCTGAGGGGGCAGGCCAGGAGCGCGACCAACATCGAAATACTGGGCCGGCTCGACACCGAAGGGCTGCGCGACGCCTATCGCGCCGCCGACGTCCTGCTGTTTCCCAGCCGGTTCGAGGGATTCGGCTATGTCGTCGCGGAGGCCATGGCGTGCGGCACGCCGGCGGTCTGCAGCGACGCCTCCTCGTTGCCCGAACTGCTCGAGGAAGGCGTGTCCGGGCTGCTGTGTCCGGTCGACGACGTCGAGGCGTTCGCCGGCGCGATCAGGTCGCTCGCCGAATCGGCCGAACGCCGTGCCGCGATGGGCGAAGCCGCCCGCCGCTACGTGGTCGAGCGGTTCTCCTTGCCGGCCTGGGACGCGCGGCTGAAGGATCTCCTGGAGCGGGTTCAGCCGGTAAACTCGTGAACGGGCTTCCCGGGCGGGGACGACTTCGATGCAAGGGCATCTCGGAAGAAGGTGGGCGCCTGTGCGTCAAATGTGCGAAAGAGTCTCTGCGCTGTCTCGATGTATAGGTCCCCCATGAAGGTCATCGTCCAGATACCCTGCTACAACGAAGAGGCCACCCTGCCGCAGACGCTGGGCGACATCCCGCGGTCGATCCCGGGGGTGGACGCGGTCGAGGTGCTGGTGGTCGACGACGGCTCGACCGACCGGACGATCGAGACCGCGTGGGCGCACGGGGCGGACCATGTCATCCGCCACAAGGCCAACCGGGGCCTGGCGCGCACCTTCCGCACCGGGCTGGACGCGGCGCTGAGCCTGGGCGCCGATGTCATCGTCAACACCGACGGCGACAACCAGTATCGCGGCGAGGACATCCCGCGGCTGGTCGAGCCGATCCTGCGCGGCGAGGCGGACATCGTCGTGGGCGACCGCCAGACCGCGCGCATCGCGCATTTCTCGCGCCACAAGAAGCTGCTCCAGGCGCTCGGCTCGTTCGCCGTGCGGCTGCTCTCGGGCACCGATATCCCCGACGCGGTCAGCGGCTTCCGCGCGTTCTCGCGCAACGCCGCGTTCCAGCTCAACATCGTCTCGAGCTTCAGCTACACGATCGAGACGCTGATCCAGGCCGGCAAGAAGCACATGGCCGTCGCCTCGGTGCCGGTGAGCACCAACCCGAAGACGCGCGAATCGCGGCTGTTCAAGAGCATCCCCAAGTTCCTCGAGCGGTCGCTGACCACCATGGTCCGCATGTACGCGATGTACCAGCCGCTGCGGGTGTTCTTCTCGATCGGCGCCGTGGTCACGCTGATCGGCGCGGTGCCGATCCTGCGCTTCCTCTACTTCTTCGCCGTCGGCCAGGGCGACGGCCATCTGCAGTCGCTGATCATCGGCGGCGCCCTGCTGGTGATCGGCATGCTGATCTTCGTGATCGGGATCGTGGGCGACCTGCTCAACTTCAACCGCCAGCTGCTCGAGATCTGGAACAGCGACCGGCCGCCACACACCCGAC
>CAZMTC010000158.1:0-8176 GCA_964569105.1 uncultured Alphaproteobacteria bacterium | reverse complement strand
TCCTTGTCCTCCTGCATGTCCTTGCCGTAGGCCAGCGGCAGGCCCTTCATGACGATCAGCAGGCCGGTGAAGGCGCCGGCGATGCGCCCCACCTTGGCGCGTACCAACTCGGCCGCGTCGGGGTTCTTCTTCTGCGGCATGATCGAGCTGCCGGTGGTGAAGGCGTCGGACAGCCGCACGAAGCCGAACTGCGCCGAGGTCCAGATCACCAGCTCCTCCGCCAGGCGCGACAGGTGCGTGGCGCAGATCGCGGCCGCGGCCAGGAACTCGAGCGCGAAATCGCGCGCCGAGACGGCGTCGAGCGAATTCGTCATCGGCCGATCGAAGCCGAGCGCCCTCGCCGTCTGCGCGCGGTCGATCGGGAACGACGTGCCGGCCAGCGCCGCCGCGCCCAGCGGGCTCTCGTTGAGCCGCCTGCGGCAGTCGGCCAGCCGCCCCCGGTCGCGGCCCAGCATCTCGACATAGGCCAGGAGATGGTGGCCGAAGGTCACCGGCTGCGCGGTCTGCAGGTGGGTGAAGCCCGGCATCACCGTGGCGGCGTGCCGCTCGGCCTGGTCGATCAGCGCCGCCTGCAGGTCGCGCAGACCCGCCTCGGCGCCGTCGAGCGCGTCGCGCAGCCAAAGCCGCAGGTCGGTGGCGACCTGATCGTTGCGCGACCGTGCGGTGTGCAGCCGGCCGGCAGCGTCGCCGACCAATTCCTTGAGCCGAGCCTCCACGTTCATGTGGATGTCCTCGAGTGCGCGCGAGAATGTGAACGACCCGCTCTCGATCTCGTCCAGCACCTCGTCTAGACCCTTGGCCAGCGCGGCGCCATCTTCTGAGGAGATGATGCCGGCCTCCGCCAGCATCGCGGCATGCGCCTTCGAGCCCGCGATGTCGACCGCGGCGAGGCGCCGGTCGAAGTCGATGGAGGCGTTGATGCGCTCCATCACCGCGGCCGGGCCCTCGGTGAAGCGGCCGCCCCAGATGGTGCTGGCGGCGGAGGATTTGGACTTGCTCTTTGTCATGGAACGGAGCCGTCGATGAAACGCGTTGCGATTGCCCTGGCCGCGGCCTTGCTGGTCACCGCCGCCGGCGCCGGGATCTGGATTCTGTCCGCCGGCAACGGTCATGCCACCGCCGACGACCCGCCGCCGTTCCACGGCCAGGGGCGCCAATTTACGCTGCTCGAGCCGGTGGAGCCAGCGCCGCTCGCCCCCATCGAAACCGCCGAGGGCGGACTGACCGACCTGAAGGACTACCGCGGACGGGTCGTACTGCTCAACTTCTGGGCCACCTGGTGCGCGCCCTGCCTCGAGGAGATGCCGTCGCTCGACGCGCTCGAGGCCGATCTCGGCTCCGAGGGCCTCGCCGTCCTGGCGCTGAACATCGACCGCGAAGGGTTCGACGCCGCGCGCCCCTTCTACGAGCGCGAGGACATCGAGACCCTGCCCCTGCTCGTCGACCTGCAACGCAAGAATTTCTATGCCTACGGCATGCAGAACCATCCGATGCCGACCAGCTTCCTGATCGACCATGAGGGCCGGCTGGTCGGCTATCTCGAAGGGCCTGCCGAATGGGACAGCGCCGAGGCCAAGGCGCTCATCCGCTACTATCTCGAGCGCCGGCCGGCGGGGGAGGGATAAGCATCGGGCCTCTGGCGGCGCGGCCGCGAAGGCGCTAGACCCGGGTATGCCCCTGTTCGCCCTCGCCCGTCCGATCCTGTCCGTGTTGCCGCCCGAGGCCGCGCACCGCGCGACCATCGCCGCGCTGCGCCTGGGGCTGGGGGGACGCGTCCGGCGTGACGACGACGCGGTCCTGTCGACGCGGGTCTTCGGCCGCGACTTCCGCAACCCGCTCGGCCTGGCCGCCGGTTTCGACAAGCACGGCGAGGCGATGGACGCGGTGCTCGCGCTCGGCTTCGGCTTCGTCGAGGTCGGCACGGTCACGCCGCGGCCTCAGCCCGGCAATCCCAAGCCGCGCGTGTTTCGCCTGCCCGAGGACCGCGCGGTGATCAACCGTCTGGGCTTCAACAGCGTCGGCGCCGATGTCGTGCGCGGGCGGCTCGAGGGCTGGCGCCGGCGCCATACCGGCGACCGCCGGCCGCGCGGCCCGGTGGGCGTCAACCTCGGTCGGAACAAGGGCTCGAAGCGCGCGGCCAAGGACTACGCCGCCGGCGCGCGCCATTTCGCCCAGCTCGCCGACTACCTCGTGATCAACGTCTCCTCGCCCAACACGCCGGGTCTGCGCGCGCTGCAGGGCCGCAAGGAGCTCGAGACGCTGCTCGACGCCGTGGCCGCGGTGCTGCCCGAGGACGCGCCGCCGGTGCTGCTCAAGATCGCCCCCGACCTCGCCGCCGCCGACCGCGAGGCGATCGCCGAGGTGGCGCTCGAGGGCGGCGTCGACGGCCTCGTCTGCACCAACACCACCGTCGCGCGCCCGCCCACCCTGCGCTCGCGCCACCGGGGCGAGAAGGGCGGCCTGTCGGGCAAACCGCTGATGGACTTGTCGACCGAAGTGCTGGCCGACATGTACCGGCTGACCGGGGGCGGCGTGCCGCTGGTCGGGGTGGGGGGCGTCGCCTCGGGTGCCGACGCCTACGACAAGATCCGCGCCGGTGCCTCGCTGGTCCAGCTCTACACCGCGCTGATCTACGACGGTCCCGCCCTGGTCGGCTCGATCAAGCGCTCCCTCGCCGCGCTCCTGCGCAACGACGGCTTCCGCTCCGTGGCCGAGGCGGTGGGGGCGGACCACAGATAATGGCGCCGTCGCGAGGAACGCCAAGGGGGCCGAAACCGCCTCCCGAATTGCGGTAAACCCGCGCGCCCGGTTAACCATATCTCAACCCCTGCGGGCGATCCTGCGCGCACGGACGCTCCCCGGAACACGCGCGCATGTCCCTCGTCGCCAATATCCTGATGATCGTGGTCTATCTGGCCGTCGGCTACGCTGCGGCGCTGTGGCTGCCCGAGGGCATGTCGGGCGTGCTGCCGGCCGCGGGGCAGGTGTCGCTGGTCTACGGCGCGCTTGCGCTGGCGGCGCTGGCACTGCTCCACGCCACCTTCACGGGCTTCCGGTGGCGTGCTCGCGCGCGACGCGAGATCGCCGAACTGCGCCAGTCCAACGCCGATGTCCGGCGCGAACTGGGCACCGCGCGCACCGAGGTGCAACAGATCTTCGAGGCGATCCAGGCTAACCGCTCGATGGTGCGCGACGAGGCCTACCAGAACGTAATCAAGGAGGTGAAGGTCCTCCAGGATCTGATCGGCCAGCTCTACGCCAGCCGCGCACCGGTCCAGGAGTCCGCCGCCGCGCCGCTCGCCGACGACACGCTCGACGACGACGCGGTGCTCGACATCGTGCGCGATGCGCTGCAGTCGAACCGCGCCGACCTGTTCCTCCAGCCGATCGTCGAGCTGCCCCAGCGCCGCACCGTTTTCTACGACTGCCTCTCGCGCATCCGCGACGGCGAGGGCCAGGTGGTGATGCCCGAGCGGTACGTCCCGGTGGCCGAGCGCTACGGCCTGATGGGCGCGATCGACAATCTGCTGCTGTTCCGCTGCGTCCAGCTCGTACGCAAGGCGCGACAGAAGCGCGACGGGGTCGCCTTCTTCGCTCACATTTCCGGCCACTCGCTGCGCGACACGCGGTTCTTCCGCGATTTCATCTCCTTCATGGCCGACAACGGAGAGCTGTCGCAGAACCTGTTCTTCGAGTTCTCGCAGGCCGAACTCAACGATTTGTCGCCCGAGATGACGCGCCACCTGGGCGAGCTGGCGGAGATCGGCTTCCGCTTCTCGCTCGATCACGTCACTCGCCTCGACATGAACTTCTACGAGCTGTCGCGCCGCGGCTTCCGCTATCTCAAGGTCGACGCCGGCATGCTGCTCGAGCAGCTGCGCGCGATGGAGGAGGACGCTGCCCGGCTCGACGGTTTCTGGGAGACCCTCAACCGCGCTCACATCGACATCGTGCCCGAAAAAATCGAGGACGAGTCGGTCCTGGTCGAGCTCCTCGACCACCCCATCCACCACGCCCAGGGCTACCTTTTCGGCGAGCCCCGCCTGGCACGCGAGTAGGGGCCTCGACATAGGCCGGCAGCGGTCTTCCGCGGACGCGCGCGACGGCCCGAATAGACGGTTCTCCCCACTTGAGCGGCTGCGCGAAGCGTGACACAAGCAGCGTCATGCCGCTTGCCGCAACGCCGACCGCAACCTCCCTCGCAATGGTCGATGGGGTCGCCACCCTGGCCGACCGCTACGACGGCTGGATCCTCGACCTGTGGGGCACGATCCATGACGGCTACCGGCCGCTGCCCGGCGTGCTCGACGCGCTCGGGCAGCTGCGCGCGGCGGGCAAGCGCGTGGTCATCCTGTCCAACGCTCCGCGCCGGGCCGCCAACGTGGTCGCGGCGATGGAGCGCATCGGCGTGCCAGGGGATTACTGCGTCGGCGTGCTGTCCTCCGGCGAGGCGGCGTACCGTGCGCTCGAGGCGCGCGAGGGTTTCTATGGGACGCTCGGCCGGCGCTATCTGACGATCGGCCCGCCCGACGACGACAGCGCCATCGCCGGCCTGCCCTACGAGCGGGTCGAGTCAGCGGCCGAGGCCGACTTCCTGCTCGCCATCGGTCCGCGGGACCGCGCCGACACCGTCGACCGCTATGACGATCTTCTCTCGGAGGCGGCGGAACGCGCGCTGCCCATGATCTGCGCCAACCCCGATCTGGTCGTGCTGCGCGGCGAGACGCGCGAGCTGTGCGCCGGCGCCATCGCCGCGCGCTACGAGGACAAGGGCGGCAAGGTGCGTTACCTCGGCAAGCCCCACCCCGAGATTTACGCCATGGCACTGCCCATGCTCGGCGTCGACGACCGGGCGCGCATCCTGGCGGTGGGCGACTCGCTGCGCACCGACGTCGCCGGCGCGGCCGCGGCGGGCATCGACGCGTTCCTGATCACCTCCGGCATCCACGCCGAGGCGCTGGGCGTCCGCCCATTCGACGCGCCCGATCCCGATGCGCTCGAGGCGCTGTGCAACCAGGAGCGTCAGCACCCCCGCTGGGTGGCGCCGGCGTTCCGCTGGTAGCGGCGCCGGCCTCGACTCCCCCGTAGCGCGAATTGGGTTAGTCTTCCCCGTCAGGGGAGAGCGGCCGATGGCCACTGCGAGCTGGGACTGGCACTTCGATCACCCGCCCGAGGCCGTCTGGCGCGTTCTCGCCGACACCGCCCGTTTCAACGAGGCTGCGGGCTTCCCCAAGCACGCTATTGAGGAGAGGCCCCATCCCGAAGGTACCGTGACCTACATCGGGCGCGCCGGGATCGGCCCTTTCACGCTCGAATGGGAGGACGTCCCGGTCGACTGGGTCGCGCCGCACCGCTTCCTCCACCGGCGGCTGCTGCGCCGCGGCCCGCTGCGCGAGCTGACCGCCGCGCTGGAGCTCGTGCCCGAGCCCGGCGGCACCCGGGCCCATTACACCATGGTCGCCGAGCCGCGCGGACTGCTCGGCCGGCTCCTCCTCGCGCTCGGCTTCATGCGCGCCTCCGGTCGGACCTTCGGACGCCTGTCGGCCCAGGCGCGCGAGCATCTCGACGGGCTGCGGGACGAACCCTTCGAGGTTCAACCCGCGGTCGATCCGAGTGGGCGTGCCCGCGCGGAGGCCGCGGCGGCACGCCTCGACGCGGCCCAAGCGGCAGCAGAAGCCGAGCCTGCCGCCGCCGGGCTGGGCGCGCGGCTCGCCGACTATGTGCTCACCGGCCCCGAGCTCGACGTCGAGTTCCTGCGCCCGCTGCGCCTCGCGCGCCGCTGGGGCGTCCCCGAGCGTACGGCAGTGGAGCTGTGCCTGCGCGCCGTCCGCGAAGGGTTGCTCGGCATGCGGTGGGTGCTGCTGTGCCCGCGCTGCCGCGGCGCCAAGGTGGCGGTCGACCGGCTCGCCGAGCTGCCCGAGGGTGCTCACTGCGACAGCTGCAACATCGGTTACGACCGGTCCTTCGCGCACAATGTCGAGCTGACCTTCCGCCCGGCGGCGTCGGTCCGGCCCATCGATCACGGCGAGTTCTGCCTGTTCGGTCCGATGTCGACGCCCCACGTCCGGGTCCAGCAACGCCTCGAGCCGGGCGAGGCCCGTGACGTCGAGTGCGGCCTCGAGCCCGGCCCCTACAGGTTGCGAACGCTCCATCCGGGGGGCGAGTGCGAGGTCGACTGGGACGGCGGCACCTTCCCCGAAATGGTGCTAGACGAGGCCGGCGTGCGCCCGGGCGCGCCGTCACCCGAGGGCCGCATCCGCCTGCGCAACTTGGGCGCCGCGCCGCGCACCGCGGTGATCGAGAGTCGCGTCTGGGCCGCCGACGCGTTGACCGCCCATCGCGCCACCACGCTCCAGACCTTCCGCGACCTGTTCGGCGAGGAGACGCTCAAGCCCGGTGACGGCGCCGAGATCGACCGAACCGCGCTTCTGTTCACCGACCTCCGCGGCTCGACCGCGCTCTACGAGCGCGTCGGCGACGTGCCGGCCTACGGCCTGGTACGCGACCATTTCGACTATCTGGCGCGCCGCGTGCGCCGCCACGACGGCGCCGTCGTCAAGACCATCGGCGACGCCGTTATGGCCGTCTTCGCCGACCCGGCCGCGGCGCTCGCCGCCGCGCTCGATATCCAGCGCGGCCTCGGCGCCTTCGTCCGCGAGCACGGGGCCGAGGGGATCGCCATCCGCACCGGCATCCACGCCGGTCCCGTGATGGCGGTGACCCTCAACGGCCGGCTCGACTACTTCGGCACCACCGTCAACCTCGCCGCCCGGCTCGAGGGCCGCAGCGAGGGCGGCGACATCGTGCTCTCCGAGGCCGTCGCCGCCGACCCCGCCGCCGCCGCGCTGCTCGACGGCCTCTCCGCCGAGCGCGAGACCGCCCCGGTCCGCGGCCTCGCCGCCCCGGTCAGCTACCGGCGCGTACGCCTGGCGGGGTAGGGGCAACGGATAGGGCCGTCGCGAGGGCCCATTCCCGAACCCCCTTGCCAAGCCACCCCCGCTTGCGCTTGCCTTATGATTCGACCATTCCGAACCGAGGAACCCCAGGCGCATGGCCGATCAGACTTCGTTCGACGAGATGCACGCCACCGACGGCTCGGTGCGGCCGCCCTACAGGGGCTTCGCCAAGCTGCTCGACGAAACGCCCGTCGAACGGCTCAAGGTCATGCGGGAGGAGGCCGACGCCTTCTTCCGCCGCCTCGGCATCACCTTCCTGGTCTACGGCGAAGGCGGCTCGGACGAGCGACTGATTCCGTTCGATCTGGTGCCGCGCATCCTGGGCGCTACCGAGTGGCGCAAGCTCGAGGCCGGCTGCATTCAGCGGGTCAAGGCGCTCAACGCCTTCCTGCACGATGTCTACCATGAGCAGGAAATCGTGAAGGCGGGCGTGGTGCCGGCCGCCATGGTCTACGACAACGAGGCCTACCGCCCCGAGATGCACGGGGTCGTCCCGCCGCGGAAGGTCTACGCGCACATCGCCGGCATCGATTTGGTGCGTACCGGTGCCGAGGAGTTCTTCGTCCTCGAGGACAATCTGCGCACGCCCTCGGGCGTGTCCTACGTGCTCGAGAACCGCGAGATCATGATGCGCCTGTTTCCCCAGGCCTTCCGCACCTCGCGCATCGCGCCGGTGGGCAACTATCCCGAGATGTTGCTGGCCACGCTCAAGGCGGTGGCGCCGGCCGACGTCTACGACCCGACGGTGGCGCTGCTCACGCCGGGCCGCTTCAACTCGGCCTATTTCGAGCACGTCTTCCTGGCCGAGGAGATGGGCATCGAGCTGGTCGAGGGGCCCGACCTGTTCGTCAAGCGCGGCAAGGTGTGGATGCGCACCACTGCGGGTCCGCGGCAGGTCGACGTCATCTACCGCCGCATCGACGATCCTTTCCTCGACCCGCTGGCCTTCCGGCCGGACTCGGTGCTCGGCGTGCCGGGGCTGTTGTCGGTGGTGCGCGAGGGCGGGGTGACGCTGGCCAACGCGATCGGCACCGGCGTCGCCGACGACAAGGCGATCTACACCTATGTGCCCGAGATCGTGCGCTTCTATCTGGGCGAGGAGCCGATCCTCAACAACGTGCCGACTTGGCGCCTGCGCGAGCCCGACGACCTGAAGTACGCCCTCGACCATCTGCCCGAACTGGTGGTCAAGGAGGTCCACGGCTCGGGCGGCTACGGCA
>CAZMTC010000157.1:0-8193 GCA_964569105.1 uncultured Alphaproteobacteria bacterium | reverse complement strand
ACGGCGGCATGGACGAGCCCGAGCTCAAGATCATCGACGTGTTCATCTGCAAGCTGCGCAAGAAGCTCGCCACCGCCACCGGCGGCGACAACTACATCGAGACCGTGTGGGGCCGCGGCTACGTGCTGCGCGATCCCAACGAGGCCGAGGAGCCCGAGGCGGCGAGCTCGGCCGCCTGACGACTTACCCAGGAGCGAGCCTGAGCCTGAGAGGGCCGCCCCACGTCGGGGCGGCCCTTTTCCGTGTGCCGGGTACGGTTCAGGAAGGTAAACGTAAGGGCTGGCGGAACGCTACACCGCCATCCGTGCCGGCGACCCGGCGGAGGTGGCGAAGTTGGCGGCCGACGCGCCGGCGACCGCGTAGACGCCGGTCAGACCTTTGACCGGCGCGAAGGCATCGGTGATGCCGAGCACGGTTTCGGCGCCGCCCAGGAACAGGGCTCCGTCGGACGCGAGCGTCCTGGCCATGCGGCCCAGGATCGCCGCCTTGCTGTCCTGGTCGAAGTAGATCAGCACGTTGCGGCAGAAGATGACATCGAAGGTGCCGAGCGAGCCGAACTCGCCGAGCAGATTGAACTCGCGGTACTGGACCATCCGGCGGATGGTCTCGGAGAGCTGCCACTGGTTGCCCTCCTGGCCGAAATACTTGACCAGGTACTGGACCGGCAGCCCGCGCTGCACTTCGAACTGGGTATAGAGGCCCGACTTGGCCCGCGCCAGCGCGGAAGAGGAGATGTCGGTGCCCAGGATCTCCACGGTCCAGCCCGACAGCCGCGCGCCCATCTCCTGCAGCAGCATGGCGATCGAGTAGGGCTCCTGCCCGGTCGATGCCGCGGCGCACCAGATGCGCAGCTTGCGGCTCGACGCGCGCCGCTCCAGCAGCCCCGGCAGGACGGCATCGCGCAGCTGGTCGAACGGCTTGATGTCGCGAAAGAAGAACGACTCGTTGGTCATCATCGCGTCGGTGACCTCGCGCTCCAGCGTCGGGTCGCCCCCCTTGCGCAGGGCCGCGACGAGATCGTCCAGGCTCGACAGCATGCGCTTCCGTGCCACCGGCATCAGCCGGTTCTCGAGCAGGTAGGCCTTGTCCTTGGACAGCATCAGGCCCGACCGCTCCTTGAGAAACCTGCACACGAAATCGTAGTCGTCGGGTCTCATCGGCTCTGCCCCGCTAGCGCCCGCGTCACCCACGCGCCCAATTGGTCGAGCGGCGCGACGGCGGTGCACATCCCGGCGGTCGCCACCGCGCCCGGCATGCCCCAGACCACCGACGACGCCTCGTCCTGGGCGATGATCGTGCCGCCGGCCTCGATCACCTTTTCGCCGCCGCGGCGACCGTCCTGGCCCATGCCGGTGAGGATCACGCACAGGAGGTCGGCGCCGTAGGCGTCCGCCAGGCTGCGCAGCATCGGATCCGCCGACGGGCGGCAGTAGTTCTCCGGCGGATCCTGGTTGAGCGCGATCACGGCGCCGGTCGACGTCATGCGCACGGTCATGTGGTGGTCGCCCGGCGCCACGTAGAGATGGCCGGGCTTCGCCGGCTCGCCGTCGACCGCCTCGGTCGCGGGCAGGCCGCTGGCCCGGGCGATATGCTCGGCCAGGATGGCCGTGAAGGTGGGTGGCATGTGCTGGGTGATGAACACCGGTACGCCGAGCCCCGGCGCGATCGCCTTGGTCAGCGTGAACAGCGCCTGCGGCCCCCCGGTCGAGCTGCCGATGGCGATGGCCTTCGGCCGGCGCACCGGTGCGGTACGCAAGGAGATGGGCTCACGCTTCGCCTCGCGCCGGGTCGCGGGCGGCGGCGCCTTTTCCTCGGGACGGCGCATTTGCACCGTGTCGCCCCGCGCGGCGGCGCCCAGGGCGGCGACCTTGCGCAGAAGCTCGTGGGCGAAGTTCTCTGCCGCGTTCAGCTCGCGCGCGGAACTCGGTTTGGGAATGTAGTCATGGGCGCCGAGCGACAGGCAGCGCAGCGATATCTCGGCATTGCGCCGGGTCAGGGTCGAGGCCACGATCACCTTGATGTCGGGACGAGCCTCGATCAGCTTGGGCAGCGCCGTGAGCCCGTCCATCACCGGCATCTCGATGTCGAGGACCACCACTTCGACGTCGTGGCGTGCCAGCGCGTTGATCGCCATCTGGCCGTCTGCAACCGATGCGACCACCTTCATGCGCGGATCGCCCTCGAGCGCACGCGTGAGCAGCCCGCGGACCACGGCGCTGTCGTCGGCCACCATGATTCGGTACGGATCGGCCGGGCGCGCCGCGGCGTCCGGCGATTTGGCGGGCGCAACCGCCATCAGAGCAGCCCCACCTGCGCGAATTTGGTCTCCAGGATCTCGCTGTCGAAGGGCTTCATGATGTACTCGTTGGCGCCCGCCGCGATGGCGTCGCGGATGCGGTCCAGGTTCGTCTCGGTCGTGCAGAACAGCACCACCGGCGTCCCTCCCTTCTCCTGGCTGCGCAGCTCCTGCAGGAACTCGATGCCGCTCATCACCGGCATGTTCCAGTCGAGGAGGATGGCGTCGGGCATGTGCGATTTGCACGCCGCGATGGCCTGCTTGCCGTCTTCGGCCTCCTCGACCTCGAACTCCAGGTTCTCGAGGATCTTGCGCGCCACGACGCGGATCACCTTCGAATCGTCAACGACCAGACAGCGCTTCATTTCCCACTCCCGGGCCGGCGGGGCCCTGTGCCGTTGGTGCTCACGCGGCCGCGCTCACGCGCACGTCGAGCAAGCGATCGACCTCCATCACCACCAGCAGTTCGTCGTCGAGCCGGTAGACGCCCTTGGAGACGCCCTGCCAGACCGAGTCGAGCGTCGAGGGATTGCGGTCGAACTCGTCGTCGCGCAGGCTCAACACTTCGCCAACCTTGTCGACGACCAGGCTGTAGAGTTCGCCGTGAAGGTCGACGACGATGCTCATGGCCTGGTTGTCCTCGGGCAGCGCGGGCAGGCCCAGGCGCTTGCGCACGTCGATCGCGGTGACGATGCGCCCGCGCAGGTTGAGCACGCCGGCGATCTCCGACGAGGCCAGCGGCACGCGGGTCAGCGTCTGGGTGCGCAGGACGTCCTGCACAATCGCCACCGGAACCCCGAACAGCTGGCCGTCGATGGTCATGGTCACGTAGTCGGTGGTGCCGGCGGCGTTCCCGCCGGCATGGTTGTCGGCAGCGACGCTCATGCGGCTCCCCCGTGGCTGCGAATGGTTTCGGACAGGGTGTGCAGCAGCGCCTCGCGGTCGAACTTGGCGATGTAGTCCGCGAAACCGGCCGCCCGGCCGCGATCGAGGTCGTGCGGCGAGGCGCTGTGCGACACCGCCACGATCGGCGTGTCGTGCCAGCGCGCCTGCGCCTTGACCGCCTCGGCGAACGCGTAGCCGTCCATCCCCGGCATGTCGACATCGGACACGATGACGTCGAAATCCTCGCCGTCCTCGCACAACGCCAGCGCGATCTCGGCGGTCTCGACCGAGGTCACGTCGTAGCCGGCGACGCGCAGAAGCGGTGTCAGCAGATTGCGGAAGAACGGGCTGTCGTCGACCAGCAGGACGCGCTGCGACCGGCCGCCCATGGCCTTGCCGTCGCCGTCACCCCAGGCGCGCATCGCATGGCCGACATAGTGGCCCGCGTCCAGGAGGTCGGTCGCCCGGCCGTCGATGATCGCGCTGCCCAGAAGCCCCGGCGTGTCGCCACGCAACTCGACCTTCATCGCCTCCTCGACGATGTCGACGATCTCCGCGACCACCAGGCCCATCGCGTGCGGCCCGTCCGAGAACACGAGGACCGGGACCCGGCCCTCCTCCTTGATCGGCGGCGCGCCCTCGATGGTGGTCAGCGGCATCAGCTTGCCGCGATACTGCACCACCGGGTTGCCGTCGGTGTGCTCGAGCTTGGCGCAGTCGATCTCCTCCAGCCGCGCCACCAAGGACAGCGGCACGGCCATCTGGCCGCGGTCGCCGCCGGCGCGGAACACGAGCAGCGTCATTCGCTCCTTCTCCCCCGCGTCGACCGCCGCCTCGTCGTCCTCCATCGCCGCGGCCTCGGCGGGCGCGACCTCGCCGGTCGCCATGGCGATGCCGTTGGGGTCGAGGATCATCACGACCGAGCCGTCGCCCAGGATGGTGTTGCCCGAGAACATTGAGATGTCGCGCAGGATCGGAGACACCGGCTTGACCACGATCTCCTCGGTGTCGAACACCCGGTCGACGATGATGCCGAAGGTATAGGTGCCGACCTGCGTGACGATGATGAAATGGTTCTCGTCGGCGCGCTCGTTCTCGTCGACATGCAAAAGCTTGCGCAGCGACACCAGCGGCAGCAGCCGGTCGCGCAGGCGCAGCACCGGCGCGTCGTTGATCCACTCGATGGCGTGCTCGGACTTCGACGAGGTGCGCACCAGCTCGACCACCGAGATCTGCGGCACCGCAAAGCGGTCGCCGCCGCATTCGACGATCAGCGCGTTCACGATCGCGAGCGTCAGCGGGATCTTGATCGTGAACGTGGAGCCGCGGCCCTCGATCGAGTTGAGCTCGATCGTCCCGCCGATCTTCTCGATGTTGGTGCGCACCACGTCCATGCCGACGCCCCGGCCCGAGACGTTGGTCACGGCCGCCGCGGTCGAGAAGCCGGCGCGGAAGATGAACTGCTGGATCTGCTGATCCGTCATGCCGCCGATCTCGGCCTCGGTGGCGAGGCCGTTGGCCACGATCTTCTTCTTGACCTTGTCCAGCGCGATGCCGCGGCCGTCGTCGGCGATCTCGATGATGATGTGGCCGCCCTCGTGGCGCGCCGAGAGGTTGATGTGGCCGGTCTCGGGCTTGCCCGCCGCGACGCGCGACTCGATGTCCTCGATGCCGTGGTCGGCCGAGTTGCGCACCATGTGGGTGAGCGGGTCCTTGATCAACTCGAGCAGTTGGCGGTCGAGCTCGGTCTCCTCGCCTTTCATGCGCAAGTCGATCTTCTTGCCCAGGTCGAGCGACAGGTCGCGCACGATACGCGGCAGCTTGGCCCATGCGTTGCCGATCGGCTGCATGCGCGTCTTCATCACGCCCTCCTGAAGCTCGGAGGTGACGTGGTTCAGGCGCTGCAGGGGTGCGGCGAACTCGCTCTCGTTCTGGTGCCGCAGGATCTGGAGGAGCTGGTTGCGCGTCAGGACCAGCTCCGAGACCATGTTCATGAGGTTCTCGAGCAGGTCGACCGAAACGCGGATGTTCTGCGACGCCAGTCCGCCGTCGCGCGGTGTCTCCTCGGCCGCGGCTTGCGCCTCGGCCTTCGGCACCTCGGCGGTCGTGGTCTCGACCGGCGCCGGCTCGGCTGTCTCCGCCTCGGCGGTCTCG
Source organism: uncultured Alphaproteobacteria bacterium (assembly GCA_964569105.1). Taxonomy (GTDB): domain Bacteria; phylum Pseudomonadota; class Alphaproteobacteria; order CAZMTC01; family CAZMTC01; genus CAZMTC01. The sequence goes on along the minus strand of CAZMTC010000157.1, from coordinate 2,858 downwards.
GCCTCCGCCTCGACCTGCGCCTTCATCTCGGCGGCCGTGACCGGCGTGAAGCCGAATTCGTCGGCCTCGGCCATCGACGCAACCACCTCCTCGTCGGCTTCGTCGGCCTCATCGGCCGCCGGCTCGGTCGCGGCTTGCACGGCGGCGACGTCGGCCAGTTGGCCCTCGGCAGCGGCGTCGAGCCGCGCGATCAGCGCCTCGTCGTCGCCCTCGGGCTCGGCTTCGGTGGCCTCGATGGTGGCCAGGATGTCCTTGATCTGATCCAGCGAGTCGAGGATCAGGGTCACGGCCTCGGCCGTGATCGCGACCTCGCGGTCGCGAAACTTGCCCAGCACGTTCTCCGCGGCGTGCGCCAGGCGCTCGAGGCGTGGCAATCCCAGGAACCCGCAGGTGCCTTTGATCGTGTGGACGACGCGGAAGATGCTGTCCAGCAGCGCCGGGTTGTCCGGGTTCTTTTCCAGCGACACCAGGTCCTGGTCCAGAACCGCCAGGCCTTCGGCCGTCTCGGTCAGGAACTCGCTCAGCAAGTCGTCCATGGCTGACCTGTCTATCCGTTGCCGTCACGCTCGGGCGCGCCGCATCGGACGCGCCGTCCCCTGGGCGGGGCATGGCGGAGATTTCCAGAAAAGACTTAAGAAGCTGTTAGCGGAGAAGTGCCGTGAGCGGCGTTCCCGGTGCGGGGGCGGGCGGTTGCGGCAGATCGGCGTGGACGCCGACCGCGCTTGGGAGAAAACGCCCCCCGTTCACTCCTCCAGCGGCACCGCGGCAGCGAAGCTCACCCGGTCGGGCTCGGAGCTCACCTCGAGGTCGCCGCCCACCGCCCGGGCGAGAATGCGCGTGAAATAGCCCTGCACGTTACGCGGCGTCAGCGCGTCGATCGCGAGGTCGGGCGAAAGTCCCTCGGCGACCTCGTCCTTGAGGCGCGCGCCCGGGCCCGCCGCCGCTAGTGTCATGCGCATCGCGCCGCCCTCGGGCGCGAGGCTCACCACCAGCCCGCCGTCGCGCACCAGGCACTCCTTGGCCAGGAGCGCCGTATTCAGCACCAGCTTGATGCCCGTGAGCGAGAGCGGGGTGCCGTCCTGAGCGTCCTGCGGCCAGTCGAGCGTCATGCCTTCGATCTCGCACCACGGCTTGACCAGCCCGCGCACATCGCCCACCGACCGCGCCGCCCCAGACGCCATGCCGTAGGCGACGCGGAAGAGCTGCAGCCGAGCCGAGAGTTGCGCGGCGCTGCCCCCGACCAGCTCCATCGATTCGTCGTCCTGGTCGCCGAACTCGCGCATCAGCTCGAGCCCGTTGGAGATCGCGCCCACCGGGCCCACGAGGTCGTGGCACAGGCGCGAGCACAATAAATGCAGGACCGCAAGGTCGACGGGCACCGTCATGTGACTCCATATAGGGGAAGCATGGCGCGGGCTTTGTCGCCGATCGACCATGCTTGTAGAATTGCCGTTGTCCGTCAACTGCCTGCGGGGAGACGATCATGCATGCCCGTCTGGTCCCGGGTGCTTTCGTGCGCCACCCGACCGAGCCCGACTGGGGCACCGGGCAGGTGCAGTCGGTTGTAGGCAATAGAGTGACGGTTAATTTCGAGAATGCGGGCAAGCAGCTGATCGACTATGGCGTCGTCCCGCTTGTCATCGTCCAGGACGCGCGCGACGCGTTCTGACGCCCAACCCTTGTCTCCGAGCATCCGACCATGACCGCGACCGAGGCCCCGCCAAAGAGGCGCCATCCCGGCGGTGCGCGCCGCAAGGCGCCGCGCACCCCCAAGGGCCGCCAGGTCGCGCCCGGCGCGCTGCGCGAAGTCCAGGCGCTTCTGGGAGACGCCCCGCGCGGCCGCGACCTCCTGATCGAGCATCTGCACCGCATCCAGGACCGCTACGGCCACCTCTCGGCCGCGCACCTGGCGGCGCTCGCGCACGAGATGAAGCTGTCCCAGACCGAGGTCTACGAGGTCGCCACCTTCTACGCCCATTTCGACGTGGTGAAGGAGGGCGAGATCCCGCCCCCGCCGCTCACCGTGCGTGTGTGCGACTCGCTGAGCTGCGCCATGGCCGGCGCCGAGGCGCTCATCGCGGACCTCGAGGACGCGCTGGGCCCGGACGTGCGCGTGGCGCGCGCGCCCTGCATGGGCCGCTGCGAGGTGGCGCCGGCGGCCGAGATCGGCCACCGCAATGTCGGCCACTGCACGGTCGAGCGCGTGGCCGAAACCGTGCAGGCCGGCGACATCCATCCCGCGATCCCCGACTACGTGGCGCTCGACGCCTACCGCGCCGAGGGCGGCTACGCCCTGCTCGCCTCCTGCCGCGCCGGCGAGCGCACGGTCGAGGACCTCATGCAGACGCTGCTCGACGGCAACCTGCGCGGCCTCGGCGGCGCCGGTTTCCCGACCGGCAGGAAGTGGGGCTTCGTGCGCGCCGAACCCAGGCCGCGCTACGTCGCGGTCAACGCCGACGAGGGCGAGCCCGGCACCTTCAAGGACCGCCACTATTTGGAGACCGACCCGCACCGCTTCCTCGAGGGCACGCTGATCGCGAGCTGGGCGATGGAGGCGGAAGCCGCCTACATCTATCTGCGCGACGAATACCCGCATATCCGCGAGATCCTGCTGCGCGAGATCGCCGAGCTCGAGGACGCCGGCCTCGCCGAGCCGGGCCATCTGATCCTGCGCCGCGGCGCCGGCGCCTATATCTGCGGCGAGGAGTCGGCGATGCTCGAGTCGATCGAAGGCAAGCGCGGCCTGCCGCGCCACCGGCCGCCCTATGTCGCGCAGCGCGGCATCTTCGACCGCCCGACACTGGTCAACAACGTCGAGACGCTGTGGTGGATTCGCGACATCGTCGAGAAAGGCCCCG
>CAZMTC010000156.1:0-8333 GCA_964569105.1 uncultured Alphaproteobacteria bacterium | reverse complement strand
CTGGGCACCTCGATCCTGATCTCGGTGGTGCTCTTGCTCGTAAAGAGGCTGATCGGGCGGTGGTAGCGATCTTCCCTCCTCCCGCAGGGGGGAGGGTTGGGGTGGGGGGTGCGGCGCGATAGCGCCGTAATGAAAATGGCGTGCTGGCACTGCCTATCCATCTCATGGCGCCGCGTCGCGGCGCCGCCCCCCTCCCTAATCCTCCCCCCTGCGGAGGGAGGGAGTTGCTCCCCGCCGCCACTCTCCCGGCTCCATCAGCGTCGCCGTCAGCACCGCGCCCGCGAAGCCGAACACCGCCGAGGCCGCGATCGGCACGGTGTAGCTCTGGAACAGATCGTAGGCCATCCCCGCCAGCGTCGGGCCCAGCAGCGTGCCGATGGCGACCGAGGAGTACAGCGCGCCGATGATGCCGGCGACGTGACGCGGCCCGAAATAGTCGGCCATCACGGCCGGGGCCAGCGCGACGTAGCCGCCGTAGCAGGTGCCGAAGACGAAGGCGAAGACCATCAGTGTCGGCACGCTGCCGGCCGCCAGCCAGATCAGGTACGAGACACCCATGCCGGCGAACAGCGCCATCAGCGTGCGGCGGCGGCCGAAGCGGTCGGCGACGCCGCCGAGCAGGAACCGCCCCGCCGTGCTGCCCGCGCCGATCAGCGACAGGAGCAGCGCGCCGGTCTCGGGCGGGAAGCCGTGGTCGGTGGCGTAGGGCTTGACGTGGACGAAGGGCACGAACAGGCCAATGCAGGCGACGAACGATGCCGCGTAGATGACCCAGAACGGCTTGGCCTTGAGCGCCTCGCGCAGGGTGAACTGCCGCTCCTTGGGCGGCGCGGCGGCGCCGGCCTCGGGCGCCGGCGCGTTGTCCGGGCGCAGGCCGCGGGCCTCGACCTTGTCGTCGACGATCAGCGCCGCGGCGACGCCGACCAGCGCGGCGATCCCCAGCACGGTGTAGGCCGTGCGCCAGCCCTCGGTCTGGATCAGCCACTCCGCGATCCACGGCATCACCAGGGTGCCGACGCCGATGCCCGCCACGGCGAGCCCCGAGGCGGTGCCGCGCCGGCGCACGAACCAGGCCTGCACCGCGCCCACCGACGGCACGTAGGCGAAGCCCACGCCGATGCCGATGCCCAGCCCGTAGGCGACGTAGATCTCCCACAGGCTCTGCGCCCGCGCGCCCATGAGCAGGCCCAGCCCGACCACCACCATGCCGAAGGTGACCACCCAGCGCGGCCCGAAGCGCACGGCCAACGGGCCCGAGACCGTGCCGAGCGAGAAGTAGAGGAAGCCGGCGATGCCGAAGATCGCCGAGACCTCGGCGTGGGTGGCGCCGAACTCGGCCTGCAGGGCCGGGAAGAAGTTGGTGAAGGTGTAGGCGGCGCCGAAGCTCAGGAACAGCACCGTGAAGGTGGCCGCCACCACGGTCCAGCCGTGGAAGATCCCGCCGCTCCGGCCGCCGGTGGTCATGGGCGTTAGCTCCTGCCGTCTTCGCGTGCGCCTCGTCTGTCGACACGGCGCCGGCCCGCTCCCCCACCCGGCCGCCCGACGACAGTATCCTCATGGGCGGCCGGGTGGGGGAGCGGGCCGGCGCCGGTTCCGCCAGAGGCAAGTCCAGCCTACCGGCTCGGACCAGCCATGACGAGGCCCGCCGGCCATCGACCCGCCATGCGCCGGACGCTACCCTGCGCCCAATCCGAACCCAGGGGAGCCAACGCCCATGACCACCGGCGGCCGGATCGGCGACATCGCCTACACCCGCGTGATCGAGACCGAGGAGCCCGATTTCGACGCGGCCAAGCTGATCCCCGAGGCGACGCCCGAGGCGCTGTCGCCCTACCGCGAGTGGCTCGAGCCCTGGGCCATCGAGCCCGGCACCGACAGGCTCGTGCTGGCGGTCCAGAGCTATCTGCTGCGCACGCCGCGCCACACCATCCTGCTCGACGCCTGCACCGGCAACGACAAGCGTCGCAAGTTCCACGAGCCGTGGAACATGCGCAGCTCGATGGCCTATCTCGAGCGCCTTGCCGCCGCCGGCATCCGGCCCGAGGAGATCGATTACGTCATGTGCACCCACATGCACGCCGACCATGTCGGCTGGAACACGCGCCTGGTCGACGGACGCTGGGTGCCGACCTTCCCCAACGCGCGCTACGTCTTCTCCAAGGTCGAGTGGGACTTCTGGTACGCCTTCTACGAGGCGGGCAAGACCCATGTCGGCGACGGCGCGCTCGCCGACTCGGTGCTGCCGGTGGTCGAGGCCGGGATGGCGGAGATCGTGGAACAGGATCACGCCCTCGACGACCAGGTCTGGCTCGAGCCCATGCACGGCCACACACCGGGCCACACCGGCGTCCATCTGCGCTCGAACGGCTCGGAGGCGGTGATGTGCGGCGACGTCGTGCACCACCCGCTGCACCTCAAGCACCCCGAGTGGTACTCGACCGGCGACAGCGACCGCGATCAGGCCGCCGCCACCCGCCGCCGCTTCCTCGAGACCTACGCCGACACCGCGACCCTGGTCATGACCGCCCACTTCCCCTCGCCCTCGGCGGGATACGTCGTGAGCGACGGCGACGCCTTCGGCTTCCGCTTCGTGGACGCCTGAGGCGGCTCAGGCGACCGCCACGTCGGTCGCCGCGAAATCGGTGCCCTTGAACAACAGCGGCTCTCCCGTCTCGGCGGCCAGCGCATAGGCGAAGCAGTCGCCGAAGTTCAGCCCGGCCGGGTGGAAGCCCTTGCCGAAGCGGCGGTAGGCATTGATCGCTTCGCGTGCCTGTCGCTCGGTGACGGGTTCGACCCCAATGGCCAGATCGCGGATCAGATCGGCCAGGTCCATCAAGGCGTCGGGCACGTCGCGAGGCTTTGATCGCCGCATTATGACGATGCCTGCCTCGAGCAGAGACCCCGCGGACATCCGGCACGTGCCGGCGCGGGCGATTCGGGCGAAGAGGGCTTCGGCCTCGGGCTCCTTGAATGCGATGGCCATCAGCGCCGACGTATCGACGACCATCTACTTCGGCAGGCCCCATTCGTCGTAGAGCATCTCGTCGTGAGGCCGGTCATCGACCACGGGACGCGACGCGATCCGGTCCTGGATCGCCCGGATCTTCTCCCAGTCGAGCTTCTTCTTCCCCCTCCGCCGCCGCTCCTCCTCGAGCCGCGCGCGCAGGGCATCTTTCACGGCAGCGGTGATGCTCTCGCCGGTGAGCTCGGACAGCTCGCGGGCCAGGCGGTCGGTCTCGCGGTCCTTGATGTTGAGTGCCATGATGCACCGAGGAAGAAATGGCGCCGATTTCTTCCTGAGAATGGGCGCCCCCGCGGCACCCGTCAACGCCCTACTCCGCCGCGAGCTGCCGTGCCAGCACCAGCCGCTGCACCTCGGACGTGCCCTCGTAGATCTGCATCACCCGCGCATCGCGCCAGATCTTCTCGACCGGGTAGTCGGACAGATAGCCGTAGCCGCCGTGGATCTGGATCGCATCGGACGCCACCCGCTCGGCGACCTCGGAGGCGAACAGCTTTGCCATCGACGCCTCGCGCAGCGCCGGCTTGCCGGCGTCCTTGATCTGCGCCGCCGCGTAGGTGAGCTGCCGGGCCGCCTCCACCTGCGTCGCCATGTCGGCCAGCTTGAAGCCCACCGCCTGGTGCTCGACGATCTTCCTGCCGAAGCTCTCGCGCTCCTTGGCGTAGGCCAGCGCCGCCTCGTAGGCCGCGCGCGCCAGCCCGACCGACTGCGCCGCCACGCCGATGCGCCCGCCCTCGAGATAGGCGAGCGCGATGCGGTAGCCTTCGCCCTCCTTGCCGAGCAGCGTGTCCGCGGGCACGGACATATCCTCCATCACGATCTGGCAGGTATCGCAGTTGCGGTGGCCGAGCTTGTCCTCAACCCGCGCCACGGTGTAGCCGGGCGTGTCGGTCGGCACCAGAAAGCACGAGATGCCGCGCTTGCCGGCCTCCGGATCGGTCACCGCGATGATCATGGCGATGTCCGCCGTCCGGCCGACGGTGATGAACTGCTTGGTGCCGTTGACGACGTAACGGTCGCCGTCGCGCCGGGCGCGGGTGTGCAGATTGGCCGCGTCGGAGCCGGCCTGCGGCTCGCTCAGCAGGAACGCGCCGAACATCTCGCCCGAGGCGATCGGCCGCAGGATGCGTTCCTTCTGGGCGTCGGTGCCGTAGTCCTGGATCGCCGCGGCGATGGGCGAGTTGTTGACGCACATCGAGTTGCAGATGCCGGCGTCGGCCGCGGCGATTTCCTCCACCGCGAGCACGTATGACAGGAAGTCCCCGCCGGATCCGCCCCAGGCCTCGTCGACGCACAGGCCCATGAAGCCGAGGCGGCCGAGCTGCGCGAGCACGGCCCGCAGGTCGAACCCCTCGCGCTCCCAGCGCGCCGCGTTGGGCGCGATCTCGCGTTGCGCGAAGTCGCGCGCCGTCGCCTGGATCAGGCGTTGTTCCTCGCTCAGCATGGCGCGACCATAGCGGCTTGGAGCGTTCGGGGAAACGGCGGCGCGTGGCCGCGACTCACGGCCACGGGCATCCGGTCATGCGCATCGCCAGCCGCCATCGCCCGATCCCTTGTTCCGGCCCCCGGTGCAACCTATTGCATCACAGTCGCGAATCGCCTGGCAAGCCGGGCTCCAGGAGGCGCCCCGTCCCGCGCTGCTGTTGCCCGGCGACGCCATGGCCATTATGTAGGGAAGCCGAGGAGCGACGGACTATGCCGAATTACAAAGCGAAATTCGACCTGGGGCAGTGCGTCCTGCACAAGGTGTTCGCCTATCGTGGCGTGGTGGTCGACGTGGATCCGACCTTCCAGGGCGCGGACGACTGGTACGACGAGGTGGCGCGCAGCCACCCGCCCAAGGACAAGCCCTGGTACATGGTGCTGGTCGACGGCGAGGATCACGCCACCTACGTGGCTGAGCGGCACCTCGAGCCCGACCCCTCCGACGAGCCGATCGACCACCCCGATCTGGACGAGTACTTCCTGCACCACGACGGTCGCCACTTCGTGCCGCGCCACGCGGTGAACTGAGCCAGGGTGGCCGTCGTCGCATGGCGCGGCCCGTCGCGCCGCTCGCTTGACAGCGATCCGGGCGCGACCCATCCTCGAATGAATGAAGGGCTGGGGTGCCCCGTCGCGGGGCTGAGAGCATACCCATCGCACCTGACCTGGGTCATTCCAGCGTAGGGAGCCGCATGTGACCGCCACCAAAAGAACCGTTGCTGCGCCCAGCGTCGCCATCGTCGGCGCCGGCGTGTGCGGGCTGGGCATCGGCTGGCGCCTGGCGCAGGCCGGCGCGGCCGTGACCGTGTTCGACAAGGGCGAGGCCGCGCACGGCGCCACCTGGGCCGCGGCCGGCATGCTCGCCGGCGGCGTCGAGACCGAGCCCGGCGAGGAGCCGCTGCTCGCGCTCGCCCGCGAGGCGCAGCGCCGCTGGCCGGGATTCTCACGCGAGATCGAGGACGCCACCGGCCGCACGGTCGGCTACCGCGACGAGGGCACCATCGTCGCCGCGCCGACGCGCGACGACCTCGCCCGCCTCAGGCACAGCTACGACTTCCAGACCGGCCTGGGCATCGAGCTCGACTGGCTCACCCCGGCCGAGGCGCGGGCCTTCGAGCCCTATCTGCGCCCCGGCCTCGCCGGCGCGGTGCGCAGTCCGCACGACCACCAGGTCGACAACCGCCTGCTCGGCACCGCGCTGGCCGACGCCTTCGCCGAGGCCGGCGGCACGCTGCGCGAGCGCACGGAGGTCGAGGAGATCGTCGTCGAGGCGGGCCGCGCCACCGGCGTGCGCGTGGACGGCAGGGTGCAGCGCGCCGACATCGTGGTCCTGGCCGCCGGCGCCTGGTCGCGCCGGGTGCCGGGCCTGCCCGACGACGCGCTGCCGCCGGTGCGCCCGCTCAAGGGGCAGGCGCTGGCCTTGCGCATGGACCCGGCCGAGCCGATCCTGCGTCACGTGCTGTGGGCGCCGGGCATCTACCTGGTGCCGCGCACCGACGGCCGCCTGCTGATCGGCGCCACGGTCGAGGAGAAGGGCTTCGACGACAGCCTCACCGCCGGCGGCGTGTTCGCGCTGATCGAGGCCGCCTGGCGCGCCCTGCCGGCGGTCGAGGAGCTGCCCATCGACGAGATGTGGGTCGGCTTCCGCCCCGGCTCGCGCGACGACGCACCGATCCTGGGCACGGGTTCGGTCGACGGCCTGGTGCTGGCGACCGGACACCACCGCAACGGCATCCTGCTCGCGCCCGTGACCGCCGATCTGGTCGCCGAGCTCATCCTGACCGGCGAGTCCGACCCGGCGCTCGCCCCCTTCGCGCCGGGCCGCTTCGCCCGCAAGGAGGCCGCCGCATGAGCGCCGAGATTCGCGTCAACGGCGAGACCGAGGCACTCTCGGCCACCACCGTGATCGAGCTCCTGCGCGACCACGGCGTCGACCCCGAGGCGCGCGGCGTCGCGGTGGCGCTCAACGGCGCTGTCGTGCCGCGCGCGCAGTGGCCCGAGACCCCGCTCGACGCCGGCGACGAGGTCGAGATCGTCAAGCCGTTCCGCGGAGGCTGAGATGAACGACCAGCCGAAGCCCGCCGCCGCCGACGATGCCGCCACCGACGACCCCCTGCTCCTGGGCGGCCGTACCATGCGCTCGCGCCTCCTCATCGGCACCTCGGGCTACCCCAACCAGCAGGTCATGCTCGACGCCATCGCGGCCAGCGGTGCCGACACCGTGACCGTCTCGATCCGCCGCATCAGCCTCGAGGGCTACGCCGAATCGATGGTCGACCTCTTGGGCGCGGACTACCAAATCCTGCCCAACACGGCCGGCTGCGCCACGGTCAAGGACGCGGTGCTCACCGCCCAGCTCGCGCGCGAGGCGCTCGAGACCGACTGGATCAAGCTCGAGGTCATCGGCGACCGCGAGACGCTCTACCCCGACGTCGAGGCGCTGCTCGCCGCCGCCGACGAGCTGATCAGGGACGGCTTCACCGTACTGCCCTACTGCACCGACGACCCGGTGGTGTGCCGCAAGCTCGCCGACCTGGGCTGCGCCGCGGTGATGCCGCTGGGCTCGCCGATCGGCTCGGGCGCCGGCATCGCCAACCCCTACAACATCGAGCTGATCTGCAACCGCTCGCCGGTCCCGGTGATCCTCGACGCCGGCATCGGCACCGCGTCCGACGCCACGCTGGCGATGGAGCTGGGCTGCGAGGCGGTGCTGCTCAACACCGCCGTCTCGAAGGCGATCGAGCCGGTGCGCATGGCCCGCGCCATGAAGGCCGCCGTCGAGGCCGGGCGCGGCGCGCGCCTCGCCGGCCGCATCCCCAAGCGCACCCACGCCGAGGCGTCCAGCCCCCAGCTCGGCCTGATCGGCTCTTGAGCCTTCCGCACCCGCCGCTGCTCCTGATCACCGACCGCACCCAGGCGGTGCATCCGCTGCTCCACGTCCTGCGCGAGGCCATGGCCGGCGGCTGCCGCTGGGTGAGCCTGCGCGAGAAGGACATGACCGCGGCGGAGCGCCGCACGCTGCTCGGCGCGCTGCTGCGCGAGGCCCACGCCTGCGGCGCCACCGTCACCATCCACGGCGACGTCGACGCCGCCGCGGCCGAGGGTGCGGCCGGCGTCCACCTGCCGCGCGACGGCGACCCGGCCGCCGCCCGCCGGGCGCTGGGTCCCGGCGCGCTGATCGGCCAGTCCTGCCACTCGACCGAGGCGGCGCGGCGCGCGGAGCGGGCGGGCGCCGATTACGTCACCCTCTCGCCGGTCTTCACCACCCACTCGAAGCCCGGCTATCGCCCGATCGGCCTCGACACGCTGGCCGAGGCCGCCGCCGCCGTCGCCATCCCGGTGATCGCCCTGGGCGGCATCGCCCCCGTGAACGCCGCCAAGAGCATCGCCGCGGGCGCCGCCGGCGTCGCCGTCATGGGCGACATCATGCGCGCCCCCGATCCCGCGGCGGCGACGCGGGAGATCCTGGCGGCGCTGGGTTAGGCCCCCTCAAAATACGTTCATTGCTTTCCCGGCCGCAGGCCGCAGGCCGAAGAGCCGGGACCCAGACGGGCGCAGCGCACTCTCAACCACCAAAGCACGAAGGCACCAAGGGATCGCGATCGGCGTGGTCTCTTGGTGTCTTCGTGCCTCGGTGGTGAAAAGCGATGCTGCGATTCGTCTGGGCCCCGGCTCTGCGCTTCGCTCCGGCCGGGGAAGCAGATCCTTTTTCGGGAAGGCGGTTCCCGGGCGGCGCCCGAAAGGAGAGGGTGCAGACGGCCTCGCCGCCCTACCCCCATGACACCCCAGGAATCCCCTGCTAAGACCTCGCCCCATGAGCGACACC
>CAZMTC010000155.1:7294-8350 GCA_964569105.1 uncultured Alphaproteobacteria bacterium | reverse complement strand
GCACGTAGTCGCCCAGCGTCTGCGTGTTGCGCAGGCCGGCGCAGTGGCCGAGCATCAGCCATGCGTGGGGCCGGATCACGGCCACGTGGTCGGTCATGGTGCGCGCATTGGAGGGGCCGGCGCCGATATTGACCATGGTGATGCCGCTGTGATCCGGCGAGACCAGGTGGTAGGCGGGCATCTGGGGCAGCCGGTCCGGCGCCGCGCCCTCGGTGGGCTGGGCCTTGCCGCTGGGCGTGAGCACCTCGCCCGGCTCGACGAAGGCCGAATGGTCCGGGTCATGCGCCGCCATGCGCTCGCGCCCGATGCGGACGAAGGCGTCGATATAGAACTGGTAGTTGGTGAAAATCACGAAATTCTGGAAATGCTCCGGGCCGGTGCCGGTGTAGTGGCGCAGCCGGTGCAGCGAGTAGTCGACGCGTCCGGCGCGGAACAGGGCAAGCGGTGCCGGATCGCCGGGCGGCAGGCGCAGCGTACCGTTGACGATGGCGTCGTCCATCGCCGCAAGGTCGGGCACGTCGAACAGGTCCCGCACCGGTTGATCGGATAGCGGCCCGTCGGGGTGCAGGTGCGCGGTCTCGATGCTGATGTCGCGCGGGTAGGCAAAGTGGACCGGGATCGGCTCCTCCGATTCGCCGATCTCGACCGGCACCCCGTGGTTCTGGATCAGAAGTCCGATCTGCTCGCGCAGATAGCCGCCGAACACGTCGGGACGGGTGACGGTGGTTTCGTGAACCCCGGGCCGGGCGACGAAGCCGTAGGCCAGGCGGGTATCGACATGGGCGTGCGAGGTGGTCGTGACGCGCACCAGGGGGTAGGTGGCCCGCACCCGGTCGGCCGGCTTCTCGCCGCTGAGCCAGCGCTCGAACCGCTCGCGCAGGAAGGCGGTGTTGCGCTCGTAGATCTCCGCGATCCGGTCCGCCGCCGCGTCGGGGTCGTCGAAGGCCTCGGTGGGGATGGGATCGGGCTGGGTCATCGTGGGCACCTGGGATATTTGCCGACGCGCTGAGCCCTACACCGGCCGCACCAGGGCATGGCGCTTCTTGCCGGCGGAGA
>CAZMTC010000155.1:0-7284 GCA_964569105.1 uncultured Alphaproteobacteria bacterium | reverse complement strand
CAATCTACCGCAAACGCCAGAGCTGGCAGGCCGCCGACGGCGCGTGAGGTGGAGGTGCCGGCGCGCCGTCCAGGCTACACCACCTGCACCAGGGCGTGGCGCTTCTTGCCGGCGGAGAGCTTGATGGCGCCGTCCGGTGTGAGGTCGCCGGCGCCGATCATGTGGGTGTCGGTGGGGACCGGGGCGTCGTTGACGCGGGCGCCGCCACCCTTGATCAGGCGCCGCGCGTCGCCGCCCGAGCTGGCGAGGCCGGCGCGGCGGAACAGGTCGAAGGCGGGAATGCCCGCGTCGAGCTCGGCGCGCGGCACCTCGACGGTGGGCAGGTCGCCGCCGGCGGTACCCTTCTCGAACAGATCGGCCGCGGTACGCGCCGCGCCCTCGGCGGCCTCGCGACCGTGGAGCAGCGCGGTCGCCTCGGTCGCGAGGATCTTCTTGGCCTCGTTGAGCTCGGCGCCTTGCAGTTTCTCGAGGCGCGCGATCTCATCGATCGGCTGGTCGGTGAACAAGCGCAGGAAGCGGCCGACATCGGCGTCCTCGGTGTTGCGCCAGAACTGCCAGTAGTCCCAGGCCGACATGCGCTCGGGGTTGAGCCAGACGGCGCCCTGGGCGGTCTTGCCCATCTTGGCGCCCGAGGCGGTGGTGATCAGCGGGCAGGTCAGGCCGAACAGCTCGCCCGCGCCCATGCGGCGAGCGAGCTCGATACCGTTGACGATGTTGCCCCACTGGTCCGAGCCGCCCATCTGTAGCGCGCAGTCGTGGCGCCGGGCGAGCTCGAGGAAGTCGTAGGCCTGCAGGATCATGTAGTTGAACTCGAGGAAGGTCAGCGGCTGCTCGCGGTCGAGGCGGAGCTTGACGCTGTCGAAGGTCAGCATCCGGTTGATGGTGAAGTGGCGACCGACGTCGCGCAGGAAGGGGATGTATTCGAGCGCGTCGAGCCAATCGGCGTTGTTCGCCTGGATCGCGCCCGAGGGACCGTCGGAGAAGTCGACGAAATTGGCGAAGCTGCGCTTGATCTTGGCGATGTTGGCGGCGATGGCGTCCTCGGTCAGGAGCTGCCGGGTCTCGTCCTTGCCCGAGGGATCGCCGACCTTCGTGGTGCCGCCGCCCATCAGCACGATCGGCCGGTGGCCGGTCTTCTGCAGCCAGCGCAGCATCATGATCGAGACCAGATGGCCGATATGCAGGCTGTCGGCGGTGGCGTCGTAGCCGACATAGGCGGTGACCACCCGCTTCGACGCCCTTTCGTCGAGGCCGTCGAAGTCCGTACATTGGTGGATGTATCCGCGCTCGTGCAGGACGCGGAGGAAGTCCGACTTGTACTGGCTCATGATCGTGTCCGGTTGGCCTGCGCTCTCGCGCGGAGCGCGCTCGCTGGCATCGGTCCGTGGGATGGCGGTCGGATAGCACAAAGGCCCACCCCGGACAAATGTGCCCGCCATGATCGACGACGCCCCTGAACGCCTGGCCGTGGGCCTGATGAGCGGCACCTCGATGGACGGCGTCGACGCGGCGGCGCTGATCACCGACGGGCGCGGCGCGGTGCGCCCGGTGGCCGCGACGGTCGAGCCCTACGACGACGCCTTCCGCGTGCGGCTTCGCGAGGCGGTCAAGGCGCACGGCGCCGAGGCGCGGCTGATCGCCGAACTGACCGAGCGGCACGCCGAGGCTGTGAAACTGTTGATCACCGAGGCGGGGATCGCGCGTGAGGACGTGGCCGTGGTGGGGTTCCACGGCCAGACGCTGCACCACGACCCGGCGCACGGCGTCACGGTACAGATCGGCGACGGCGCGCTGCTGGCGCGGCGGTTGGGGGTGCCCGTGGTGTCCGATTTCCGCACCGCCGACGTGGCTGCGGGTGGGCACGGCGCGCCCTTCGCGCCGCTCTATCACGGCGCGCGGGCGGCGGCGTTGGCCCGGCCGGTGGCGGTGCTCAATCTGGGCGGAGTAGGCAATGTGAGCTGGATCGGCGCGGGCTACGACCCGGCCGACGCGGCCGGGACGGGCGGTGACATCCTGGCCTTCGATACCGGGCCGGGCAACGCGCTGATCGACGATTGGATCATGCGGCACACCGGTGCTGCGCACGATTTCGGTGGGACGCTGGCCATGCGGGGGCGGATCGACGAGGCGGTGCTGGCGCAGTTGATGGACAACGCCTATTTCGAGGCCACACCGCCCAAGTCGCTGGACCGCAACGCTTTCGACCCGGCGCCGCTCGACGGGCTCGAGGTGGAGCATGGCGCGGCGACGCTGGTGGCGTTCACGGCGGCGTCGGTGGCGCGGTCGGTCGGGTGGTTCCCGGCGCCGCCCGCGCGCTGGCTGGTGGCGGGCGGCGGGCGCCACAACCCGGCGATCATGGCGGCGCTGCGCTCGCGGCTCGACGCGCCGGTCGAGCCGGTCGAGGCGGTGGGCTGGGACGGCGACGCGGTCGAGGCCGAGGCCTTCGCCTATCTTGCCGTGCGCGCGCTCGACGGCCTGCCGCTGAGCCTGCCCACCACGACCGGCGTGCCCGTGCCGATGCCGGGGGGACGGGTGGACCGGCCGTAGGGGCTGCTACCCGGCGTCGACGGGCTCGATCTTCGCCAGCGTCTCGGACAGGGCCGCCTCGGCGTGCCACAGGTCGTAGTCGCGCTGCATGTTGACCCATAGCTTGGCGCCCGTGCCGAACAGCCGGCCGAGGCGCAGCGCCACGTCGGGGCTGACCGCGGCCTCCTCGGCCAGGACGCGGTGCAGGTGCTGGCGCGAGATGCCCAGTCGCCGGGCCAGCGGCATGACCTTGAGGCCGTGGGCAGGCATGAAGTCCTCGCGCAGGATCTCGCCGGGATGAACCGGCGGACGCTCCGGACGCTGGGGTGCGGGGTACTCTGCGGCCATTGGGGGCATGTCTCCGTGGCTAATGGTATTGCTCAAGGTCGACCCGGGCGGCATCGCCATCCTCCCACTCGAACGTGATCCGCCAGGGCCCGTTGACGTCGAGTGCATAGCGTCCGCTGCCGTGCAGCCGATGCAGCCGGTAGGGGGTGGCCCGCAGCGCCGGTAGATCCTCCGCCGCGTGCAGCACGGTGAGAACACGAAGCGCGCGCCGCTTAAGGTCGGGCCGGACCCGACGCGAACGGTCGGTCGCCCATAGTTCGCTCAGGCCGCGATGGATGAACGACCGGATCACGTCTTTACTGTAATGTACTACGCGACAGTGTCAAGTGTCGTATGACAGTAAGGGCAGGCCGGGGTCCCGGAAAGCAAGCCTCGCGCGCCGAAGCCCATGCGGGCTTCGGACTCGCTCAGCATCCGAAAAAGCAGACAGGGCGAGGCCTGCGGACTACCCCGCCGCCTGCGCCTGGCGGGCGGCCTCCATGGCGTCGTCCATGTAGCTCTCGACCTCGCCGATGGCCTGGTCGAGCTTGTCGGTGAAGAAGTGGTCGCCGCCGTCGATGGTGCGGTAGTCGATGGTGATGCCCTTCTGGGTGCGCAGCTTGGAGATCAGCTTGGACACCGCCTCCTCGGGCACGATGGTGTCGTCGCTGCCGTGCAGGATCAGGCCCGACGCCGGGCAGGGCGCCAGGAAGGAGAAGTCGTACATGTTGGCCGGCGGCGCGACCGAGACGAAGCCGTCGATCTCGGGCCGGCGCATCAGCAGCTGCATGCCGATCCAGGCGCCGAAGGAGAAGCCGACCACCCAGCAATAGGGCGAGCCGGGATTGTGGCCCTGCATCCAGTCGAGCGCCGAGGCGGCGTCCGACAGCTCGCCCTCGCCGCGGTCGAACGAGCCCTGCGAGCGGCCCACGCCGCGGAAGTTGAAGCGCAGAGCCGAGAAGCCCTTGCGCACGAAGGCATGGTAGAGCTGGTAGACCACCTTGTTGTTCATGGTCCCGCCGTGCTCAGGGTGCGGGTGCAGGAACACGGCGATCGGCGAGCCGGGGGTCTTGGCGTGATGGTAGCGGCCTTCAAGCCGACCTTCGGGTCCGGGAATGATCACTTCGGGCATGGGGGCGCTTTCCACCTTCCTGTGGATGCCGGCCGCGGGCGGCGACGGCGCGGCGGTGTCGCTTGACCGGTTCGGCCGGGCGGTTCATATGCTGCTGGACCTGGATATGGGCCTGCCGGGCCCCGGGAGCCAGCGGCGGGCAATATTGCCTTTGGCGCCAATATCTTCAAGCCCGGGGTCCTGACGCCCGATGCGACCGGCGGCGGCGATCCGATGAGCGCGACCCGACATTACCTGGACTGGAACGCGACGGCGCCGCTGCGCCCCGAGGCGCGCGCGGCGCTGGTCGATGCGTTCGACGTGGCGGGCAACCCGTCCTCGGTCCACGCCGAGGGGCGCGCGGCGCGCCGGCTTGTCGAGGCGGCGCGGGAACGGGTCGCGGCGCTGGCGGGCGCGCGTCCGGCGGAAGTGGTGTTCACCAGCGGCGGAACCGAGGCCAACGCGGCGGCGCTGCTCGGGGTGGAGACGGTGTTGGTTTCGGCCGTCGAGCACGACTCGGTGCTGGCGTCGGCGCGGGGTGCGGCGCGCGTGCCGGTGGATGGGCGCGGCGTCGTCGACCTTCGTGCGCTGGAGCGCATTTTGGCGTCGGAGCGGCCGGCGCTGGTCTCGATCATGCTGGCCAACAACGAGACCGGCGTGCTGCAGCCGGTGGCGGAGGCCGCGGAGCTGGCGCGCGAGCACGGCGCGCGGGTGCATTGCGACGCGGTGCAGGCAGCGGGAAAGATCACTGTAGACTTCACTGCGCTGGGCGTCGACCTGATGACGCTGTCGGCGCACAAGCTGGGCGGGCCCAAGGGCGTGGGCGCGCTCACCGTGCGCGAGGGCGTCGAGTTGGTGCCCCTGATCCGCGGCGGCGGGCAGGAGCTGCGCCGGCGCGCGGGAACCGAGAACGTCGCCGGCATCGCCGGCTTCGGCGCGGCGGCTGAGGCTGCGCTGAGCGCGCTGGAGACGGCCGGTGCACCGATGGCTGCGCTGCGCGCGCGGATCGAGGACGCGGTGACGGAGCTTGCGCCGGACGCCGTGGTATACGGCGCGGGTGCGTCGCGGCTGCCCAACACGGCCTGCATCGGGATGCCCGGGGTGCCGGCCGAGACGCAGGTGATGGCGCTGGACCTGGCCGGGGTGGCGGTGAGCGCGGGGGCGGCGTGCTCCTCGGGCAAGGTTACGCGCTCGCACGTGCTCGACGCGATGGGCGTCGCGGACGGAGCGGCGGGCTGCGCGATCCGGGTCAGCCTGGGCTGGGGCAGCGCCGTGGCGGACGCCGACGCCTTCGTCGCGGCGTGGCGCGACCTCTACGAACGCAAGGCGCGCGAGCGCGCGGCGTGACGAAGCGGGGGCGGGCGACCTATATGAGCGGCATGAGCGAGACCGAACCCCCGCGCCTGTACCTGGACTATCACGCCACCACGCCGACCGACCCGCGCGTGGTGGAGACGATGATGCCCTTCTTCACCGAACGCTTCGGCAACCCGCATTCGGCGCAGCATGGCTGGGGCTGGGACGCCGAGGCCGCGGTCGAGACGGCGCGCGCGCAGGTCGCCGCTCTGATCGGTGCCGAGCCGCGCGAGGTGATCTTCACCTCGGGCGCGACCGAGGCCAACAATCTCGCGATCAAAGGGGCGGCCCGGTTCTGGAAGGGGCGCAAGTCCCGCATCGTGACCTGCGCGACCGAGCACAAATGCGTGGTCGAGAGCGCGCGGGCGATGGAGGCCGAGGGCTGCGAGGTCGTATGGGTGCCGGTGGGCGGCGACGGGCTGGTCGACATGGCCGCGCTGGACGCGGCGGTGACCGAGGACACAATCGTGGTCTCGATCATGGCCGCCAACAACGAGATCGGCGTGATCCAGCCGGTGGCCGAGATCGGCGCGCTGTGCCGCGAGCGCGGCGCCTATTTCCACACCGACGCGGCGCAGGCGGCGGGCAAGATCCCGCTCGACGTCCAGGCGATGTCGATCGACCTGATGAGCATCTCGGGCCACAAGCTCTACGGGCCGAAGGGCGTGGGCGTTCTCTATGTCCGGCGCCGTCCTCGGGCGCGGATCGAGCCGCTGTTCTCCGGTGGTGGGCAGGAGCGGACGCTGCGCTCGGGCACGCTGCCGACGCCCCTGTGCGTGGGACTGGGCGCGGCCTGTGCCATCGCGGCGGAGGAGATGGACGCAGAGGCCGGGCGGCTGCGCGCGTTGCGGTCGCGGATGATGGAGCGGCTCGAGGCGGACATCGAGGGCATGACGCTTAACGGTGCATTAGAGCCGCGGCTCCCGGGCAACCTCAACCTCAGCTTCGCCGGCGTCGATGGCGCGGCGTTGATCGAGGCGCTGGCGCCGATCGGCGTGTCCTCGGGCTCGGCCTGTACCTCGGCCGAGGTCGAGCCGTCTTATGTACTGCGCGCGATGGGCGTGCCGGACGAACTGGCTGCGGCGTCGATTCGTGTCGGTCTGGGCCGGTTCACCACCGACGCCGAGGTGGACGAGGCCGCCGACTTTATCGCCGGAACCGTCGCGCGGATGCGGTCGGCCAAGGGCGCGCAGGCCGCCGAATAGGGCGGATTCCCGTGTTTCTTCACCGCTCTGCGGCGAAATGCCGCAAATCAGGACCGATGAAGTCTTGATTTGCGGCCCAGCGCGGGTATCTAAAGAGTACGACAGAGGTACGGATTGGATCGATGATACGCCTCAACCGGATAACCGACTATGCCGTGGTGGTGCTGACGCAACTCGCGCGCGCGCCGAAAGAGATGCGCACGGCGCCGCAGCTCGCCGAGGACAGCGCGGTGCCGCTGCCCACCGTCTCCAAGCTGCTCAAGCAGCTCGCGCACGAGGGCGTGATCGTGTCGCACCGCGGCGTCAACGGCGGCTACACCCTGGCGCGTGCGCCCGAGGACATCTCGGTGCTCGAGATCATCGGCGCGCTGGAAGGGCCGGTGGCGCTGACCTCGTGCGTCGACGGCTCGCACTCGACCTGCGAGGTCGAGAGGCTGTGCCCGATGCGCGGAAACTGGAACCGGGTCAACGACGCCATCCGCGGCGCGCTGCTGCAGGTGACCCTGGCCGACATGGCCGGGCCGATGCTGGGCCGCGCGCTGCCGAAGCCGGTCGAGACCTGCACGGCCAACTGAACGCATAGAGACTGGAGCTAGATAGGCATGGCCGCAACCGCCGATACCGTCCGCCAGGTCGAGGAACTCGAAGGCCGGAAGTACAAGTACGGCTTCGTCACCGACATCGAGCAGGAGCGGGCGCCCAAGGGCCTGAACGAGGACATCGTCCGCTTCATCTCCGCCAAGAAGGACGAGCCGGAGT
>CAZMTC010000154.1:0-8628 GCA_964569105.1 uncultured Alphaproteobacteria bacterium | reverse complement strand
GGTGGCGCATCCCGACGCGCTGGTCATCGACGTCGCCGGCGAGGCCTCGATCCTGATGAACATCCAGGAGATGTCGACCCTCGCCCAGTACCGGCTGCCGGTGAAGGTCTTCATCCTCAACAACGAGTATATGGGGATGGTGCGCCAGTGGCAGGAGCTGCTCCACGGCGGCCGCTACTCCGAGAGCTACATGGCCAGCCTGCCCGACTTCGTGAAGCTGGCCGAGAGCTTCGGCGCGGTGGGCCTGCGCGCGACCAAGCCCGGCGAGGTCGACGACCTGATCGCGGAGATGATCGCGGTCGACAAGCCGGTGATCGCCGACGTCGCCATCGACAAGACCGAGAACTGTTTCCCGATGATCCCGTCGGGTGCGGCCCACTACGACATGCTGCTCGGACCCGACGACCGCGCGGATAGGCCCGTTTCCGAAGAGGGCATGGTGCTGGTCTGAGGCGGCGCCGCCGTCCGAGACCGCCGGCCGGCGCAGGCCGCTCGATCCCGTCCGCGCCACCCGCTAAGCCGCATCTGCCGCCATCCCGAGGGTCCCAGCCCATGACCGCCCAAGACCGCACCGAGCGCCACACCATTGCCGTCCTGGTCGACAACGAGCCGGGCGTCCTGGCACGCGTCATCGGCCTGTTCTCGGGCCGCGGCTACAACATCGAGAGCCTCACCGTCGCCGAGGTCGAGGAAGACGTCCACCTCTCGCGCATTACCATCGTGACCACCGGCACGCCCATGATCATCGAGCAGATCAAGGCGCAGCTCGGCCGGCTGGTGCCGGTGCACAAGGTGGTCGACCTCACCGAGCTGGGCCCGCATGTCGAGCGCGAGCTGGTGCTGGTGCGCGTCAGGGGAAAGGGCAACGACCGGGTCGAGGCGCTGCGCATCGCCGATATTTTCGGTGCCCGGGTCGCGGACACGACGCTGGAAAGCTTCGTCTTCATCATGGATGGGCGCGCCGAGCAGGTGAAGCAGTTCCTCGAACTGATGCGCGCCTTGGGCGAGACGGAAGTGGTGCGCTCGGGCGTGGTCGCGCTCAGCCGGGGCGCCGACGTCCTGCTGGGCGCGCGTCAGGTCGCCGAGTAGGGTGGCGCGTGGATGAAGCCGATCATGTTGCCGCTCGGCATTGTCGCGGCCGACGACGAGGTTGTCCTCCACATCCGAGCGGCGGGAGACGATACGCACGAAAGGGGCGGGGAGCCCTGCATCAACGAGGAGCGATAGAATGCGCGTTTACTACGACCGCGACGCGGACGTGAACCTGATCAAGGGCAAGAAGGTGGCGGTCATCGGCTATGGCAGCCAGGGCCACGCCCACGCCATCAACCTCAAGGACTCGGGCGTCAAGGACGTGATCGTCGGCCTGCGCAAGGGCTCGGCCACGACCAGGAAAGCCGAAGCCGCGGGCTTCGAGGTCAAGACCCCGACCGAATGCGCCAAATGGGCCGACGTGGTCATGGTGCTGACCCCGGACGAGTTGCAGGCGGACATCTACAACGACGAGCTCGCCGCCAACATGAAGGAGAACGCCGCGCTCGCCTTCGCCCACGGCTTCAACATCCACTTCAACCTGATCGAGCCGCGCCCCGACATCGACGTGTTCATGGTCGCGCCCAAAGGGCCGGGCCACACCGTGCGCTCGGAATACCTGCGCGGCGGCGGCGTGCCGTGCCTGATCGCGGTGGCCCAGGACGCGACCGGCAACGCGCACGAGATCGGCCTGTCCTACGCCTCGGCCATCGGCGGCGGCCGCGCCGGGGTGATCGAGACCAGCTTCCGCGAGGAGTGCGAGACCGATCTGTTCGGCGAGCAGGTGGTGCTGTGCGGCGGCCTGGTCGAGCTGATCCGCAACGGCTTCGATACGCTGGTCGAGGCCGGCTACGCGCCGGAGATGGCCTATTTCGAGTGTTTGCACGAGGTCAAGCTGATCGTCGACCTCATGTACGAGGGCGGCATCGCCAACATGAACTACTCGATCTCCAACACCGCCGAGTATGGCGAGTACCGCTCGGGCCCGCGCATCATCACGCCCGAGACCCGTGCCGAGATGCGCCGTGTGCTCGACGACATCCAGTCCGGCCGATTCGCGCGCGACTGGGTGCTGGAGAACAAGGCCGGCCAGTCCTCGTTCAAGGCCACCCGGCGGCGCAACGCCGAACACCCGATCGAGGAGGTCGGCGAGCGCCTGCGCGGCATGATGCCCTGGATCAAGGAAAAGGCGCTGGTCGACAAGGAGAAGAACTGAGCGGCCCGCAGGGTGCGTTGACATTGCCCCGGGACGCCGCACCGCAGGCAATTGCGGCAGGCACGCCGACCTTTCCGCGCCCTCGATGAACGGCCTGCCCGTGTCGCGGATGTCGGCATTGGCCGGGAAGTGATGCTCGGTCCGGTTGTGGGCGGCGCGCCGTCGACGCGGGCGGCATCGCCCAGGGTGTCGTCGCGTGCCGCGAATACGGTGGAATGGGCGTAGTGCGTCCGGTAGGGGGTGCCGCAGGCGCCCTCATACCGGCCCCCTTCTCTTCGGTGACGGCTGCGTCGACCTCGCGCGCCGGTCGCCGCGAATATTAAACGGTTGGCCAAAAACCCTTGATTCGTCGGGAAAATCGCTTGCGACGTGTACGCGAAGCGCGTACACCTAACGCCATTAACGATATTTGCGGCTCCAAGCTGCCGCTAATAACAGATGATTAACGATCTTTTGTTAGTGTATGGATCGTAACCGGGCAGGCGATACCCGAAGGCGACGAATGTCTGGGGCGGCTGGGCGAGACTGGCATAGCCCGTAATCGCTGGACGGAATCGTCGGACCGATGCGGTCCTACGCCGATGCGGCCGGCGCATTGTACGACGTCAATGATCGGTCCCATCGCCTGGGTAGGGTGAGCCACAACACTTCTCACGACGGAATCGGGGCACGATGTTTGCTGGTTTGATGGGGATGCTGTCCGCCGATATGGCCATCGATCTGGGGACGGCGAACACACTGGTCTACGTGAAAGGCCGCGGCATCGTACTCAACGAGCCGTCGGTCGTGGTCATCCAGGAGATCAAGGGCAAGAAGCAGGTCCTTGCCGTGGGCGACGAGGCCAAGATGATGCTCGGCCGCACGCCGGGCAACATCACCGCCATTCGCCCGCTCCGCGACGGCGTCATCGCCGACTTCGAGGTCGCGGAGGAGATGATCAAGCACTTCATCCGCAAGGTGCACAATCGGCGGACCTTCGCCAGCCCGCAGGTCATCATCTGCGTGCCTTCGGGCTCGACCGCGGTCGAGCGTCGCGCGATCGAGGAATCGGCGCTGTCGGCCGGCGCCCGGCGCGTTCACCTGATCGAGGAGCCAATGGCAGCCGCGATCGGCGCCGGGCTGCCGGTAACCGAGCCCACGGGTTCGATGGTCGTCGACATCGGCGGCGGTACCACCGAGGTCGCGGTGCTCTCGCTCGGCGGCATCGTCTACTCGCGCTCGGTGCGGGTCGGCGGCGACAAGATGGACGAGGCGATCATCGCCTATGTGCGCCGCCACCATAACGTCCTGGTCGGCGAGGGCAGCGCCGAGCGGATCAAGAAGGAGATCGGCAGCGCGTGTCCGCCCAAGGACGGCGACGGCCGGCTGATGGCGATCAAGGGCCGCGACCTGATGAACGGTGTACCCAAGGAGCTGATCCTGTCCGAGCGTCAGATCGCCGACGCGCTCGCGGAGCCCGTGGGGTCGATCATCGAGGCGGTCAAGGTCGCGCTCGAACACACCGCGCCCGAACTCGCTGCCGACATCGTCGACAAGGGCATCGTGCTCACGGGCGGTGGCTCGCTGCTGGGCAATCTGGACACCATGCTGCGCACCGCGACCGGGTTGCCGGCATCGCTCGCCGACGATCCGTTGTCCTGCGTGGCCTTGGGCACCGGCCGGTGCCTCGAGGAGCTCAAGACGTTGAAGCAGGTCCTGATCTCGGCCTACTGAACCCCCGCGGGGCAAGGCCCCGTGTACAGGCGATACGGCGATGACCAGGCACGGCTCGCGCAATCTTTATCTGACCACGCCGATCCGATTTTGGCTTCGCCGCGTGGCCGTGGCGGTCCTCGTGTTGAGCGGGGCGGCGCTGGTCGTGCTCGACCGCTCGGGCTCTTCGCTGGGCGAGCGCATCCGTGCCGATCTGCAGGATCTCGCGACACCCGTGCTGGAGGCGGTCTCCGTTCCGATTGACATCGCCGGCGAGTGGTTCGGGTCGCTCGAAGCGCTCTACGCGGTGCGGGAACAGAACGAGGCTTTGCGCCGGCAGGTCGCCGATCTCGAGCTGTGGCGCGCGCAGGCTCGACGGTTGACTGCCGAGAACGAGCAGCTGCGTGAGCTGCTTCGGGTCGTACCGGACGGGCACCGCCGCCTCGTCACCGCTCGTGTAATTGCCGATTCCGGCGGCGCCTTCGTCCAGAGCATGTTGCTCAATGTCGGCGAGGCCGATGGGCTGCGTCGCGGATTGGCCGTGACCAACGAGGACGGACTGGTCGGCCGCATCGTCGAGATCGGCAACCGCTCAGCCCGCATTCTGCTGGTCATCGACCGCAACTCGCGCATTCCGGTGATTGTGGAGCGTACTCGCAGCCGCGGCATCCTGGCCGGCGACAATTCGGGCAGACCCAGGCTCGACCACCTGCCGGTCGATCCCGACATAGCGGTGGGCGATCGCATCGTGACTTCGGGCCATGACGGGGTGCTGCCACCGGGCGTGCCTGTGGGCGAGGTGGTCGAAGTCGGACCCGGAGGCGTCCGGGTGCGGCCCCACGTCAACTGGAACCGAGTCGAATTCGTGCGCGTCGTCGATTTTCAGCCGCGCGGTTTGGTCGATGCGCCGGAGCTGCTCGCCTCCGGGGCGCGCCGTTGAGGACCTCCGTCACCGAACATCTCGACCGCTTCACGCGGCAGCTCGTCCCGGTCGCGCTCACGCTCGCCTTGGTGTTGCTCTCGGTCGTGCCCGTGCAGCTTCCGAGCTACGGAACGGTTGCGCCGGCCGTGTCGCTGATTGCCGTGTTCTACTGGGCCATGACGCGACCGAACCTTCATCCGGCGCCGGCGGTGTTCCTGATCGGGCTGATCGAGGACGTGCTCAACGGCTATCCGCTCGGCGGCACGGCCGTGGTCCTGCTGCTCGCGCACCTGCTCGTGGCGTGGCAGTCGCGCTACCTGCGCGACAAGGGCTACGGGGTCGTCTGGCTGGCCTTCGCGCTGATCGCGCTCGCGGCCGGCGTTGGCCGCTGGCTCATCATCTCCGGCGTCGAGGGCAACCTGGCCGACCTGCCTGGGGCGCTGTTCCAGGTGCTGATGACCGTCGCCGTGTTCCCCATAGTGACGCTGGTCCTGGCCCGGGTTCAATCCTCGGTGCTGCGCCAGACATGAGACGGCGCGGCGAACACGACCGCTACCGTGTCTTCTCGCGCCGCGCGGTGATCATGGGCGGGGCGCAGTTGGCGCTGTTCTCGGCGCTGGCCGCGCGCATGTACTACCTGCAGGTCGTCGAGTCCGACCGATACGCCACGCTGGCCGAGGACAACCGCATCAACATGCGGCTGATCGCACCGCCCCGGGGCGACATCCTGGACCGGCACGGCGAGCCGCTGGCAGTCAACACCCGCGACTTCCGCGCCGTCCTGATCGCCGAGGGCACCAACAATGTCGAGGGCACCCTCGATGCGGTGAGTCAGATCATTGCGCTCGACGAGGCCGAACGCGCGCGGATTCTGCGCGAGCTGCGGCGCAACCGTTCGTTCGTACCGGTCACGCTGCGCGAGAGGCTGAGCTGGGAAGAGGTGAGTCGCATCGAGGTCAACGCACCCGACCTGCCGGGTGTCTCGGTCCAGGCGGGACTGACTCGCCACTATCCGGTCGGGGCCGACGCCTCGCATGTGCTGGGATATGTCGGCGCCGTTACCGAGGCGGAGAAAAGGCGCTCCGACGACCCGCTGCTCTCGCTCCCCGAATTTCGAATCGGCAAGAGCGGTATCGAGAAGGCCTACGACAAGAGGCTGCGCGGCACGGCCGGCCACAGCTATGTGGAGATCAATGCCCACGGCCGTGTGATCCAGGAGGTCCGCCGCACCGAAGGTGACCCTGGCGCCGACCTGAGCGTGACCCTCGATGCCGAGTTACAGCGCTACGCCGCCTCGCGCCTGGAAGGTGAGAGCGCGGCGGCCGTCGTCATGGATGTCCGCAACGGCGATGTGCTGGCCCTGGTCTCCACGCCGGGGTTCGATCCCAACGCGTTCGCCGGCGGCGTGTCCAGCGCCTACTGGCGGGAGCTGATCACCAACCCGCGTGCGCCGCTGACCAACAAGGCGATCGCCGGCCAGTACGCTCCGGGCTCCACCTTCAAGCTGGCAGTGGCACTCGCCGCGATGGAGGAGGGCGCGATCGCGTCCGATCACTCGGTTTTCTGCCGCGGCCATGTCAACCTGGGTGACAGCCGGTTCCACTGCTGGAAGCGCGGCGGTCATGGCCGGGTCGATCTGCACCACGCGATCAAGCGGTCGTGCGACGTGTTCTTCTACGATCTGGCCATGCGGCTCGGCATCGAAAAGCTGGCCAAGGCGGCGCGGGCGCTCGGACTGGGCGAGCCGGTCGGGATCGACATCCCCGGCGAACGCCCCGGGCTGATCCCGGACAAGGATTGGAAGAGGGCGGCGATCGGTGACGTGTGGCACCAGGGCGAGACGCTGATCGCGGGAATCGGCCAGGGCTATGTGCTCGCGACACCGCTGCAGCTCGCCGTGATGACGGCGCGGATCGTCAACGGTGGCCGCGCCGTGATACCGCGGCTGGTCGCGGGGCCGCCGGGCGAGCCGGCGCCCGAGGCCGAGCCGCTGCCCTTCGCGGCGTCGTCCCTCGGACTGGTGATGGCGGGTATGAACTCGGTGGTCAACGAGACCGGCGGGACCGCCTTCGGTTCGCGCATCGACGAGCCGGCCTTCGCGATGGGCGGCAAGACCGGTACGTCGCAGGTGCGCCGGATCTCGCTTGCCGAGCGCCGGGCCGGGGTCAAGAAGAACGAGGACCTCGACTGGCTGCAGCGGGACCATGCGCTGTTCGTCGGCTACGCGCCCCTCAAGGCGCCGCGCTATGCCGCCGCAGTGGTGGTCGAGCATGGCGGTAGCGGCTCGCGCGCCGCCGCGCCGGTCGCGCGCGACCTGTTGTGGGAGGCCCAGCGTCGTGCCGCCGGCGACGAGCCGGTTGCGGACGGAGAAACCGAACGCGCCGAACGCGGCGATACCAAGCAAGAGCGGGGCTGACCATGGCGTTCGCCGCGCGTGGCCGGTCCGATCCCATCTCCATCGCCGCGCGGCTCGGCGCGGTGCACTGGGGCGTGGTGTTGTTGATCTGCCTGATCGCCGGCATTGGGGTCGCGACGCTCTACTCCGCGGCCAACGGCTCGATGGAGCCGTGGGCCGACCGTCAGCTCATCCGATTCGGCGCGGGATTCGCGGTCATGCTGGCAGTGGCGTTGAGCGACCTGAAGTTCTGGTTGCGTAACGCCTACTGGATCTATCTCGGCAGCCTGGCGTTCCTGGCGCTGGTCGAGCTGATCGGCACGGGGGCCGGCGGCGCCGAGCGTTGGCTCGATCTCGGCCCTGTACGGCTGCAACCCTCCGAGCTCATGAAAGTCGCGATGGTTCTCGCGCTCGGGCGGTATTACCACACGCTGTCGTCCGAAGACGCGGTCAAGCTGATCCACCTGTTCGTCCCGTTGGTGCTGATCGCGGCCCCGGCGGCGCTGGTGGCGCGCCAGCCGGACCTCGGTACGGCAGCGATGCTGACGGTGGTCGGCATTTCGATCATGTTCCTCGCCGGCGTACGATGGTGGATCTTCGCCTCCGCCGCAACGGTCGTGACGGCGGCCGTTCCCGCCGTGTGGAGCATGCTGCGCGAATACCAGCAGCAGCGCATCCTGACCTTCCTAGACCCCGCGCGCGATCCGCTCGGCGCCGGCTACCATATCACGCAGTCGAAGATCGCGTTGGGCTCGGGCGGTGTCTGGGGCAAGGGCTTCCTTTCCGGCACGCAGAGCTCGCTCGATTTCCTGCCCGAGAAGCAGACCGACTTCATCTTCACCAGCTTCGCCGAGCAGTTCGGGCTCGCGGGTGGTCTCGTGCTCCTGGCGCTCTACGGCTTCCTGATCCTGTTCGGCTTCCGCACGGCGCTGGGCTGCCGCAGTCATTTCGGGCGGCTGGTGGCGGCGGGCCTGACCACCACCTTCTTCCTCTACGTCTTCGTCAACGTCGCCATGGTGATGGGGCTGGCGCCGGTGGTCGGCGTGCCGCTGCCGTTCATCTCGTACGGCGGTACGGCGTTGCTGACCCTGTTGTTCGGCTTCGGCATTCTGCTCGCCATCCACGTCCACCGCTACGTGCGCATCGGGCGCCTGCTCGGCGAGGACTGATGGTCGGCGCCGGGCCGCACGCGGCCCGGGCTCGCGACAAAGACCGCGCTCCTCAGCCAACCGGGGTGAGCGTGATCGAGCACTGCTCGAGCAATCGGCCCTCGAGCGCGATCTGGCCGCCGCCGAGCTGCGCTTCCCACAGCTCGTTCGGAGCGTCGGGCACCTCCAGGTCGATGCCGTTCTCGCGCGTCCTGACGGTCAG
>CAZMTC010000153.1:0-8758 GCA_964569105.1 uncultured Alphaproteobacteria bacterium | reverse complement strand
ATCGCCTGGACGTTGACCGCCGTGCCCCAGTCCTCCGGGATGTTGTGCAGCCGGCGGTAGGTCACCGCGCGCTGCGTGTCCCAGCTGCGGAACACCGCGCCGATCGCCCCCCACAGCTGCTCCTCGGGGTTCATCGGGAAGGGTGCGCCCAGCCTGTCCTCGATCATCGCCTTGTACTTGCCGACCAGCTCTTCCCAGTCGGCGGCGTCCAGCTCGGTGTCCAGGTCCGCGCCGCGTTCCTCCTTGAGGAGCTCGAGCAGCTCCTCGAAGTGGTGGTGGTCGACGCCCAGCACTACGTCGCCGTACATTTGCAGGAAGCGGCGGTAACTGTCCCAGGCGAAGCGCGGGTCGCCCGACTGGTCGGCGAGGCCTCGGACCGTCTCGTCGTTGAGCCCGAGGTTGAGCACCGTATCCATCATGCCCGGCATCGACACCCGCGCGCCCGAGCGCACCGAAACCAGCAGCGGGTTCTCCCGATCGCCGAACGTCGCGCCGGTCAGCCGCTCGACCTCGGCCAACGCCGCCCTGACCTCGGCCTCGAGCCCCTCGGGGTAGGTGCCGTCGTGCCGGGTGAAGTAGGTGCAGACCCCGGTCGTGATGGTGAAGCCGGGCGGCACCGGCACTCCGATGGCGCTCATCTCGGCGAGGTTGGCGCCCTTGCCGCCGAGCAGCTCGCGCATGTCCCGGCCTCCCTCGGCCTTGCCGTCGCCGAAGGTGTAGACCCACTTGGTGCCGGTCTCGCTGGTATCAGGCATGTCCCTGTCCGTGGCGGCAAAGGTTCGTCACGTGCTCAACCCTCGATCTTCGAGAAGTCGGCGACTTTGTCCATGGTCGCGCGGATTCTGGCCAACAGCTTCAACCGATTGGCGCGCAGCGCCGCGTCCTCGGCGTTCACCGTGACCTCGTCGAAGAAGGTGTCGACCGGCGCGCGCAGCCGCGCCAGCGCCGCCATCGCCGCGCCGAAAGCCTCGCGCCCGAGCGCCGCGCCCGCGTCCTCCGCCGTCGCGTCCAGCGCCTCGGCCAGTGCCCGCTCGTGCAGGTCGGTCAGCAGCGCGGGATCGGGCTCGGCGGCATAGGAGGTGCCGTCCTTCTTCTCCTCGATGCGCAGAATGTTCGCCGCCCGGCGATAGGCGGTCAGCAGATTGGCGCCGTCCTCGGTCGCCAGGAACGCCGACAGCGCCTCGACCCGCGCCATCAGCCGCGCGAGATCGTCCTCCCCGCCCAGCTCGAACACGGCGGCGATGTGGTCGTGGCGCACGCCTTCTTCGCGCAGATGCACTTTTAATCGGTCGATGAAAAAGCTCAGAAGATTGCCGATGTCTGCGGTGACAGGGCTGCCATAGTCAGGATTCCCAACTTCGAAGGCGGCCTCTTTAAGTATGTCAGCAAGTCTCAGGCGAAGCCCGTTCTCCAGCACCAGCCGGATCACGCCCAGCGCGGCGCGGCGCAGCGCGTAGGGATCGCGCGAGCCGGTGGGCTTCTCGTCGATGGCCCAGAAGCCGACCAGCGTGTCGATCTTGTCGGCCAGCGCCACGCAGACCGAGACCGGCGCCGTGGGGCAGGCGCCGTTCGGGCCCTGCGGCGCGTAGTGGTCGCGGACCGCGTCCGCGACCTCCGCGTGCTCGCCGTCGTGCAGCGCGTAGTAGCGGCCCATGACGCCCTGCACCTCGGGGAACTCGCCGACCATCTCGGTGACCAGGTCCGCCTTGGCCAGGCGCGCGGCCGAGCGCACGCGGTCGGGGTCGGCGCCCTCGACATGCCCGGCCAGCGCCACGGCCAGCGCCTCGACGCGGTCGACCTTGTCGCCCACCGAGCCCAGCCTGGCGTGGAAGGTGATGCCGTTGAGCGCCGGGATGCGGCTTTCCAGGCTCTTGGCCCGGTCCTGATCCCAGAAGAAGCGCGCATCGGACAGCCGCGCGCGTAAGACGCGCTCGTTGCCCGCGACCACCGCCTTGCCGCCGTCCTCGGTCTCCATGTTGGCGGCGACGATGAAGCGTGGCGCCAGCGAGCCGTCGGGGTTCAGGCACGAGAAATAGCGCTGGTGGGTGCGCATCGAGGTGATCAGCACCTCGGGCGGCACCGCCATGAACGCCTCGTCGATCCGGCCCATGTAGAGCACCGGCCACTCGACCAACCCGGCGACCTCGTCGAGCAGCCCCGGGTCCTCGCGCAGCGTCAGCCCCTCCTTCTTCGCCAGCGCGACGGCCTCCGCGTGGATGCGCCGCCGCCGCTCGGCCGGGTCGAGAATGACCTTGGCCGCCGCCAGCTTGTTCCGATAGTCGGCGAAGCCCGTTACCGCGAACGGCTCCGGTGCCAAAAAGCGATGTCCACAGGTAGTAGTCGCATTGAACTGGACGTTTTGCGGAAACATCATCGCGTCCAGGCCATCGTTATAATTTGCGAGGTCGAGAACCTTCCCATCAAATAGCGCCAAGACTGAATGGAGCGGACGTATCCAACGTTTGCCGCCTAGACTCCACCGCATTGCCTTGGGCCAAGGCAGATCAAAAATCGCGCCGAAAATCTTGTCAGGTAGTATCTCAACCGTCGATTGACCCTTTCGCTCGATCACCGCGAACCAGAACTCGTTGCCCTTGACCTCGCGCTTCTCGCACTGCTCCAGGCTGTCGAGCCCCACCGAGCGCAGGAAGCCCTCGATCGCCTTGTCGGGCGAGCCCACGCGCGGTCCCTTGCGCTCCTCGCGCAGGTCAGGCTGCTTCTCGGGCAGCCCGTCGACCGCCAGCGCCAGCCGCCGCGGCGTCGCATAGGCCGCCGCCGCGCCGTGCTCCAGCCCGGCTTTCTTCAGCCCCTCGGTGACCAGCCGCTCCAGGTCCGCCGCCGCGCGCGCCTGCATCCGCGCGGGGATCTCCTCGGAGAGCAGCTCGACCAGCAGCTCAGCCATGGCGCCCTCCGTGCGGACGCGCCTGCGGCGCGAAGGGCTGTTCGTGGTGACCCCCCTCCCTATCCCTCCCCCACTTGGGGGGA
Source organism: uncultured Alphaproteobacteria bacterium (assembly GCA_964569105.1). Lineage (GTDB taxonomy): Bacteria > Pseudomonadota > Alphaproteobacteria > CAZMTC01 > CAZMTC01 > CAZMTC01. The sequence continues at coordinate 5,773 of CAZMTC010000153.1, read as the reverse complement.
GGGAACGCGGTTCGACGTGCTGCGGCGCGTTTCCCTCCCCCCGCAGGGGGGAGGGATAGGGAGGGGGGCGGCGCCGGAACGGCGCCCACGGTAAGGAACACGTCACTTGCCATCGTCGAGCTCTCGCAAGGCATTCGCGATGGTCAGCAGGACCCCTTCCAGGTTCTCCCGGACATCGGGGTTGCCGAACCGCAGCACATGGAAGCCTTGGCCTTCGAGCCATTCGGTCCGGCGGGCGTCGTGGTCGATCCGATCGCCATGCTGGTGGCCGTCCAGCTCGACGACCAGCTTCGGCTCCATGCAGGCGAAATCGGCGACGTACGGTCCCAGCGGAACCTGCCGGCGGAAGCGGTGGCCTTCGAGCTGCCTGCGGCGCAGCTTCGACCAAAGGACACGTTCAGGGTCGGTCATTTCGGCGCGCAGGCGGCGGGCGTTCGCCTGCGTGGCGGTACCGGACCAGCGGCGGGGGGAGGTGTTGTTCGGACCCCCCTCCCTATCCCTCCCCCCCTTGGGGGGAGGGGATCGGCGCTCGTCGACCGCGGCCATCACTGCGCCGCCTCCGCGGTTGCCGAGTCGAGCTCGCCTTGCGAGCGCAGCCAGGCCTCGCAGCAGGCCTTGGCCAGCGCGCGGACGCGCAGGATGTAGGACTGGCGCTCGGTCACCGAGATGACGCCGCGCGCGTCGAGCAGGTTGAACAAATGCGAGGCCTTGAGGCAGTGGTCGTAGGCGGGCAGGGGGCCGCCGGCGGCGAGCACCGCGCGACACTCGGCCTCCGCGTCCTCGAAATGCCGCGCCAGCATCGCCGTGTCGGCGAGCTCGAAATTGTAGGCGGAGTACTCGCGCTCGGCCTGAAGGAACACGTCGCCGTAGCTGACGCCCCGGCCGTTGAAGTCCAGATCGTAGACGTTCTCGACGCCCTGGATGTACATCGCCAGCCGCTCGAGCCCGTAGGTCAGCTCCACCGGCACCGGGTCGCAGTCGAAGCCGCCGACCTGCTGGAAGTAGGTGAACTGGGTCACCTCCATGCCGTCGCACCAGACCTCCCAGCCCAGGCCCCAGGCGCCCAGCGTCGGGCTCTCCCAGTCGTCCTCGACGAAGCGGATGTCGTGCTCCTCGGGGTGGATGCCCAGCTCGCGCAGGCTGTCGAGATAGAGCTCCTGGCTGTTCGGCGGCGAAGGCTTCATCAGCACCTGGTACTGGTAGTAGTGCTGCAGGCGGTTGGGGTTCTCGCCGTAGCGGCCGTCGGTCGGCCGGCGCGAGGGCTGGACGTAAGCTGCGTTCCACGGCGCGCGGCCGAGCGAGCGCAGCGTGGTGGCCGGATGGAAGGTGCCCGCTCCCACCTCCATGTCGTAGGGCTGCAGGATGACGCAGCCCTGGCGCGCCCAGAACGTCTGCAGGCGCAGGATCAGGCCCTGGAAGCTGTTGTCTTCATTGGTGTTTTTCGGCATGGCGGGGTGGCCCGGATGTTGGGCTTTGTTTGCGGCGCACAATAGGGGGCGCCCAGGGGCGAATCAAGCGAAGGGGCAGTCGCTGCGGCCGCACGGCACGGTGTCGCGGCCGACGAAGGCGCCGCAGACGCTGCATTCGACCAGATCCTCGACCTCGGGCGGACTCCGGTCGCGCTCTGCGCGCCGCTGACGCCGCCGCCCGACGCGTTCGCGCTCACGTTGCGCGCCCAGCCGCTCGGCGTAGCGGAAGCCGAACCAGACGGCGATCACCACCGCGACGGTAAGAAGAACCTTCCACAGCATGACCGGATTAGGACGGCCCGCCGCCGTCGGGTCAAGGAGTGCCCGTCCGGCGGGCGCCGCGGACGCGCCGCGCTTCCGTCAGGGACAAACCTCACAACCCGAACCGGTTCCAGGTCAGCCGCTCTTCGACCGCCGCGATCGCGGCGGCGGCCCATTCGGACGGTTCGGGCGCCGTGCCGCCCAGGCTCAGGCGCCGGCGGAGCAGGCCGCGCGCGGGAGAAACCTGACGGATCTTGACCTTCTTGCCGAAGCGGTCGCGCAGCACCGAGCGCATGTCGCCGATGCCGTCGATCAGCCCCAGCTCCAGTGCCCGCTTGCCGGTCCAGAAGGCGCCGGAGAACAACTCCTCCTCCTCACCCTTGATCCGCCGGCCGCGGCGCGCTCGTACCAGGTCTTTGAAGCTCGCATGGATGTCGCCCTGGATCGTCTCGAGGCGAGCGACATCGTCGGGGTCCTCGGGGCGGAACGGGTCGAGTATCGCCTTGTTCTCGCCCGCAGCGTGGACGCGGCGCTCGATGCCCAGCCGCCCGATGGCCTCGTGGAAGCCGAAGCCGGCGCTGATCACCCCGATCGAGCCCAGGATCGAGTTGGCGTCGGCGTAGATCTCGTCGCCCGCGCAGGCCAGCCAGTAGCCGCCCGAGGCGGCGACGTCCTCGGTGAAGACCAGGATCGGGATGTCCTTCTCGTCCGCCACCTTGCGGATGCGGTCGTGGATCAGGGCCGACTGCACCGGCGACCCGCCGGGCGAGTTGATCGACAGCGCAACCGCCTCGAGGCCGCGCGGCGCGAAAGCGCGGTCGATCTGATGCTCTAGGGAGCCGAGCGTCATGCCGGCGCGCAACGGGCCGACCCGGCCGATGACGCCGTGCAGCCGGACGACGGTGACCACGGGGGTGCGGGGGGTGAAGGGCCACATGGGCGGCTGTCCTCGAACAGGGTTTTCCCACACTTAACCGCCGCCGGCGGGGATGCCAAGCGCCCGGCCCTCGCGCAGCACCGCCTCGGCCTCCGGCGTATAGCGACCATCGGCGTCGTGGAGCACCAGCCCCGACAGCAGCCGCGCCGGCGAGCGGACGCCCTTGCGCGCGCGCACGATGACGCGCCGGGCCTCGGCGCCGGTGCGCGGCCACAGCGGCACGATGGTGATCTCGCCCGCGCCCTGCCGCAGCAGCGCCGCGATCTCGTCGAGCCGGTCGGCGCGGTGGATCACCGTCACCGATCCCTTGTGCCGGACCATGGTCAGCGCGCAGGCGATCCATACGGCCAGCACGGCATCTCCCTCGACATGCGCCGCGGCGCGGGCCGCATCGGGCGGGGCGTCGGTGCCGGCGCGCAGATGCGGCGGGTTGGCCATCGCGTGGTCGAAGCCGACCGGCGTGAGTGCGGCCGGCGGGTCGGCGACGTCACCCTCGACGACCGCGATCTCGGCCCCGAGCCCGTTCTCGGCGGCATTGCGCGCGGCGAGCGCCGCATGCTCGTGCCGCAGTTCGAGCCCCGTCACCCGAACGCCCGGCACCCGCGCCGCCAGGCACAGCGCCGCCGCGCCGGTGCCGGTGCCCAGATCGAGTACCCGCTGCCCGGCGCGCGCCGGCACGGCGGCCGCCAGCAGTACCGGGTCGATCGCCGCCCGGTAGCCCTTGGCCGGCTGGCGCAGCCGCACCCGGCCGCCCAGCAACGCGTCGAGCGTCTCGTCCATCGCTCCGGCGCCAATTCCGTTCGACACAAATCCGAGCTAGTCTCCGCATATCGTCGAACCGGGACAAGGCGGAGCGTGCGGATGCGTGTGATCGCGACGACAGTGGCCCTGACGATGCTCGCGGCGGCGGCCATGGCCGAGCAGGGCGGCCAGGACGAGGAGCAGGGCGACGGGACCAAGATCCCGGGCGGCTTCACCAGCGGCCGGGACTATGTCGACATGCCCGGCCGGAGCAAGAGCGCCTATGTCTCCGGGCTGATGGACGGCATGATCCTCGCGCCGGCCTTCGGCGGCGACGTCGGCCGGATGAAGTGGTTTCTCGCCTGCACCGAGACGGTCGGCGTGGGCGAGATGCGCGACGCGATCAACGAGTACATGTTCGCCCACTCGGACGAGTGGAAGAGCCGCAACCCGGCCAAGTTCTACCGCGCCATCGCGGGGCGCTGCCGCGAGCACTTCGAGAACCAGAAGAGCGCTCAGGAGCAGGAGAACGTTCGGGAGGAGGCGGAATAGGACAGCGGGGTTCAGCCCTCCGGCCGCGTCAGCGGCACCGGCTGCCCTGACTGCTCCAGCACGCGCACGGCGCGGGCATGGTCCTCGTCCGCGACCATGACGCGGCGCGGCAGGATACCGATCGAGCCCTCCATGATCGACATGTGCTGGTCGAACACCACCGCCTCGATCCCCGCCTGCTCGAGCATCGACAGGGCGAAGGACAGGACCACGGGATCGGTGGTGCTCAGGAGCTCGCGCATCGGCGGGGCTTCGCTCGGGGGTCGCGCCTCGGGCGGCGCGTGGGGCCGTGCCTACTTGACCGACCCCCCGGAAGACCTATGCTCGGGCCAGCGGCGCAGCGGGTCAAGCGGAAGGAAGGCATGGCCGTAGTCGTAAGCCTCGGCGGCGGACGCGGCAAGGATGCGCCTCCGTCGGTCGACCGTATCCAGGCCCTGGTGGGCGAGGACATGCAGGCGGTCAATCAGTTGATCGTCAAACGCATGGACAGCCCCGTGGCGCTGATCCCGCAGCTCGCCGGCCATCTGATCGCCGCGGGCGGCAAGCGGCTGCGCCCGATGCTGACCCTGGCGTCGGCGCGGCTGTGCCGCTACGAGGGCCGGGCCCATATCGGTCTGGCCGCCTCGGTCGAGTTCATCCACACCGCGACGCTGCTCCACGACGACGTGGTCGACGAGAGCGGGCTGCGCCGTGGGCTCCAGTCCGCCAATGCCGTATGGGGCAACAAGCCCTCGGTGCTGGTCGGCGACTTCCTGTTCTCCCGCGCCTTCCAGCTCATGGTCGAGGCGGGCTCGCTGCCGATCCTCGACATCCTGTGCAACGCGTCGTCGGTGATCGCCGAGGGCGAGGTGCAGCAGCTCATCACCGCCAACGACACCGAGACGTCGGAGAGCGCCTATCTCGACGTCATCCGCTGCAAGACCGCGACGCTGTTCGCCGCCGCCTGCCGCATCGGCGCGGTGCTGGGCGAGCGCTCGAAGGCGGAGGAGGAGGCGCTCGACTGCTTCGGCCTCAACCTGGGCATCGCCTTCCAGCTGGTCGACGACGCGCTCGACTACGCGGCCGCCGAGGACGAGCTGGGCAAGGCCGTCGGCGACGACTTCCGCGACGGCAAGATCACCCTGCCGATCATTCTCGCCTACCGGCGCGGCAGCGAGGAAGAGCGCACCTTCTGGCGCCGCACGCTCCACGACCAGGACATGCGCGAGGGCGACCTCGAGCACGCGCTCGGCCTGCTGCGCAGGCACGGCACGCTCGACGCCACCGTCGAGCGCGCGCGTCACTACGGCGCCATCGCCCGCGACGCGCTGGGCATCTTTCCCGACGGCGAGGCCAAGGCCGCGCTGCTCGAGGTCAACGAGTTCGCGATCGACCGGGCGTATTGATAGCGCGCGATCGGCTCGGGCGCGCTCAGCGCGCGCCGCGCAGGCGGAAGATCAAGCCCAAGAGCAGGCACCAGGCCCACATCGGCAAATGGAGGAGCCACAGGAGCGCGCCGTTGGCCCAGGCCCAGGGCGTTCGGGGCCGTGGGTCGACGTCGAAATCGGCCAGCAGGGCGATCGGTGTGACACCGTCCCATTGCCCGCTCTGGACCCAGATGAACAGGTCGACGGCGATGAAGACCAGGGCGGCGACGATGAAGAAGGTGCCCATCCGCGCTCCCGCCGGCGGCGCCCTCGGCACCGCCACGGCGGAAAGTATGCGGCCGCCCCGTCGAAAAAGAAAGCGGCGCCCCGCGAAGGGCGCCGCTTTCTGATACTGGTCGGGGAGAGAGGATTCGAACCTCCGGCCCCTACGTCCCGAACGTAGTGCT
>CAZMTC010000152.1:268-8783 GCA_964569105.1 uncultured Alphaproteobacteria bacterium | reverse complement strand
TTCCGTTTACGTAAACGTCAACTAACGCTATCGTGTCTGGGCAATCTGGGAGGATCGCGCCATGGCCACCGGCACCTGGTACTTCGACTTCATATCGCCGTTCAGCTATTTGCAGAGCCGCATCCTCGACCGGCTGCCGCCGGACTTCGCCTACGCGATGAAGCCGGTGCTGTTCGGCGCCATCCTCACGCACTGGGGCACCAGCGGGCCGGCCGAGCTCGCGCCCAAGCGCCTGGGCACCTACCGGCTGTGCCGCTGGTGGGCGCGACGCAACGACGTCCCCTTCATCATGCCGCCCGCGCACCCATTCCTGCCGCTCAAGCCCCTGCGGCTGTGCCAGTCGCTGGGCAACGACCCGGCGACCGTCCATGCCATCTTCGACTTCATCTGGGAGGAGGGCCGCGATCCCAACGATCCCAGCGAGTTCGCGGCGCTCGCCGGGCGGCTGGGCGTCGCCGATCCGCAGGCCGCGATCAACGACCCGGCGGCCAAGGACGGCATCAAGGCCAACACCGCCGAGGCGATCGCGTGCGGCGTCTACGGCGTGCCGAGTTTCGTGGTCGACGGCGAGGTGTTCTGGGGCGTCGACGCTACCGACATGCTGGTCGACTACCTCACCGACCGGTCGCTGTTCGCGGATCCGGAGATGGCGCGCTATCCCGATCTGCCGGTAGGCATCGAGCGGCGGAGGCAATAGTCTCCCGGCCATGCACGCAGCGATCTGGACCGTCGAAGTCGCGGTGCCCGCCGCGCTCGCGCAGGCGGCCACCGAAACCTTGGAGCGCTTCACCGAGACCGTCTCGTCGTTCGAGGCGGGTGCGGGGCAATGGGCCGTGACCGGCTACTTCACCGCCGAAGCCGACGGCGCCCGCATCGAGGCGGCGCTCGCCCAGGCCGGTGTCCGGGCTCGTCCGGAGATCCGCTATATCGAAGGCCGCGACTGGCTGGCGGAGAACCGAGCCAGCTTCGAGCCCATCCGCATCGGCCCCCACTTCGTCCACGCCTCTTTCTTCGAAGGGCCGGTCCCCGCGGGCGCCCGCGCCATCGAGCTCGACGCCGGCCAGGCGTTCGGCACCGGGGCGCACGAAACCACGCGCGGCTGCCTGGTCGCGCTCCAGTCCATCGCGCGCCGCCAGCGGCCGGCGCGGCCGCTCGATCTCGGCGCCGGCTCGGGCATCCTGGCCATCGCCATGGCGCAGCTCTGGCGCATCCCCGTCATGGCCGCCGACATCGATCCCGTCGCCGTCCGCGTGGCGGCCGAGAACGCCCGGCGCAATCGCGTCCATTCCTGGGTGCGCACTGTCTGCGCGCCCGGCCTGCGCCATCCGGCGATCCGAGCCGGCGCACCTTACGACTTGATCGTCGCCAACATCCTGTCGGGTCCGCTGGTCCGCCTCGCGCCCGCGATCGGGCGGGTGCTGGCGCCCGGCGGCCTGGTCGTGCTCTCGGGCCTCTTGGCGCACCAGGAGGCCGAGGTGCTGGCTGCCTACCGCACCCAGCGTCTGGGCCTCGTCCGCCGCATCCGCCAGGGCGACTGGCCGACCCTGGTGCTGGCGTGGTAGCGGACTGCGGTACGAAACGGCCGGTCCCGGATACGGGGCCGGCCTCGTTCGCTCTTCGGTGGGTGCCGCCTAGGCCACGTCCCGGTCGCGTTCGCGCGCGATCAGGTAGGGCAGGCGGTCGCGGGTCATGCCGATATCGTGCAGCACGCCGTCGGGCATGCCCTTGAGACCGGTGCGAATGCGCTCGCGCCGGCGCCAGGCTTTGAAAGGCTCGATCAGGGCTGCACGAACGGGCCAGCTCAGCACGCGCGCCGCGATGCGCAGCCCGGCGCCGAGCGCCGCCGCCCGATCCTGGCGGGCCAGCGCCATCATGCGCAAGACGTCGCCGCGGGCGTAAGCCTCCTGTTGGGGCCGTGCGTGGGTGGTGTTGGGGGTATCCATGGCAGGTTCCACGACGCTGAGGTTTGGTGGGCGCGGACACCATCGTGCTGCGCCGCAGTTAAGGATTTAGGGCATCGGCAGGGCGTTTCCATCAAATTTTTTTGCATCGCAACATGAGCTGTTTGCATGCTGTTGCTTTCCCTGCGTACCAACCTTGCGCGCCTGCGGGGCCGCGGCGTAGCCTCGCCGGACCATGGACGACCGTGCCAGCCGCTCCGAGCCATCGCTGCGAACCCATGCCGACCGCCTGGCTGCATTGCGCGCCGAGCTGGCGCGGCACGGACTCGCGGGCTTCGTCGTACCGCGCGCCGACGAGCACCAGGGCGAATACGTCCCGCCGCGTGCCGAGCGCCTGGCCTGGCTGACTGGCTTCGACGGCTCGGCGGGAATGGCCGTGGTGCTGGCCGAGGATGCGGCGCTGTTCGTCGATGGCCGTTACACCCTGCAGGCGGCCGAGCAGGTCGACACCGAGGCGTTCACCGTGGTCCACCAAGCCGAGACCTCGGCCACCGATTGGATCGCCGAGCACCTGCCGGCCGATGGCCGGCTGGGCTACGACCCCTGGCTCCACACTCTCGACGGCGTCGGCCGCATGGCCGCCGCGGCGGAGCGTGCCGGCGCGGCGCTGGAGGCGTGCGCGAGCAATCCGCTCGACGCGGTCTGGCTGGACCGGCCGGGTCCACCGATCGCGCCGGTGGTGCCGCATTCGCTGGCGTTCGCGGGCCGCAGCTCGGCGGACAAGCGCGCTGAGATCGCCGCGGCGCTGCGCAAGGAGCGGCACGACGCCGCCGTGCTGACCCTGCCCGAGTCGATTGCATGGTTGCTCAACGTCCGCGGCGGCGATGTCCCGCGCACGCCGCTGCCGCTGTCCTTTGCCGTCGTTCATGCCGACGGCGCCGTCGACTGGTTCGTCGACCCGCGCAAGGCCGAGGGGCTGGACGGCCACCTGGACGCCGAAGTCAGGCGCCGCATGCCCGACGACTTCGGCCCAGCGCTCGACGCGCTGGGCAAGCGCGGCGCCAGGGTGCGGGTCGATCCCGCCACCGCCGCGGCCTGGGTCGCCCGCCGGATCGAAGACGCGGGGGGCTCCGTGGCTCGCGGGCCCGACCCCTGCCTGCTGCCCAAGGCGTGCAAGAACCCGGTCGAGCTTGACGGCATCCGCGCCGCCCACCGGCGCGACGGTGTGGCGCTGGCCCGCTTCCTCGCCTGGCTGTCGCGCGAGGCACCGAAGGGTGGTGTCACCGAGCTCGGAGCTGCCGCCCGGCTCGAGGCGTTCCGGCAGGAGGGCGAGCATTTCCGCGACCTCAGCTTCGACACCATATCGGGCGCCGGCCCCAACGGCGCCATTGTGCACTACCGGGTGACCGAGGCCTCCGACCGCGCGCTCGAGCCGGGGACGCTGTATTTGGTCGATTCGGGCGGCCAGTATCTCGACGGCACCACCGACGTCACCCGTACCGTCGCCATCGGCGAGCCGACCGCCGAGATGCGTGAGCGATTCACCCGCGTGCTCAAGGGCCATATCGCGCTGGCGACGGCGGTGTTCCCGGAAGGGACCTCCGGCTCACAGCTGGATGCGCTCGCGCGAGCGCCGCTCTGGCAGGCCGGGCTCGACTACGACCACGGCACGGGCCACGGCGTCGGCGCCTATCTCGCGGTCCACGAGGGTCCGCAGCGCATCTCCAAGCTGCCCAATTCCGTGGCATTGCGTCCGGGCATGGTGGTTTCGAACGAGCCCGGCTACTACAAAGCCGGCGCCTACGGCATCCGGATCGAGAATCTGGTCACCGTCGTCCCGGTCGAGCGCCCGGCGGGGGCCGAACGCGACCTGCTCGGCTTCGAGACCCTGACCCTCGCGCCCATCGACCTCACGCTGGTCGAGCCCGCGATGCTCGACGCCACGGAAACCGCCTGGCTCGACCGCTACCACCGCCGCGTCCGTGAGGTCATCGGCCCGCGCCTCAAGGAGGTCGACCGCGCCTGGCTCGACGATGCGGCACGAGCGCTGGGGCGGTAGGCGGCCTCAGTTCGCCTGGGACAACGTCCGCAGTTTGTCCGGATTGCGCCAGGCATAGGCCGTGCGAATGCGCCCCTCGGCGACCTCGAAGGCCAGCGCCGTGATCAGCGTGCCGTCCTCGTAGCCCAACAGTCCCGGCATGCCGTTGATGCGGCAGGGGCGGACGCTGTGCCGTGAGGACATCTTGCGCCGCAGCCCGGCGAAGAACCGCGACATCCGCTCGGCGCCACGGACCACGTTGCGCGCCGCGACCGCCTTGCCGCCGTGGTCGGAGTAGAGCGCCGCATCCTCGGCGAACAGGCTCTCCAGTTTGGCGAGGTCGCCGCTCTCGACCGCGCTGACGAAGACCCCGAATACGCGTTCCTGCTCTCCCGGCACGACCTCGAAGCGCGGCCGGTCCTGGTTGACCCGCCGACGCGCGCGGCTGACCAGCTGCCGGCAAGCGGCCTCGGACTTTCCCAGAATCGCGGCGATCTCGTCATAGCCGTAGTCGAACACCTCGCGCAGCAGGAACGCGGCCCGCTCGGCCGGCGCCAGCCGCTCGAGCACCACCAAGAGCGCGACCTCCAGCCCGTCGAGCATCTCGATCCGGCCGTCGGGGCCCGCATCCTCGGTGGCTACCGGTTCTGGGAGCCAGGTGCCGACATACTGCTCGCGGGCGATGCGCGCCGAGCGCAGCTCGTCGATGCAGATGCGGGTCACGGCTGTGGTCAACCAGGCGGCGGGCGAGCGAATCTCGGCCGCCTCCGTCCGATGCCAGCGCAGCCACGCCTCCTGAACCGCGTCCTCCGCCTCGGCCCAGGAGCCGAGCATGCGGTAGGCGAGGCCGAGCAGCCGCTGCCGCTCTCGCCCGAACACCGCGGTCTTGTCGGTGGCGGTCGTTTCAGGCATCGGCCGTCTCGCGCGTGTCTCGGGTCGTGATTCGCACCTGGGTGCAGGACACGGCGTGTCCCAGCCCGCGTTTGGCGGTGGGAAACACCCGCGTCGTCGCGATGCCCAGCGCCAGGTCGACCAGGGCCGCGTCGCCGTAGCGCCGCCGCACCTCCTCGACCCGCTCGGTCGCCTCGGGGGCGGCCGTCGCTACCGCGACCGCGTAACGGTACACTGCGGCGAGATCGTCCGTCAGCCGCTCCGGCGCCCCGTCCAGCACCGCCTGGATCACGGCCGGATCCACGCCCGCCGCCACGGCGTAGTTGACCACCGTCTGCACGCACGGCCCGCAATCCTCGTTCTTCGTCGCCGCGATGCGCGCGACCGCCGCGGCGTCGGCGGGCGCGGCGGCATTGTGCCTGGCCAGCGGCATGAACGCCGCGAACTTGAAGAACGCCGCGCGGGACTGCGCCGCCACGTCGCGCAGCCAGTCGGCGCTCTCGCCGGTCTGGCGCTCGACCTTGACGATCTGCCGCTCGATCCATCCACCGATCATCGTGCGCCTCCCGCGGGCCGCAACCACCAGGTCAGCCCCGCCGCCACCGCGGTCTGGCCGAGCGTGCCCACGGCCTCCTCGGCGTGCATCACGTGGTCCCCCAGGCCCAGCCAGCCCTCTGCGACATGCAGCAGGCCGTGGCCGACGACGAACACGCTGGCGCTGAGCATAGCCCAGAAGCCGGCCGTCGGGCGCAGGGCACCGATGACGGCGGCCGTTCCGCTTGCGATGAATGCAAGACCGACGTCGCGCACGAAATGGCCGTTCATAACGCCACTCTCAGCGGCGCCCGGCGTCACCGCCCACCACCCGATTGGGTCGGCGAGCATGAACAGGCCGTTGCCGGCAAACAGCGCGGCTGCCAGCCAGCACGCGGCCGCGCGTGCTCGCGCCACTCCGGCCACCAGAATCGTGTCGGACATGAAAGTGCTCCGTCTCCGTGGTTGCTCTCGAGTACGGTGACGGATCGGCGTGCCGGATTGTGACAGGGACTCAGCCGGCGCCCACGCCCAACAGCTTGTCCAGCATCCCCTCGGTCTCGCGCAGCTCGGCGCTGTCGCCGTCATGGACGATGCGACCCTTGTCCAACACCACCGTGCGGGGCGAGAAGTCGAGCGCCACGCGGGCGTTCTGCTCGACCAGCACGATCGACAGGCCCTCGTCGTCGCGCAGGGTGGTCATGACGCGCATCAACTCGGCCACGATCAGCGGCGCCAGGCCCTCCGACGGCTCGTCGAGCAGCAGCACCCTGGGATTGCCCATTAATGCCCGCGCGATCGCGAGCATCTGCTGCTCACCACCCGACAGCTGGTTGCCGTAGTTGCCGGTGCGCTCGCGCAGGTTCGGGAACAGCTCCGTAACCGCGTCGAGCGTCCAGCGCCCGGGTCGGGCGCCGACCTCCAGGTTCTCGCGCACGGTGAGCGAGGGAAAGATCTCGCGCTCCTGCGGCACCAGGCCAAGCCCGGTGCGGGCGCGGCGGAATATCGGCACCTTGCGCAGGTCGTCGCCAGCGTAGCGTAGCGTCCCGCCGTGCAGCGTCGTGTGGCCCATCACGGTGGCCAGCAACGTCGTCTTGCCCACGCCGTTGCGCCCGATCAGCGATACGCTCTCGCCCTCTTCGAGCGCGAAGGAGACTTCCTCGAGCACCACGGTCGGGCCGTAGCCGGCTGTCACGTGCTCGAGCGCCAATACCTCAGCCATTGAGCGCCTCGCCCAGATAGACCGAGCGGACCTCGGGATCGTTCGCGACGACCTCGGGACTGCCCTGGGCGAGGACCGCCCCCTGCGCCAGGACCGTGATCTCCCTGGCGAAGCGGAACACCACGTCCATGTCGTGCTCGATGATCAGCACCGCGATGTCGCCCGGCAGATGGTCGATCGTGTCGAGGATGATGTGGCTCTCGGCCGAGGGCACGCCGGCCGCGGGCTCGTCGAGCAGCAGAACCTTCGGGTCGAGCGCCAGCGCGATGGCGATCTCGACCAGCCTCTGGCGGCCGTAGGGCAACTCGCGCACCAATCGGCCCGCGTCGTCGTCGAGCCGCAGCGTCGTGATCAGCTGCATAGCCTCGTCGACGATGTCGCGCCGCAGCCCCAGCGGCTTGATCGGCGACCACGCGGCACCATGACGCTCGGACACCGCCATCGTGACGTTGTCGAGCACCGTGAGCCCGGCAAACAGTGTGTTGATCTGGAAGGTGCGCGCAATGCCGTGCTTGACGCGCCGCGCCTCGCTCATCCTCGTGATGTCCTGATCTTCGAGCAGCACCTGCCCCTCGCTCGGTCGCAGCTTGCCGGAGAGCAGGTTGACCAGAGTCGTCTTGCCGGCGCCGTTCGGGCCAATCAGCGCGTGACGGGCGCCGCGCACCAGCTTGAAGTCGATCGCGCGCGCCACCTCGAGCGCGCCGAACGCCTTCGAGAGCTGCCGGGTTTCCAGCACCGCCGCGCTCATGCCGGCCGCTCCCCGCCGCCGGCTTCCGGCGTGTCCGGCACGCGACCGTAGCGCGCCCGCAACATCAGCCACAAATCCTCGGCCAGCCCGTACAGCCCCTTGCGGGCGAACAGGACCGCAAGCACGAGCACCAGACCGACCCCGAACTGCCAGAGCTGCGGGTCAAGCTTGGCGAGCTGGTCCTTGAGCATCTCGAACACGATCACGCCCACGAAGGCCCCGTAGAGGCGGCCCTTGCCGCCGAGGATCAGCATGATCAGAATCTCGCCCGACAGCTCGAAGCTGAACACGTGCGGCGTTACGAAGGCCTCGGTCTGCGCCATCAGGCCGCCGGCGATCCCCGCCATCCCCGCAGAGATCGTATAGATGGCCACCAGCCGCATATGCACCGGCGTGCCGATCGCGTGCATGCGCGTCGCGCGCTCCCGGATGCCGACCAGCGAGCGGCCGAAGGGGGAGTGCACCAGCGTCCGCGCGAAAGCGAACAGGATGAACAGCACGGCCAGCGCGTAGAGGTACTTGTTGGTGAAGTCGAGCGGGTTGAACTCGAACCCGGTGAACGGGATGCCGGTGCCCAGGAGCGTGCCATCGAAGGACAGGAAGCCGAAGATCGGCTCCATCTCGATGCCGAACAGGCCGTCGAAGCCGCCGGTGTAGTCGGCCTCGAAATTGGCGAGCTCGGCCAGCATGATCGTGGTCGCCAGGGTGAGCATCAGCAGCGTCAGCCCGTGGGTGCGCAGGATGATCAGCCCGGCGACGAAGCCCAGCGCCGCGGCTACGGCACCGGCGAACAGAAGCCCGGTGACCGGTTCGTTCCACCCATGCTGCGCCGAGATCAGGCCCGCCGCATAGGCGCCGATGCCGAAGAAGGCGGCGTGGCCCAGCGTGACGATGCCGGCATAGCCGAGCACCAGGTCGAGCGAGATCGCGAACAGGATCAGGATGGCGATATGGGTCCACAGCGCCATGAACTCGGGCATCGCGAGCATCACCACGATCGCAAGGACCCATGGCAGCGCCTCGGCCCAGTGCGGGCGGTGGCGGCGGACCAGGGCGTCGACCGCCGGGTTCGCGGACGCGCGCGCCATCATGCCTGCTTCCCCCACAGACCGGCGGGACGCAGCAGCAAAATCACAATCGCGGCGGCGTAGATGAAGAAGCCGCCGCCCTGCGGCATGTAG
>CAZMTC010000152.1:0-258 GCA_964569105.1 uncultured Alphaproteobacteria bacterium | reverse complement strand
CGCGGTGTCGATGATGCCCAGTAGCAGCGCCGCGACGAAGGCGCCGCGCAGGCTGCCCAGCCCGCCCACCGACACCACCAGCAGGAAGAACACCAGATACTGGAGCGCGTAGGTCGGGTTGACGCCGAACACCTCGGTGCCCAGCGCGCCGCCGGCACCGGCCAGGCCGCTGCCGACGGCGAAGGTCAGGACGAACAGGTTGTCGACGTCGATGCCCACGGTCTCGGCCATGCGCCGGTTGTCGACCGCGGCACGGAT
>CAZMTC010000151.1:4291-8870 GCA_964569105.1 uncultured Alphaproteobacteria bacterium | reverse complement strand
GCCCCTTAGGCCCCAGCGTCACCTTCACCGCGTTCGCCAGCGTGTCCACGCCCTTCATCATCCGGTCGCGCGCGTCGACCGAAAACTTCACTTCCTTGGCTGCCATCTGTCCTTGCTCCTGTAAGAGACCCCGATCCGCGTCAGGCTGCCTTCTTGGCCTTCGCGGTGGTCTCGATGATCCCCATGATGTCAGACTCCTTCATGATCACGAGCTCCTCGCCCTCGATCGTGACCTCGTTGCCTGACCACTTTCCGAACAGCACGCGATCGCCCACCTTGACGTCCATCGGCGCCACTTCGCCCTTGTCGTTCTTGGCGCCCGGGCCGACCGCCAGGACCTCGCCCTCGATGGGCTTCTCCTTCGCCGTGTCGGGAATGATGATGCCGCCCGAGGTCTTGTCCTCCGCCTCGATGCGGCGTACCAGAACCCGGTCGTGCAGGGGCCTGAAGTTCATTGTCCTTCCTCCATCTGAGACAAACCTGTGAAGAGATATTAGCACTCTCCCCAGGTGAGTGCTAATGGCCATTTAGTCACTGCCTCAAACGCTGTCAAGACGCCACGAAAGGGGTCGCGAAACGGGCAATTCGGAGTCCTGGGCAGCGTCGCTCGGCACTCGCCGCCAGTGTCTGCCAACAGACTGATTCGCAATAATTTTTTACTTGCCCTTCATGAATCGAGGTCAAAAATAAGGACCGTACACGAGGGGCCCGGCGGGCTCCGGTCCCGGAGCGGCCGGGCGGCAACCACACGAGGAGTGAGGCCGCCGATGTCCGATATGGCGCTCCAACTCAAGTCCTACCGGCTGACCACGGCCGAGATCCTGTACCATCTGCCCGACTTTCCCGAGCTTCTGCAGAGCTTCGTCTGGCAGCGCCTCGACCGCGCGCCGGAATTTCCCGAGCTGCGCAAGTTCCTCAGCTATTGGGAGCGCAACATCGAGGGTCGGCTGCACTCGGTCCGCGTCGCCAACGCCGAGCTGATCAAGCCGGCCGACTTCCGCTTCGCCAAGGGCGAGTTCCTGGTGCACTGAGGAGCGCGCCGCCGACGCCTTCAGTCCCCGAGATACACCGCCCGCACCTCGGCGTTCTCGCGTACCGCCTCGGGCGGCCCGTCGGCGATCACCGCGCCGCGATCGAGCACCACGATGCGCCATGCATGCGCGAAGACCACGTCCATGTCGTGCTCGGTGAACAGCAGCGTCAGGCCGGCCGCGTCCGCCGTCTCGTCGACCAGCTCCATCAGTGCCGTGCGCTCGCCCGGCGCCATGCCCGCGGTGGGCTCGTCCATCAGCAGGAGGCGCGGCTCGCCGGCGAGCGCCACGGCCAGCTCGAGCCGTTTCTTGTCGCCGTGTGCCAGCGACCCGGCCACCCCGTCACCGGCGTCGGACAGTCCCACGCGCTCCAGCAGCTCCGTCGCCTCGGCGCGGAACATGCGGTCGGCCAGGCGCGTCGGGTCGAGCACGCCGTGGCGGTGGGCGATCAGGGCGGCCTGAACGTTCTGGCGCGCGGTCATCGAGGCGAACAGCCCGGTGATCTGGAAGGTGCGGCCGACGCCCAGCCGCTGCACCCGGTGCGGCGCCGTGCCGGCGATGTCGCGGCCATCGAGCACGACCCGGCCCCTGTCGGGCGGACGGCGCCCGTCGATGGCGTTGAAGCAGGTGGTCTTGCCGGCGCCGTTGGGTCCGATCAGCGCCACACGCTCGCCCGGCTCCAGCGCGAAGGACAGCCCGGCCAGCGCCTCGAGCCCGCCGAAGCGCACGCGCAACCCCTCGAGCGCGAGCAGCGCGCTCATCGCCGCCCCGCGCGCACGAAGCCGACCAGGCCCTGCGGGAAGGCCAGCACCATGGCGACGATGAGAATGCCCAGCACCATCTGCCACAAATCGACGGCGCCGGTGAGCGTGATGCGCAGGGTCTGGAAGGCACCCGCGCCGACCACCGGGCCGACCAGCGTCTCGATCCCGCCGAGCAACACCATGGCCAATGCGTCGACCGAGGTATCGACCGCCAGCACGTCCGGGAACACCTGGGTCTTGAGCGCGGCGTAGAGCCCGCCGGCCAGCCCCGCGAACAGCCCGGCCGCCGCGAAGGCGAACCATTGCTGGCGGCCGCCGTCGATGCCCGATGCCGCCGCCCGGTGCGGCGCGTCGCGTACCGCGCGCAACGCCAGCCCGAAAGGGCTCAGCGCGGCGAACAGCAGAGCCAGAACGCCCACGGTGCAGGCCGCCGCCGCGACGTAATAGAACGCCACCGGCCCGGCCGCCCAGCCCGGCCGCGACAGGCCCAGGATGCCGTCGTCGCCGCCGGTGAGCGCGATCCACTGCGTCGCCGCGGCGAACAGGATCTGCGCGAAGGCCAATGTCAGCATGGCGAGGTACACGCCCGAGAGCCGCACCGAGAACCAACCCACCAGGAGCCCGCCCGCCGCAGCCGCGCCCAGCCCCGCGAGCAGCCCGAGTTCCATCGGCGTGCCCAGCCGGTCCATCGCCAGCGCGACGCCGTAGGCGCCGAGCCCGAAATAGGCGGCGTGGCCGAAGCTCACCATTCCGCCCGGCCCCATGATCAGGTGCAGCGACGCCGCGAACAGGACGAAGATCAGAATTTCCGCGAGCACCAACAGCTCGTGTGTCCCCAAGATCGCCGGCGCCACGGCGAGCACCGCGACCGCAAGCCCGGCCGCGGCCAGTACGCCGCGCCCCGGCGGCAGGATCGGTGCGCCGGCATGCCGGTGGCCGTGCTCGCCGACCTCCTCGCGCCGACCCAGCAGGCCCTGCGGCCTGACGATCAGCACGAGCGCCATGATCGCGAACATCAGCACCAGCGAACTCTCGGGGATCAGCGCGATGCCGAAGGCGGAGGCGACCTTGATGATCACGGCGGCCAGGAACGCGCCGGCGACCGAGCCCATGCCGCCGACCACCACGACGACGAACGCCTCGACGATCACGGCCAGGTCCATGCCGTGGTTGACCGGCTCGCGCGGCAGCTGCAGCGCGCCGCCGAGTCCCGCCAGTGCCGCACCGAGCATGAACACGCCGGTGTAGAGGATCGCCGTATCGACGCCGAGCGCGCCGACCATGACCCGGTTGTCGGTCGCCGCCCGGATCAGCACGCCCCAGCGCGTGCGGTGGAAGGCGAGCCACAGTCCAGCGAGCACGGCGGGCCCCAGCGCGATCAGGAACAGGTCGTAGGCCGGAAACCGCCCGCCCAGGATGGTCACCGCGCCCTCGAGCCCCGGTGCGCGGGGCCCGACGATGTCGGCCGGCCCCCAGATCAGCGGCACCAGGTCTTTGACGATCAGCACCACGCCGAAGGTGGCGAGCAGCGGGAACAGCTCCGTCGACCCGTAGATGCGCCGCAGGATGCCCAGCTCGATCGCGGCGCCCGCCAGCGCCGCGCCGGCCGGCGCCAGCACCAATGCCGGCCAGAACCCCAGCCCCGCCAGCTTCGCGACCGTGACCGCGAAGTAGGCGCCGAGCATGTACAGCGAGCCGTGGGCGAAGTTCACCACCCGGGTGACGCCGAAGATGATGCTCAGGCCGGCGGCCACCAGGAACAGCGACGAGGCGCTGGCCAGCCCGTTGAGCGTCTGCAGGACGACGAAGTCCAAGGGCGTCTCCCCCGGGGGCAGGGGCGGGCGCGCTACTCGTCCGGCCGCATCTCCCGGATCTCCTCGTCGGACGGCATGGAGTCGGCGCCGTTCTTGTACTCGAAGTCGACCATCACGCCGTTGCCGTCGCGCACGTCGGTGCGGCCGACATACGCGCCCATGGTCGACTGGTGGTCGATGGCGCGGAAGGCGATCGGGCCGAATGGTGTCTGCGGCACCTCCAGTCCCTTCATCGCCGCGATCATCGCGTCCGTGTCGGTCGAGCCCGCCTTCTCGATGCCTGCGGCGATCGCCTTGAAGGTGATGTAGCCGACCACCGAGCCGAGCTTGGGCGTCTCGTCGAAGCGCTCCGTGTAGGCGTCCAGGAACGTCCGATGCGCCTCGGTCTCGATGCCGTACCAGGGATAGCCGGTGACGATCCAACCGACCGGCGCCTCGGCGCCCAGCGGCTCCAGATATTCGGGCTCGCCGGTCAGAAGGCTCACGACCTCCCGCCCCTCGAACAGGCCGCGGGTCTCGCCCTCGCGAACGAACTCGATGAGATCCGAGCCGAAGGTGACATTGTAGATCGCGTCGGGCTCGGCCTCGATCAGCGCCTGGATCGCCGGTCCGGCATCGAGCTTGAACAAGGGCGGCCACTGCTCGGCGACCCACTCCACGTCCGGCTTGCGCGCCTCGAGCAGGGCCTTGAACGCATCGACCGCCGACTGGCCGTACTCGTAGTTGGGCGCGATGGTGGCCCACCGCGTGGCCGGCAGGTCGGCCGCGGCCTTGGCCAGCATCGCCGCCTGCATGTAGGTGTTGGGCCGCAGGCGGAAGGTGTAACGGTTGCCCTTCTCCCAGGTCAGCGCGGTCGACAGCGGCTCGGCGGCCACGAACAGCGTGCGGTTAGTCTTGGCCCAGTCGGCCACCGCGAGGCCGACGTTGGACAGGAAGGTGCCGGCGATCAGCTCGACATTTTCGTTGGCCT
>CAZMTC010000151.1:0-4281 GCA_964569105.1 uncultured Alphaproteobacteria bacterium | reverse complement strand
AGTGCCTCGTCACCTGTCGCCACCCGCATGACCGCGGCGATACGCACCGCGTCGCCCGGCTTGCCGCCGTCGTCGCGCGAGACCACCTCGAGCGGCCGGCCCAGCACGCCGCCCGCCGCGTTGATTTCGGCCACCGCCATCTGCCAGCCCTTGCGGTAAGGCTCGGTGAATTGCGGGATGGCGCTGTAGGAGTTGATCTCGCCGACGCGGATCGCGTCGCCGTCGGCGCCGCGGCCCTGGATCAGGAGCCACACGCCTATCGCCACAGAGGCGGCGGCGATCAGGATCAACAGATTGCGGTTGGGCATCGCGCCCTCCTCCTCGCGGGTCTCACCGGCCGTCCGGCACCCATCGGCGCCGGTCGCCCAAGGCCATTAATACGCGGCCTCGGGTGCGAACACCCTTAGCGCGCAGGCCGGCCGCGCGGGGGCGGGCGGCGGTTTCAATACGGCGGGAAACCCACTAACCTCCCGCCAACAAGAGCAACAGCCCAAGCCTACCGGGGGGTACCGCATGCCACTCAGCGTCGCCATTGTCGGCTCGGGGCCGGCCGGATTTTACACGGCCGACGCCATTCTCAAGACCGTCGACGACGCCTCGATCGACATCCTCGACCGCCTGCCGACGCCCTTCGGCCTGATCCGCTTCGGGGTCGCGCCCGATCATCAGAGCACCAAGCGCGTCGCCAAGGCATACGAAAAGACGGCGCTGACCAAGCAGGTGAACTACTACGGCAATGTCGAAGTCGGCCGCGACGTCTCGGTGGCCGAGCTGCGCGAGATGTACGACGCCGTCGTGCTCGCCATCGGCGCGCCCTTCGACCGCGAGCTCGGCATTCCCGGCGAGGACAAGGCGGGCGTGTTCGGCTCGGCCGAGTTCGTCGGCTGGTACAACGGCCACCCCGACTTCCAGCAGCTCGACCCCGATTTGGACACGCCCAACGTGGCGCTGATCGGCAACGGCAACGTCGCCATCGATATCGCGCGCGTGCTGGTCAAGACACCCGAAGAGATGGCGCGGACCGACATCCCCGAAGAGATCGAGGAGGAGATCTCGGCGGCGCCGATCACCGACGTCTACATGTTCGGCCGCCGGGGTCCGGTCGAGGCCAAGTTCACCAATGTCGAGCTGCGCGAGATGGGTCAGCTCGCCGCCGCGCACCCGGTGGTCGACCCCGCGCTCCTGCCCGACACGGTCGAGGGCGACTGGTCGGACCGCGACCGCCGCCTGCGCGAGAAGAACCTCGAGACGCTGCGCGGATTCACCCGGCTCGACCCCGGCGGCAAGACCAAGCGCGTCCATTTCGAGTTCTACGCCAAGCCGGTCGAGATCCTGGGCGGCGACACGGTCGAGGGGATCCGGCTCGAGCGCACCCGCGTGGTCGACGGCCGGGCCGAGGGCACCGGCGAGACCTTCGAGCTCGAGACCAGGCTCGTCGTCGCCGCCATCGGCTATCGCGCCCAGCCGATCGAGGGCGTGCCCTATGACGAGATGCGCGGCATCGTCCCGTCCGACGACGGCCGCGTCGAGCCCGGGCTGTACGTGGTGGGCTGGATCAAGCGCGGCCCGACCGGCGTCATCGGCACCAACAAGCCCGACGGCGACGTCGCCGCACGGCAGATCGGCGAGGATGTGGCGCCCGGCGGCAAGCCCGGCCGGACCGTCCTGGAGGCGTTGCTGGACGAGCGCAAGGTGGTCTGGGTCAGCTACGAGGACTGGAAGCGCATCGACGAAGCGGAGGTGGCGGCGGCGGAATCGGGCGCGCCGCGCCGCAAGCTGGTCACGGTGGAGGACATGCTCGCCGTGCTGAATCGATGATGGCGGAGCCGGCTATTGCCGGCCCCTGCGCGCGCAGCCAAGTCACGACGAGACACCCCTTGCCGCCGCGAGAGCGAGGAGATATTTTAGGATTGAAATATTTGTGGGGCAAACAGTCTGGCGTGCATCGGCCTGGGACGGCCGTCCGTTGGTCGCGAAACTCGCGCCCACGCCTTTTCGCCGCCCGCAAGCGGCACTAGCTATAGCAATTGTACGGCCCCGCCCCGGGTGCGGAGGCCCGTCCAGAGGAGGACACGGACCATGGAAGGAGGAACGGCAGCGACCGGGGCCACGCTGGCCCGCAAGGAGGTCGAGGACGTCGTCATCCGGTTCGCCGGCGACAGCGGCGACGGCGTTCAGCTGACCGGCGGGCAGTTCACCCAGACCACCGCGCTGGCCGGCAACGACTTGGCGACCTTCCCCGACTTCCCGGCCGAGATCCGGGCCCCGGCGGGCACCACATACGGCGTCTCCGCGTTCCAGATCCATTTCGGCGCACGCGAGATCATGACCTCGGGCGACGAGCCCGACGTGCTGGTCGCGCTCAATCCGGCGGCGCTGGCGGTCAACCTGTCCGATCTGCCGGCCGGCGGCCTGATCGTGGTGGACACCGGTGCGTTCAGCGAGCGCAACCTGCGCAAGGCCGGCTACGAGGCCAACCCCCTTGAGGACGGCACGCTCGACGGCTACCAGGTGATCGAGGTCGACATCTCCAAGATGACCCTCGAGGCGGTCAAGCCGCTCGGGCTGAGTCAGAAGGACGGCCTGCGCTGCAAGAACTTCTGGACGCTGGGCCTGATCTATTGGATGTACGGCCGCGACCGGCAGGCGACCGCCGACTGGCTCAAGGCCAAGTTCGCCAGCCGGCCGGATCTGGCCGAAGCCAACATCGCCGCGCTCAACGCCGGTCACGCCTATGCCGAGACGGTCGAACTGCCGTCGGGCTTCCAGCCCTTCGCGGTCGCCCCGGCACGGATCGAACCGGGCCTGTACCGCACAATCACCGGGACCGAGGCGATGGCCTACGGCCTGGTCGCCGGTACCCAGCTCGCAAAGGTCGACATGCTGTTCGCCGGATACCCGATCACCCCGGCCTCGGCGCTGCTCCATACGCTCAGCGGACTCAAGCAGTTCGGCGTCACCACCTTCCAGGCCGAGGACGAGATCGCCGCGGTGTGCGCCGCCATCGGCGGCTCCTACGCGGGGAAGCTCGGTGTGACCTCGAGTTCGGGCCCGGGCATCGCGCTCAAGACCGAGGCAATCGGGCTCGCCATCTCGACCGAGCTGCCGCTGGTCATCGTCAACTCGCAGCGCGGCGGCCCGTCGACCGGCCTGCCGACCAAGACCGAGCAGTCGGACCTGTACCAGGCGGTGTTCGGCCGCAACGCCGACGCGCCGCTGGCCGTGCTCGCCGCGCGCTCGCCAGTCGACGCCTTCGAGGTCGGCATCGAGGCGGTGCGCCTGGCGACCAGGTACATGACCCCGGTGATCGTGCTGACCGACGGCTACATCGCCAACGCGTCCGAGCCATGGCACATCCCCGACATGGACGGGTACGACCCGTTCCCGGTCGAGTTCCGTTCAGATCCCGAGGGCTTCCAGCCCTTCCTGCGCGATCCGGAGACCATGGCCCGCGCCTGGGCCGTGCCCGGCACACCGGGGCTCGAGCATCGCATCGGCGGCATCGAGAAGGACTACGACTCGGGCAACATCTCCTACGCGCCGGACAACCACCAGCGCATGACCGACACGCGGTGGGACAAGGTGCTGGGCATCGCCAATGACATCCCCGACCAAGCCGTCGAGCTGGGCGAGCCCAAGGGCCGCCTGGCCGTCGTCGGCTGGGGCTCGACCTTCGGGCCGATCAACCGCGCGGTGCACAACATGCGCGCCCGCGGCGCCGACGTCGCGCACATCCACCTGCGCCACATCTGGCCGCTGCCCGCCAATCTGGGCGAGCTGCTGGGCAGCTACGACAAGGTCCTGGTGCCCGAGATGAACAAGGGCCAGCTGCGCACGTTGCTGCGCTCCGAGTACCTCGTGCCCGCCGAGGGGCTGAACAAGGTTCAAGGCAAGCCGTTCAAGGTGAGCGAGATCGAAGCCGCCATCGCCGAGCGGATGGAGACGTAAGATGAACGAGCAGGTCAATCCCGAGAAGCTGCTGCCCAAGGACTACGCCTCCGACCAGGAGGTGCGCTGGTGCCCGGGCTGTGGCGATTACGCCATTCTCAAGGCGGTCCAGAAGACCCTGGCCGACCTGCAGGCGCCGCGCGAGAACACGGTGTTCGTGTCCGGCATCGGCTGCTCGTCGCGCTTCCCCTATTACATGTCGACCTACGGCTTCCACACCATCCACGGCCGCGCGCCGGCGCTGGCGACCGGCGTCAAGCTGGCCAACCCCGAACTCGACGTCTGGCTGGTGACCGGCGACGGCGACGGCCTGTCGATCGGCGGCAACCATCT
>CAZMTC010000150.1:3672-8888 GCA_964569105.1 uncultured Alphaproteobacteria bacterium | reverse complement strand
GTGGTCGAGCGGGTGCGGCCCGAGGGCCACCCCGACGGCTTCGAGTGGTACTGCGACCGGTGCGGCAGCCGCATCCACCGCACCGAGGTACAGCTTCGGTCGATCGTCGACGACCTGCCGCCGGTTTTCCGCGAGTACTACGACAGCGAATCCCTCAGAACATGTGGGACCTGCGGCTGGATCGACCCCGGTCGCCGCGCGCCGGCACCCGTAGAGGAGATGCCGCCGGTGAAAACTTGAGGAATCCCGCCTCCTCGACCCAGCCGTACCTCCAACCGGTACCGAGCCTGCCGAGTGTCACTCGCGTGTACCCGAACCCGTCCGTCGCCATCCGGCGGCGAGGTGGGGATCGGACCGGTGCCGCCCAACCAGAAGGAAGGCCCATGAACCAGGTCAACGCCGATCAGATCGAATTCTGGAACGTCGTGCAGGGCGACAAGTGGGTCCGCCTGATGGACCGCATTGACGCGATGCTCGGATCCTTCGGCGCCGAGGCGATGCGCGCACTGGACCCGCGACCTGGCGAGCAGGCGCTCGAGATCGGCTGCGGCTTCGGCTCCGACACGCTGAAGCTGGCCGAGGCGGTCGGCCCGGACGGGCGGGTGGTCGGCGTCGACATCTCGCGCCCGATGATCGCCCAGGCGCGCGCCCGCGCGCCCGCCAACGCCGAGATCGTCGAGGCCGACGCCCAGGTGCACGACCTCGGCAGCGGCGCGTTCGACGCCCTGTTCTCGCGCTTCGGCGTCATGTTCTTCGAGCATCCCGAGCCGGCGTTCGCCAACATGCGGCGGGCGATGAAACCCGGCGGCCGCATGGCCTTCGCCGCCTGGCGCTCGCGGCACGAGAACCCCTGGATCATGGAACTGGCGATGGTGGCGCGCGAGTTCATCGAGCTGCCGCCGCGCCCCGGGCCCGAGGAGCCCGGCCAGTTCTCGTTCGAGGACGAGGCACGGGTGCGTCGGATTCTCGAAGGCGCCGGCTGGTCGGACTTGAAGATCGAGCCCTACTCTCCGGAGATCGAGATCGGCTCCTCGGTCGCCGACGCCATCGACTTCCTGAGCCAGATGGGCCCCACCGCCCAGCCGCTGGCCGAGGCCGACGAGGCGACGCGCGAGAAGGTGCTGGCGGCGGGCCGCGAGGCCTATGCCCGCTTCGCACCCAGTCCCGAACGGCCGCCCAAGCTCGGCTTCGGCGCGTGGATCGTCACCGCGCGCAACCCCGGCTGAGATGCACGAGGCCCCTGCGGGCGTCCACCGGTGAGCGGCATCGTCGACATCGTCCTGCCGGTGTTCGGCATGGTCGCGATCGGCTACGGCGTCGGGCGCACGCCGCTCCTGACGCCCGAGGGCATCAGGGGCATCACGAACTTCGTGTTCTTCGTCGCCATCCCGGCGCTGCTGTTTCGCTCGATGAGCACGCTCGAGCTGCCGGAGACGCTCGAAGTCGCGGTGATCCCGGCCTATTTCGGCACCGCGCTCGCCGTGATGGCACTGGCCATGCTGGTGGGGCGGGCGGTGTTCGGGCTGAAGCTGGACGCGGCCGCCGTGTTCGGCATGGGCGGTACATTCTCGAACACGGTGCTGCTCGGCCTGCCGATCGTGCTCCTGGCCTTCGGCGAGCAGGGGCTGCTCGCGCTCCTGTTCATCCTCGCCTTCCACCCGCTGGTCATGCTGACCGTTCCGACCATCCTGGTCGAAGTGGCGCGCGGCGAGGGCGTTCGGGGCCGCGAGGTGGCGGCGTCGGCCACGGCCGCGTTGCTCAAGAACCCGATCATCATCGGCATGCTCGCGGGCCTGGGCTACGGCGCCACCGGCTGGGGCCTGACGGGCGCGATCGAGACCCTCATCGAGATGCTCAAGGACGCCGCCACGCCCGCGGCGCTGTTCGCGCTTGGCGCCTCGCTTACCCAGTACCGCGTGGCCGGCAGCCTGCCCGAGAGCCTGACCATGGTGGCGATCAAGCTGGTCGTGTTCCCCGCCGCCATGTTCGTGGTCTGCCGCTACGTCTTCGGCCTCGGGCCGCTGTGGACCGCGGTCGCCACCCTCAATGCCGCCATGCCTACGGGCGTCAACGTGTTCCTGCTCGCCTCGACCTACCAAGTCATGGTAGCGCGCGCGGCGACGGCAGTGCTGATCTCGACCGCATTGGCGGTGGTCAGCGCCAGCCTGCTGATCGGGTGGCTGGGGCCGCAATAGCCCGCGCGGCGGACCGCGGCGGCGGGGCGCGCGCCTACTCTCCCCGCCGGTCGACGAAGCGCGGCGCCTTGATCGCCTTTTCGAACGCCGCGCCCAGGGTCCCGGTGGCCAGCACCTCGATGTTGGCGGCGAGCTCGAAGACCTCCTTGATGCGCCGGTCGAGCTCGGCGATCAACACGTTCCGATCCGCGTCCTGGACCACCTCGATCGAGACGCGAAGCTCGTCACGATCGCCCTCGGGCACGACCTCGAGCATGAAGTCCTTCACCTGCGGGATCGCGAACATGAAGTCCTCGAAGTCCGCGTGGGTGATGTTGATGCCGCGGACCTTGAAGAAGCCGGCGGTGCGGTGGGCGTGCTTGACCACAGGGAAGACCTGCCACGGCCCCGCGTTGCCGTGATCGGTGCGATGGGTCACGAGGTCGCCCGCCGACCAGCGGATGAAGGGCGTGCCGTGGTTGGTCCACAAGGGCGTGGTCACCAGCATGCCGACCTCGCCCTCGGGCACCGGCTCGCGGGTGTCGGGATCGAGCACCTCGAAATGGAACATGTCGGACCACAGCACGAAGCCGTCATGCTCGGTCCCCTCGCCGCCCATCAGGCCGCACTCGGTCATGCCGAAGGTGTCGTAAAGCGTGGCACCCCACATGCGCTCGATCTTCTCGCGCTTGGTGGCGGAGATCGCCTCGGCGGAGCAGACGATGGTCTGGACCGACGACTTGGACAGGTCGATGCCCTGCGCCTCGGCCAGGTTGGCGAGGTGGATGCCATAGGAGGACATGCCCATCCACACGGTCGGCTTCATCTCGTCGATGAGCTGCACCTGCGCGGCCGAGGGCGTGTTGGTGCCCGCACCGGCCCAGTTCACGCCGATGCCGGTCGCCTGGCACACCTTGGCGTACATGTGCCCGACCGGATGGATGCCGAGCGGGAAGGAGATGTGCGCGAGGTCGCCCTTCTTCAGCCCCGCCATCTGGATGCCGCGGGTGAAGGACAGAAGGCAGTAGTCACGGTCGGCGAAGGTGCGCGGGTAGAACAGCGGCTTGCCGGTCGAGCCTCCCGAGCGCCAGAACTCCCAGATCTCCGAGCGCGGCGCCACGTTGAAGCCTTCGTAGAAGTCCTCGGCCGAGAGCACCCGCAGCTCCTCCTTGTCGAGGATCGGGATCTTGCGCCAGTGCTCCGGATCGGCCGCCGCCTTGGCCGGATCGATGCCGGTCAGGCGCTTCTTGTGGAACGGCGAGGCCTGGGCGCGCTCGACCGCGATCTTCATGCGCTCGCGCTGGGCGGCCTCCAACTCCGCGCGGCTGGCGGGCAGCCGGAACGGCGCCGATTGCGTCATGCCTCCCTCCATCGGACCCTGCCTCCCCTCGGCTGTGTTCTCAGTGTCAGCGTTTAGTATAGGCCAGATTGCCGATCCACCGCGTCTGGCTCTCGTAGCCCGCCGAACGTCCGCCCTCGCGCTCGACCGACTGCATGTGGGCGAGGCGTGTCTCCTTCTCGGGCGTGGCCTCGGGGATCTCCTCGACCGCGTCGCGCAGCATGCGCTCGTAGTCCTCACCCACCGGGCAAACATCGGCGCAACGGCGACAGCCGGTGATCACGCCCGAGCCGCGCAGGATCGACTGCCACAGCTCGAAACTCTCTCGCGAGCGCAGCTTGGCCTTCTGCGCTTCGGGATCGCCGTCATCCATCACGTCGATCAGGAACTCGGAGAGCTGCTTGAAGCCGTGGGGCGAGCGGTAGGTATCGCATGCCGCCCAATCGCGGTCCCAGTGGTCGATCACGTCGCCCGGGCAGGACTTGAGGCAGCGGCCGCATTCGGGCCCGAGGCACAGGCTCTCCTCCCTCCGCGCGTCGGCCTCGACCGGGGCGGAGGTGAGCACGGCCGAGAGCATGACGCGCGGGCCATACTCGGGCGTCAGCAGCTGCAGGTTCAGGCCCAGCGTGCCCAGCCCGGCCTCGACCGCGGCGTGCTCGAGCGACAAGAGCGGCTCCATGTGCTGCTCCGGATCGCCGCCGTAGCGCCAGGGATCGACATGGGTGGGCGGCACGATCAGCGCCGGATAGCCCTGTTCCTCGAGCCACAGCACGAGCTCGAGCGCGCACTCCTCGAGCGCGGTCACGGCGAGCTCGTCGTTGTAGTACTTGTGCCGCTCGTCCCAGCGCTTGATGCGCGTGGTCCCAGAGTTGATGCGCTTGGCGAGCACGATGACGCGGTCGGCGTCGTAGTCGGAGATATCCTTGGGCCGGCGCGGGTTCTGCGGGTCGGGCGGGTTGTCGTCCATCGCCTTGCCGTCGGCGATGCCGACCAGGTCGGCGCCGAGCGCGCGGGCCTTGGCCTTGATGTCGGCGGCGGCAATGTCGGTCTGGAATACCTGGACCATGGATGATTCCTGCTTTGCTGGCGTGCGGGCTGGCGGGGCGGACTGCCCGGGAGATGCGGGGTGCCTACTCCACCGTCTCGCCTTTCGCGGCCTTCTCCTGCTCCTCGCGCTCCTTCTGGCGCTTCTTGAACTCCTGGAGCTGACGGGCCACCATGCCCTTGTAGCCTTCGGGGCCGACCCAGCGGATGTTCCATTCGTTCAGGCCCGGGATGTCCTCCCCGTCCTTGCGGGCCTGCTTGAACGCCTTGGCCTTTTCGACCTTCTCGGGCGTCTTCTCGGGGATGACCTTCTGCGGCTCGGCGAGGAAGGCGTGGTAGTCGTTGCCCACCGGGCACACGGCGAGGCAGCGCGGGCAGTCGCCGAACGAACCGACGACGCGCAAGAGCCCCTGCCAGAAGCCGAACAGGTCGCGCGAGCGCAGCATCTGCCGCTTGGTCTCGCGGTCGGCGTCGATGAAGCGCGAGAACAGGGCCGTGGCGGTCATGTAACCGAACTCCTGCGCCTCGGTGGCGCAGGCGCGCTTGTCGATGCCGAAATGCAGCACAGCGTCCGACGGGCAGGAATGCAGGCAGCGCGAGCAGCTCTCGCCGATGCACACCTGCTCGGTGATCCTTTCGTCGGGCTCGAGCTCGGCCTC
>CAZMTC010000150.1:0-3662 GCA_964569105.1 uncultured Alphaproteobacteria bacterium | reverse complement strand
GATGCCGGTGAGGTAGAGCCGCGGCCCGTACTCGGGCGTCAGGATGTTGACCTCGAGCCCGAAGGTTCCGAGCCCCGCCTCGATCCCGAGATGCCGCGTCGACAGCCGGCCGTAGCTGGCCTTCTTATAGTCCCAGTCGGTCTCCTGCGCGGCGGTGACGAAGCTGGGATGGCCGCGGCCCTCGAGCTTCTCGGCCAGCCGGTAGGCGATACGGTCCATCCGGCGCAGAATCAGCATGTCGATATACTGCACCGGGATGTTGTGCTTGGCCCGGAATGCGGCGACCGGAATGTGCTGGACGATGGTGATGACGCTCTTGCAGTAGGGTGAGATGCGCTCGGGCGTCTGCGGATACTTGGGGTCCGGCGGATGGGCGTTGAGCGTCTCGGCGCTGGCGATGCCGACGAGGTCGGCGCCCAGCTCCGTAGCCATTGCCTTCACTTCCGCGGCCGTGATCGGGGCGGCGCTCATCCTCGAATGCCTCCTCGCGTAGGTTCCGCGGCATCATCGCGCCGTTCGGGCCCATCATTCTATCCAAAAAGTGCACGCTCCGCGCAGGGACTGTCGGAAACCATCCCCCGACCTCACCCGCGCGCCCGGCGCAGGGTGGCCGAGGGCGGCTCGCCGAAGCGCCGCCGGTAGTCGCGGGCGAAGTTGCCCAGATGGGTGAAGCCCCAGCGGGTCGCGACATCGGTCACCGAGCGTCCCTGCAGCGCCGCCTGGGCAAGTTCCGCGCGCACCCGATCGAGCCGAACGGACTTGAGGTAGGCCTTGGGCCCGGTGCCGCGGAATTCGCGGAAACCCTTGAACAACGTGCGTGCGCTAACGCCGGCCACAGCGACCATGTCATCGAGCGTGATGGCGTCGCCGGCATGGGTGTGAACGAATTCCTCGACCCGCTTGACGTAATAGGGAGCGGCACGGCTGACCGGCCGTGTCATGGCGCCGGCCTGATCGTGCGGCAGTTCGGCAAGCGCCAGCGAGAGTATCAGATCCTCCGCCGCGGCCTCGGCCGCGCCTGAGGTCAAAACCGCCGGGCCATCCAGATCGCGCACGATGAGATGCAGCATGTCGACCAGCGTGCTCGCCTCGCCCGCCGGCAGCGGCGTACGGAAGTCGAAGGTCAGCGGGCCCGCGAGTGCCGGCCGGCGTAGATGCTCGGCCAGGTGCCGCTCGACCGCCCGGTTGTCGAGCTTGAGCGCGAGCTGGGCGCAGCCGTCGAGCCAGTCGAGGCGGATCGGCTCGAGCCGGTTGACCACGCCCAGCGTGCCGGGCGCGATCTCGACCGTGTCCTCGCCGTAGCGGATCACGCAGCGCCCCGCCAGCGGCACCAGCACGATGTAGTAGGAGGTGGTGGGGCCCGAGGCGATACGCACGCCGGTACTGTAGTGGAAGTAGTTGAGCGACAGCGTGCGCAGCCGGACGTGGTTGTGGCGCACCGCGAAGTCGCGCCGGTCGCCCAGCACGGTGAGTTGGTGCGGCGCGAAGATCTTGGACACCTCGCGCCGCGCATGGTCCGGATCGTCGGTGTGAACGAAGCGGTGGCGGGTCAACAGCTCTCGAGGGTCGTCGCCCAAGGTGCGGGCCCTGTTGCAGCGGTCGTGGGGTGGCGCGGCGCGCGGCCGGATTCGATTCCTGTTCTTATGGCCGGCGTGTTCATCCGCATACGGTATAGCCCGCATATTTCCTGCATGATATAGGTGTTCAACGGGATAACCCATCGCATGGGACAGGGAGCAAACGAATGAAAGTTCTCAAGACCGCCTTGCTGGCGGCCGCAGGCCTCATGGTCGCGGTCGCGGGCGCGGAGGCGAAAACCGTCAAGGTGGGCGTCGTGCTGACGTTCTCGGGCGGACTGGCGCAACTCGGCGAACAGGTCGAGAAGGGCATGATGCTCTACTACAACCAGCACAAGGACGAGTTGGGCGAGCACGACATCGAGTTCATCAAGCGTGATTCGCAGAACCCGGGCGGCCAGGTCGCCTCGCGCATGGTGCAGGAACTGATCACCCGCGAGAATGTCGACATGCTGGCGGGCTTCATCTTCTCGCCCAATGCCATGAAGTCGGCGGAGCTGTTCACCGCAGCCAAGAAGCCGGCCGTCGTCATGAACGCGGGCACCTCGTTCATCCCGTCGCTGTCGCCTTATATCGCGCGCACCTCGTTCACGATGTGGCAGTCGGGCTACATCATGGGCCAGTACGCGGCCGAGGAGTTGGGCCACAAGACCGCAGTGTCGGGCTATACCGACTATCCGCCGGGCAAGGACAGCGTGGCCGCGTTCAAGAAGGGCTTCGAGGACGCCGGCGGCAAGGTTCTCGACGAGATTCCCATGGGCGGTCCGGGCGAGGTGCCCGACTTCACGCCGTTCCTGCAACGCGCCAAGGACCGGAACCCGGATGCGTTCTACGTCTTCGTGCCCGCCGGCAACCATACATCGGCGGTGGTCAACACGTTCGACAACCTCGGCATGAAGTCGGCCGGGATCAAGCTGATCGGCCCGGGCGACATCACGCAGGACACCAAGCTCGACGACATGGGCGAGTCCGCGGTCGGCATGATCACCACGCACCACTACGCCGCCGACGACCCGCGCCCCGCGAACGAGGCGTTCGTGGCGGCGTGGAAGGACGCATATGGCGCCGACAGCACGCCGGACTTCATGGCCGTGGGCGGCTATGACGGCATGGCCGCGATCTTCCACGTCATCAAGACCCTGGACGGTGAGATCGACGGCGACGCCGCGATGGAGGCACTCAAGGGCTTCACCTACAACGAGAGCCCGCGCGGCGTGATGATGATCGACGCCGATACCCGCGACGTCGTGCACAACGAGTATGTGCGCGAGGTGCGGATGACGGACCAGGGCTTGGCCACGGGCATCCTCGCCACCTTCGAAATGGTCAAGGACCCCTGCAAGGAGTTCAAGATCGGCCCGTGCGCCAAGTGAGGCGCCTACCGAGAGCCGAGTGAACCTGTCGGAGTCGGGAGGCTGCCGGGCGCGCTGCGGCCGGCAGCCTCCCTTTCTCTGACCGGCGCGCGCCACGGGCCGAACGACGCGGCCCAAACGCGTGACACGGCCGCAGTCCCGAGACGTCCGCATGAGCTTTCCCGTCAACGAAATCATCTCGATCCTGTTCGCCGGCGTCGCCTACGCGATGGTCCTTTTCGTGATCTCCGTGGGGTTGTCGGTGACCATGGGGCTGATGGGCTTCGTCAACCTGGCGCACGGCGCTTTCGCCATGGCCGGCGGCTACGCCACCGTCACGCTGATGAAAGACGTCGGCATCGGTTTCATCCCCTCCGTGCTGCTGTCCTTCGTACTGGTGGCCGCCCTGTCGGTCGTGTTCGAGCGCGTGCTCTACCGCCGGCTCTATAACGCGGAGGAGCTGGACCAGGTGCTACTCACCATCGGCCTCGTGTTCATGGCCATCGCCGCGGTCACGCTGATCTGGGGCACCAACCCGCAGAATATCCAGGTGCCCGCGTGGTTGACCGGGCAGGCGACCATTCTGGGCCGCGAGTTCCCGGCCTACCGCGTGTTCCTGATCGTTCTCGGCTCGGCGCTGATGCTCACGCTTTGGCTGGGCTTCGAGCGCACGCGCATCGGCGCGCAGATCCGTGCCGCGGTCGACAACCGGCGCATGGCCGAGACCGTGGGC
>CAZMTC010000149.1:0-8901 GCA_964569105.1 uncultured Alphaproteobacteria bacterium | reverse complement strand
GACACCGACGCCGAGCTCTCGACCGTCTCCGCCACCGTCTTGAAGCCGACCCAGCAGCCCGAATAGCGCGACATGGCCCAGCCGTAGATGCCGAAGTCCAGGATGTCCTGGACGCTGGCCGGATACAGCAGCGGGATCATCGCCGCCATGAAATTGTGGTCGGTCTGGTGCGGCAGGGTCGACGAGCTGGCCGCGTGGTCGTCGCCCGCGCACAGGAGCACGCCGCCGTGCGGCGAGGTGCCGGCCGCGTTGCCGTGCTTCATCACGTCGCCGCAGCGGTCGACGCCCGGGCCCTTGCCGTACCACATCGAGAACACGCCGTCGTACTTGGCACCCGGGAACAGGTTGAGCTGCTGCGAGCCCCAGATCGCCGTCATCGCCAGGTCTTCGTTGACCCCCGGCTGGAACTGGATGTGGTTGTTGGCGAGGAACTTGCGTGCGCGCCACAGATTGAGATCCAGCGCGCCTAGCGGCGAGCCGCGGTAGCCCGAGACGAAGCCGGCCGTGTCGATTCCGGCGAGCGTGTCGCGCTGCCGCTGCATCATCGGCAGCCGGACCAGCGCCTGGATGCCGGTGAGGAAAACCCGGCCTTCGCTGGCGGTGTACTTGTCGTCGAGCGAAATCGCTGGCAGCGCCATAGCGTTCCCCTATGAGCTTATGGTTCGCAGAGCGTCCCTTGCGCCCAAACTAGTATGCCCCCGAACCCCAAGCAATTGCGGCACCCTCCGAATTCGAGCCTGCGCAAGACTCGGAGCCTGATGGGCCACGGTGCGACAAGGGCATCGGCGCGACGCCCGGCCCTGCGGTAATTTTATTTCGCTCGAGCTTCCGGGTTGGTGAGCCGACGCGGCGCCCGGTATTGTTACCGAAGCATTTTCCACCCCGGACGGTTCACTCGTCGCAGTTTCACATTACCTTCCGGTGGAAAAGATCTACTACCCTGGACCGACGGAGCAAGCGACGATGGGCATGCTGGTCGATGGCGAATGGCGCAGCGCTCGAGACCTCACGGGCAGCGAGGACGGCGCCTTCCACCGCAAGCCGAGCGCCTTCCGCAACTGGGTCACCGCCGACGGCTCGGCCGGACCGTCGGGCGAGGGCGGCTTCGAGGCGGAAGCCGGCCGCTACCACCTCTACGTTTCGCTGGCCTGCCCCTGGGCCCACCGCACCTTGATCTTGCGCAAGCTCAAGGGGCTCGAGCGCGCGATCGACGTCTCGGTCGTCCACTGGCTCATGGGCGAAATGGGCTGGGAGCTGCGCACGGGCGACGGTGCCACAGGCGACCCGCTCTACGGCTTCGACTACCTGCATCAGCTCTATCAGAAGGCCGATCCGTCCTTCACCGGCCGGGTCACGGTGCCCGTCCTGTGGGACAAGCAGCGCGAAACCATCGCCAGCAACGAGTCGGCCGAGATCATCCGCATGCTCAACTCGGAGTTCGACGCGGCGGCCGAACATCCCGAGCTCGACTTCTACCCCGAGGCGCTGCAGGACGACATCGAGGCCGTCAACGAGCGCGTCTACCACACGGTCAACAACGGAGTGTACAAATGCGGCTTCGCCACCGCGCAGGACGCTTACGACAAGGCGTTCGGCGAGCTGTTCGACACGCTCGACTGGCTCGAGGAGCGCCTCGGGCGCCAGCGCTATCTCGCGGGGGACCGGATCACGGAGGCCGATTGGCGGCTGTTCACCACGCTGGTCCGCTTCGACCCGGTCTACGTTACCCATTTCAAGTGCAACAAGCGCCGGATCGTCGACTACCCGAACCTGTGGGGCTATACGCGTGAACTCTACCAATGGCCGGGCGTGGCCGGGACGGTCGACTTCACGCACATCAAGAACCATTACTACCAGAGCCACGAGAGCGTGAACCCGACCCGCATCGTCGCGCGCGGCCCGGACATCGACTTCACCGCGGCGCACGACCGCGAGCGGCTGCCGGCGGCGGCGTAGGGGGCCGCCTTGGGCAAGATGGTCGAGGGACGCTGGCTGACCGACGATCAGGCCGAAGACCGAACCCGCGCCGGGCAATGGGAGCGCGAGGCCTCGGTCGTGCGCAACTGGGTCACGCCCGACGGCGCGCCCGGCCCTGCGGGCGAGGGCGGCTTTCCGGCCGAACCCGGACGCTATCATCTTTACATCGCGGTCAACTGCCCCTGGGCGCACCGCGCCTGGCTGATGCTGGTGCTCAAGGAGTTGGAGGACGCGATCGGGCTGTCCATAGCCGCCCCCCGGCGCACCGAGCAGGGTTGGGTGTTCACGGATGGCCGATTCGCCGACACGCTGCTCGGCAAGGCGGCGCTGCATGAGGTCTATGCCCACGGCATGCCGGACTATTCGGGCCGCGTAACCACGCCCTTGCTCTATGACGCCAGGGAGCATCGGCTGGTTAGCAACGAATCCGCCGAGATCATTCGCATGCTCAACAGCGCGTTCAACGGAACCGCGGGCAATGATGCCGACTTCTATCCGCCCTCGCTGCGCGCCGAGATCGACGCTGTCAACGAGCGCGTCTATCACGGTCTGAACAACGGCGTGTACCGGGCCGGCTTCGCGCGCGGCCAGGCGGCTTACGATGAGGCCGTCGACGAGGTGTTCGACACGCTGGACTGGCTGGAGGACCGCTTGGCAGGCCGCCGCTATCTGATGGGCGACGACCCGACCGAGGCGGACGTCCGGCTGTTCCCGACCCTCGCCCGCTTCGACGCCGCCTACTGGACCGCGTTCAAGTGCAACAAGCGCCGGCTGACCGACTATCCGGCGCTGACCCGCTACGCCCGACGGTTCCACGACCTGCCGGGTGTCGCCGAGACCGTCGACACCGGGCTCTACAAGCGCGGCTACTTCTCCCCCTCCGCGGCGCGCAACCCCCACGGCATCGTCCCCGGCGGACCGGCCGAGGATTTCGTCGGCCCAGCCGCCGAATAGGAACGCCCGGCGGAGATGAAACCGGCCCGATCACGTTGTCGTGTGTAAAATGCACGCCGATTCTGGCATACTATGCGAATAGGGTGCGGTGACTGCGCCTGCGGCGCGCCAGATCCACCGTGCCGATAATTCAACGAAATGAGGGGGAGTAGATCATGGCGAATTCCGAGACCAAACTGATCGTTCCGGCCGTCGGCGGCCTCTACGAGGCCGGCTCGAAGGTCGCGCCGCTCTTGCTGCGGCTCGTGGCGGGCCTCTGGCTGATCCCGCACGGCTGGCCGAAGGTGTCGGGCGGTGCCCCGGGCACGGCGCAGTTCTTCTCCAATATCGGCCTCGAGCCGGCGCTTCTGTTGGCGTGGATCACCGGCATTACCGAATTCATCGGCGGCATCTGTATCGCGATCGGTCTGCTGACGCGCATCTGGGCCGCCGGCGGCATCATCCTCATGCTGGTCGCCGCGTTCGCCGTGCATGCGCCGAACGGGTTCAGCTGGACCAACGGCGGCTGGGAATACCCGATCTTCTGGGGCGTCGTCCTGCTGATAATCTTCTTCCGCGGTGGCGGCGACTACTCGGTCGACAAGGCCATCGGCAAGGAGTTCTAGGGCTCCGAGCCGAAACTGCAACGAGCCGGCGCCGGGCGGTCACGTCCGGCGCCGTCGCTTTTTGGGGCGG
Organism: uncultured Alphaproteobacteria bacterium; assembly: GCA_964569105.1. Taxonomy (GTDB): domain Bacteria; phylum Pseudomonadota; class Alphaproteobacteria; order CAZMTC01; family CAZMTC01; genus CAZMTC01. Next base: position 5,295 of record CAZMTC010000149.1, on the reverse strand, counting down.
TCCCGCCTCTGATACGATCCGACCGACGCCGGGAGGCGAGACGAGGGAGGACGCAATGGCCCCGCGACATGCGACGCTCGCCGAGCTGTGCCGCGCGCAGGGTGCCGCGCTGGGCGACGCCGTAGCGCTGCGCTACGGCGGCGACGATCTGAGCTATGCCGAGTTCGACGCGCGCGCCAGCCGCGTGGCGCAGGGGCTCCTGGCGCTGGGCCTGGAGCCCGGAACGCGGATCGCGTCGCTGATGAAGAACAACGCTGCGTTCTACGAGCTGCTGTTCGGCGCCTCGAAGGCCGGAATGGTTCTGGTCCCGGTCAACTGGCGCCTGGCCCCGCCGGAAATCGAGTACATCGTCAAGGACTCCGGCGCCGAGGCGCTGTTCGTGGGCGCGGAGTATCGCGGCCTGGCAGCCGGGCTGCTCGACCGACTGCCCGGCGTCGCCACCGTCATATCCATCGACGGCCCGCACGGCGACTCGCCGGGCTACGCGGACTGGCGCGACGGCCAACGTCGCGACGACCCGGGTCTGCCCCTGCGCGGCGAGGACACGGTGGTCCAGATGTACACCTCGGGCACCACCGGCCACCCCAAGGGCACCGAGCTCACCAACGCCAACCTGACCCTCGAGGTCGAAGTCGGCGCCGACGGCATGAACTGGAGCGACCGGGACGTCTCGCTCGTGGTCATGCCGCAGTTCCACATCGCCGGCACCGCCTGGGGCCTGATCGGCCTGTCGATGGGCGCGCGCAACGTGGTGCTGCACGATGTCGACCCAGCGGAGATCCTGCGCCTGATCGAGCGCGAGCGCGTGACCAGGATGTTCGTCGTGCCCGCGGTGATCCTGTTCATGCTGCAGACGCCGGGCTGCGCCGAAACCGACTTCTCCTCGCTCGACCGCATCGTCTATGGCGCCTCGCCGATCAACGAGGGGCTGCTGCGCCAAGCGCAGGCGACGATCGGCTGTCACCTCGTGCAGGTCTACGGCCTGACCGAGACCACGGGCGCCATCACGCTGCTCTCGCCCGAGGACCACCGCTCGGACGACCCCAAGCGCCTTCTGTCCTGCGGTCGGCCGCTGCGCACGGTCGAACTGCGCGTGGTCGACCCCGAGGGCAACGATCTGCCGCCAGGCGAGGTCGGCGAGGTGATCTGCCGTACGCCGCTGAACATGAAGGGCTATTTCAACAATCCCGAAGCCACCGCCAAGGCGCTGCGCGACGGCTGGTTTCACACCGGCGATGCCGGCTACCTCGACGCGGACGGATATCTCTACATCCACGACCGCGTGAAGGACATGATCGTCTCGGGCGGCGAGAACATCTATCCGGCCGAGGTCGAGAGCGCGATCTTCGACCATCCCGGCGTGGCCGACGTCGCGGTCATCGGCGTGCCCGACCCGAAATGGGGCGAGACCGTCAAGGCCATCGTCGTGCGCGCGCCCGACGCCGATGTCGACGAGCGCGCCATCGTCGACCACGCGGCGGAGCGCATCGCGCGCTACAAGCTGCCCACCTCGGTCGACTTCGTCGACGAGCTGCCGCGCAACCCGTCAGGCAAGATCTTGAAACGCGAGTTGCGCAAACCCTTTTGGGAAGGCCAGGGCCGCGCCGTGGGCTGAGGCCGCGCAGCAAACCCCGGCCTTCGGGGCCAGGCTTGACCGAGACGCGCCAGATGCCGGATCGACAGAATCTCGAACACATCGTCGACACGCTCGAAGGCGCGGCGGACGGCGGCGGCAAGGTATCCATTGGAGACCTGCTTGACGCGTTCGGGCACCGCAGCTATGGACCGCTTCTGCTGGTGCCGGCGCTGATCTCCGCCAGCCCGGTCGGGGCGATACCCGGCATGTCGGTCTCGATGGCCGCGGTAATCCTGGTGGTGGCATTGCAGATGGTCTGCGGGCGCCAGGGGCCGTGGCTTCCCGAAGCGTTGCGGCGCGTCTCGTTCCGATCCAAGCGGCTGCGCCGGACCGTCGAGCGCAGTCGCCCTGCCGCCCGCACCGTCGACCGGATGATCGACCGCCGGCTGCAAAGTCTCACCGGTGACGCGGCGATGCGCCTGGCCGGAGTGCTCTGCGTCGCGCTGGCAGTGGTCACCTTCCCCCTGGCGCTGGTCCCGTTCGGCGTGCTGCCGCCCTCGGTGGCGGTGTTGCTGATGGGGCTGGCCGTCTCCGCGCGCGACGGGCTCCTGATGCTGACCGCCATGGTCCTGTCGACGGCCGCGCTCGGCGCATCGGCCTGGCTCCTCGTCACCACCGGCGTCCCGAAGCCGCTCTGACGCAGAGCAACGTCTCGGTCGCCCCGACAGAGCCCGGCCCGCGCCGTCGCCGGACGCGGGCCGGTATCGTCCGGCTTGCGAACGGCGCCTAGGCTGCCTCGCGCAGCCCGGCGCGCACGCGCTCGAGCTGCTCGCCGGCGAAGCGCCAGTTCGCCAGCTCGTTCAGGAACGCATCGGCGAAGGCACCCTTGTCGTTGCGATAGTCGATGTAGAAGGCGTGCTCCCACACGTCGCAGGTCAGCAGCGGGTACAGCCCGTCGGTGATCGGGTTGCCGGCGTCGTGGGTGTCGACGACCGACAGCTTCAGGCTCCTGTCCGCGACCAGCCAGACCCAACCGGACCCGAAATGGCCGGTCATCGCCTCCTTGAACCGCTTCTTCATGTCGTCGAGGCCGCTCAGGTCACGGTCGATGGCCTCGGCCAGGGCATCCTCCGGCTCGGTCGTCTCCGGGCTCATGCTGGCCCAGAAGAAGTCGTGGTTCAGGACCTGAGCCGCCTGATTGAACATCTTGGCATGTTGAGCATCATCGGCGGTCTCGCGCACGATCTCGTGCAGCGACTTGTCGGCCATTCCCGTGCCTTCGATCAGGCCGTTGAGCGTCGTGACGTATTTCCGGTGATGCTTGCCGTGGTGGAAGTCGAGCGTCTCGGCCGACATGTGCGGCTCGAGCGCATCCTTGGCGTAGGGCAGGTCCTTGAGCTCGAAAGCCATCGGGATTGCCTCCGGCGAACAGGGTTGAACTCTCGTTTCTACCTATGCATCGCGCGGCGCCGTGCAACCGCGCGCTACGGCTGGCGCCGACGTCGGTTGACAGTCATGCACGAAGGGTATGCCCGCTTGGTGCGGCCGTGCGGCGTCCGACGTGGATCACCCCTGCGGTGTCACCGGTCTCGGGACCCGGCCAGCGGTGCGCGCTCGCCGCGCAGCCAGCGCAGCACGTCCACCGTGTCGATGACCAGCGAGATGGTATTGACCAGGGCCACGGCACGCAGCCACCAGTCGAAGCCGTCGACCGTCGGCACGGCCTCGATCCGGCCCCACAGCCATACGACCAACGGCAGCCAGAGGATGTGGCCGAGCCCGAGCAGGCGCGTGAACCCGGTGCGATGGACGAGATACAGCATCCACGCGCCGCTCGCCGCCGCCACCGCCAGCACCACGACGGCCTCGACCCGGTCGAGCAGGAACCACGGGACGACGAAGTTAAGCGCGAACAGCAGCGCGACCCAGAACTGCCAGATCGGGTGCATGGCCAGCACGCCCGCGAGCAACAGGGCTAAGGCCCGCATCGATCCGCCTCCCACACCAGCCCGGCGTCAGCCGACCTGCCGCTCCTGCCCCGCCCAGTAGCGCGCGCGCACGGCCTTCTTGTCGGGCTTGCCCAGCGGCGTCACCGGCAGGTCGTCGTCGAACTCCACGCTCTTGGGCGCGTAGACGGGCCCCTTCTTCTCGCGCACCAGGGCGATCAGCTCGTCGGCGGTCACGGCGGCCTCGGGACGCTTGACCACGATCGCCTTGACCGCCTCGCCCCATTTGGGGTCGGGCACGCCGATCACCGCGGCCATCGACACGCCGGGATGCGCGGTCAGCACGTCCTCGATCTCGCGCGGATAGACGTTGAAGCCGCCCGAGACGATCATGTCCTTGGCGCGGTCGACGATGTAGATGTAGCCGTGCTCGTCGCGCCGGGCGAGGTCGCCGGTGTGCAACCAGCCGCCGCGCAGCGTGGCCTCGGTCTCCTCGGGCCGCTTCCAGTAGCCCTCCATAACCAGCGGGCCGCGCACGCAGATCTCGCCGACATCGCCCACCGGCACCTCGTTCAAATCGTCGTCGAGCAGGCGGACACGGATACCCGCAAGCGGCCGGCCGCACGACGCCAGACGCTCGGGATGCGCCGGGTCGTGGTCGGTCTTGCGCAGCGCGGTGACGGTGTTGGGGGCCTCGGTCTGGGCGTAGAGCTGCATGAACACCGGCCCGAACACTTCCATCGCCTCCTGCAGCCGCGCGGGCGACATGGGCGCGGCGCCGTAGACCACCATGTCCAGGCTGGACAGGTCGGTCTCGGCGATTCTGGGGTGGTCGAGCAGGACGTAGACCATCGTCGGCACCAGGAAGGTCGCCGTGATCCGGTGCCGCTCGACGGCATCGAGGAAGGCGTCGGCGTCGAAGCCCTTGTGCAGCACGACGGTGCCGCCGCGCAGGAAGGCCGGCAGCATCATCGCGCCCACCGCGTGGGTGATCGGCGTCGCCGCGAGCAGCCGGATCTCCTCGGGCCACTCCCACTCGGCGAGGGTCATCATGATGTTCTGGACCAGCGAGCGCTGGCGGTGGACGACGCCCTTCGACCGGCCCGTGGTGCCGCCGGTATAGGCGATCAGCGCGATGTCGTCGCGCTCGGCCTCCACGGTCACCGGGCCGGGCGCGCAGTCCTCGGCCAAGGCGAGCAGGTCTTCGCCATAGTTCGCCGGCCCCAGGGTGAGCACCCGTGCGACCCCCGCGCGCTCGGCCAGCGTGGCGCCGTGGTCGGGGAAGGCGGCGGCATCGATCACCAGCGCCTTGGCCTCGGCGTCGCCGGTGATGAACACGTGGTCGTCGAGCGAGCCCAGCGGGTGCAGCGGCGTATAGCGGATGCCGGCGACGTAGCAGGCGTAGTGCACGAGCGGCGCCTCGGCGCGGTTGGTCGCGAGCTGGACCAGCCCGTCGCCGCGGCGGATGCCCCGCGCGTGCAGCGCCTGCACGATCCGGCTCACCCGCGCTGCCATCTCGCGATAGGTCAGGCTGCGCTCGCCGTCGATCAGTGCCACCCGGTCCGGGAATCGTTCGACCGCCAGCGCGAGCAGGTCGCCCAGGCAAACCCCGCCATGCAGCTCGTCGCTCATCGCACCCCTCCCCTGTCTTCACGCCGCGCCGGATTATGGCAGCGAACGGGGGCGGTTGCGAGACGCGGCGCACGCCTCAGGCTAGAGTGTTTTTGTCTCTGACGGAATCGGCACCGGCCCGCGCCCCCACCCGGCCGCCCA
>CAZMTC010000148.1:0-8903 GCA_964569105.1 uncultured Alphaproteobacteria bacterium | reverse complement strand
GCGGTGTAGTGCAGATGGTGCGGCCCGGCCCAGATGTAGAGGAAGATCAGCGACCAGAAGTGCACGATCGACAGCCGGTAGGAGTAGACCGGCCGCTCGGCACGCTTGGGGATGAAGTAGTACATGATCCCCAGGAAGCCCGCGGTCAGGAAGAAGCCGACCGCGTTGTGGCCGTACCACCACTGGGTCAGCGCGTCCTGCACGCCCGACCAGACGATGTAGCTCTTGGCGCCGAACATGCTGACCGGCAGGGCCAGGTTGTTGACCACATGGAGCATGGCGATGGTCACGATGAACGCCAGGTAGAACCAGTTGGCGACGTAGATGTGCGGCTCGCGCCGCTTCATGATCGTGCCCAGGAACACCACCAGGTAGACCACCCACACGATGGTCAGCCACAAATCGACGTACCACTCGGGCTCCGCGTACTCCTTCGACTGGGTGATGCCGAACAGGTAGCCGGTGCCGGCGAGCACGATGAATGCCTGGTAGCCCCAGAACAGGAACGCCGCGGCGTACGGGCCGCCGAACAGCGACGCGCGGCAGGTGCGCTGGACCACGAAAAGCGAGGTGGCGAACAGGGCGTTGCCGCCGAAGGCGAAGATCGCCGCCGAGGTGTGCAAGGGCCTCAGCCGGCCGAAGCTGGTCCATTCGAGGTCGAGGTTGAGAATCGGGAAGGCGAGCTGGAAAGCAATGATCACGCCGACCAGGAACGCCGCCACGCCCCAGAAGATCGTGGCGACGGTGAACTGCCGGATGACGAGCTCGTTGTAGCGCGGAGTCTCCGTCTCCTCCGCGGTCGCGGCGACGGCCATGCTTCTTCTCCCCCTGCGTGATCCCTGCCTGAAGCGGCGATCCGAAAAACGCGACTGGCCGGCCCGCCAGCGCCAGCTGGACGCGCTTCCGATTTATGCCCTAGCCCAGTGTCGGGCATTGACGCAAATCAAACCCTGCCCACGCGCCCCCGGTCAGTATACGCTGCCGTACTTGAGAGGCCGCGCGCCACCCTGCTAATTACCCTGGCGTGGGATTGGATCGTTCGCCAGCCGGGGACCGGCATCCTTGGGGGGAGAAACCGACATGAACACCGGACGCCTGGCGTTGCTCATCGTCATCGGTGTGATCGGGCTGGCCTGCCTGTTGGTGTCGAGCCGCGCCGCCGACGCGGCGTTCTACTGGACCGGGCTGGTCGGGTTCGTCTTCGCCGTGATCTGCCTGTTCGTGGTGATCGGCCGCGAAAGCGAGCACAGCGAGGAGTGACGGCGGCGTTACGCACCTTCCTGCGGGCGGTATTGTGCTGCGCGCTGGCGGTTGGGCTCGCGGCCTGCGCCAAGCCGGCCCGTGTCGGCGGCATGGTCGTGGCGCGTGACGCCGCCCTCCACCCTGCGCCGGCGGATCACCCCCTGCACCATGCGATCTCGCTGGGAGAGGTCGACGGCGGCGAGGAGACCAGCCTGCTGTCGAACTCCGAAGTCGGCAACGAGGAGTTCGCACAGGCCCTGCGGCTCTCGCTCGAAGCCTACGACCTGCTGGCCCCCGTGCCGTCCGCCAGCGCCTACGTCCTGACGGGCAGCCTCGAGAAGGTGGCGCAGCCCAGCGGCGGTCTGGCGCTGACCGTGACCTCGACAGTGACCTACCGGCTGATGGAGGTGGCCGGCGACAAGCCGCCGATGCTGCGCTACGAGGACACGGTGACGGCGCCCTACACTGCGGCGCTTTCCGATTCGATCCTGATGGTCGAACGGCTGCGCCTCGCCAACGAGGGCTCGATCCGCGAGAACGTCGCGACCTTCATCGCCCGGCTGCTCGCCGTCCCCCTCCCGCCACCCGGCGCCGGCGGCGGCACCGTCGATTAGAGCGGTCTTCGGCGATACCGAGGCGCGGTTGAGCGCCGTGCCGGACAGCCATCTGGGCGATGGCTGCCCGGCGCCGATGGTCGGGCGATCGCGGCAGTGGAACGTCGGCTCCCCGCGGCACTACGCTGCTCGCACCTCTGCCAGGAACTCGCGAACTTTCGCCTTGAGCTGTTCGGCCTGACGCGACAGCTCCTGGGACGCTTGGTTCACCTGGCTGGCGGCGGCGCCGGTATCCTGCGCCGCCTGGCTGACCCCAGAGATATTCTGGGTCACTTCCTGTGTGCCCTCTGCCGTTTCCTGAACGTTGCGTGCGATCTCCTGGGTCGCGCCGCCTTGCTGTTCGGTGGCCGCCGAGATGGATGCCGCGATCGACGCGATGTCGGAAATGGTGACGGCAATCCCCTCGATCGCGCCCACCGCCTCGCCGGTCTCGCCCTGGACGCGGGCGATGTGCCCCGCGATCTCGTCGGTGGCGCGTGCCGTCTGGCTGGCAAGCGCCTTCACCTCCTGCGCCACGACGGCGAACCCCTTTCCGGCATCGCCGGCGCGGGCGGCCTCGATGGTGGCGTTCAGCGCGAGGAGGTTAGTCTGCTCCGCGATGTCCTGGATCAGCGCGATCACCGCGCCGATCTGTTCCGCGGCCTCGGCAAGGCCCTTGACCTGGGCGTTCACGCGTTGCGCCTCCTCCTCGGCCGAACCCGACTTGTCGGTCGACTCGGCGACCCGGCGCGCGATCTCGGTGATCGAGTTGGTGAGCTCCTCGGCGGCGGCGGCCACGGTCTGGACATTGTGCGCCGTCTGCTCGGCCGCGGCCGACACGGCGCCCGCCTGACGGTTGGTCTCTTCGGCAATCGAGCCCATGGAAGCCGCCGTGGTGCTTAGCTCGGCGGTCGCCGACGCAACGCCCTCGACCACGTCGCCCACCTCTTCCTCGAAGCGGTCGGCGAGCTCGTGCATGGCACGGCGCTTCTCCTCGCGAGCCCGCTGCTCGGCTGCCTCCTGCTCTTCCGTGAGACGCTCGATCTCCAGCGTTCGTTGGCGGAACGTCTCGTAGGCCTTGGCGAGCTCCGTCGCCTCGTCGCGGCCGACGACGGCGATTTGGGCGCCGGTGTCGCCCTCGCGCAGCCTGCCCAGGGCACCGATAACTTCGGCCTGGGGCACAATGATCGCCGCGCCTATCACCACGGCCAGCGCGAGCGAGATGACGATGCCGACGCCGGCCACAGCTGCGATGGTGACGATGGCGTCTCGCTCGTGCTGCTCGGCGGTGCGGGCAGCGGCGAGCGTAAACGACTGCATCTCCCTAGTGGCGGCATCGAGATGGTGCGTGAGCGCGTCGCCTTCCGCCTCGACGGCGGCGACCGACGCGGTGCCGCCGGCCTGCAGCGCCGCCAGCGCTTCCGCGGCTCGGGCGGCGTATTGTGCGTGCTCCTGCGCGATGCTCTCGATCTCGCCCATCATCGTCTGCCATTCGTCGCGCGCGGCCTGCTGTGTGGCGGCGTCGTGTGCCGCGACGACCTCGGAACGCACCTGCTCGATAGCAGTGTCGATCTCCGCAGTGACCTTTTCGAAGGCGGCGACCGCGCGGCGCGTGGCGACGGCGCCTTCGGACAGTCTTGCCCGCTCGAACAGAACCGCCTGCTCCAGATGCCGCTGCGTGATCTCGCCGAGATGGTCGGTTACCGGCAAATCGCGCTCCGCGATGGCGGTGATCTCCTGCCCGATGCGATCCATGGACCACAGCGCGATCCCGCCGATCGCAAGCAAGGCCGCGAGCTGAACGCCAACCAGCGCGGCGAGCTTGCCGCGCAGTTTAAAGTACCGCAGTGCGGTGATGATCCTCGACATGGGTCCCCTCGATGACAATTGCGTCGCGCCGACCCTCCGCCGCCCTGCGGCGCCGAGCCAGCCACCGTGTAACGGAGTTGTATAGGTATATTCCTCAACGAAACTTTAACGGCAGAAGCGCTGCGCGCCTTATGTGTTGTACACCAGAGCCAAGATGTATAGGTTGTAGGTTCATGCAAGTCTCAGTTGTCGCACGACTCACCGGCCTCAAGCCGGTCACCATCCGCATGTGGGAGCGCCGCTACCGGGCGGTGGTGCCGAGCCGTGACCGATCGGGTCGACGGATCTACGACCAGGACGATGTCGATCGGCTTTCGCTGCTCGCGACCTTGGTACGTCGGGGGCATCGTATAGGGTCCATCGCGCCGCTCGAGACCGCGGAGTTGCGCCGGCACGTCGGTGCGCCCGGGGCGCACGCCGCGGCGCCGGACGAGAGCGACGTCGCGCGACGGCTGATCGAGGCCGCCCAGCGCTACGATCAGTCCGCCTGCCTGCAGATCGCCACCGGGGCGCTGATCGCGCTCGAGCCGTTGCGCGCCATCGAGGAGGTGCTGTCGCCGCTGATGCGGCGGGTCGGCGACGAATGGGCGTCCGGCCGGCTCGACATTGCCCAGGAGCACGCCCTGAGCAGCCTGATCGCCGGTATGCTGCACGGCATGATCGGCCAGATGCAGCGTGTAGCCGGACGTCGCACGTTGCTGATCGCCGCCCCCGCGGGCGAGCGGCACGAACTCGGCTGTTTGTTCGCCGCTTACCTGGCCGCCAGCCGCGGTGTGCGCTGCGTCTATCTGGGCGCCGACATTCCCGCGCGCGATCTGGCCACCGCCGCCGAGCAGACGGGCGCCGAGGCGATCGCGCTAAGCGTGGCGCACGCACCGGCGCCGGATCGGATCGCCGACGAACTCGCCGCGATCTGTGCGCGCGGCCGGGCACGCGGGCCGCTCTGGATCGGCGGCGAGGGTGCAGCGGCGCTGGCCCGTGAGGGCCGCCTGCCGCCGAACTGCCCGGCACCGCTCACCATGTCCGACTTCGCCGCCGCGCTCGACCGCTGGGTGCACGCGTAGGCGAAGTTGGCATCGGTGACCGGGACCGGTCAGGGTCCGTGAAATCGTCGCCGGGTGGGGCGAACCCGGTTCAGGCAGCGCCAGGCCGGCCCTCCGCCGCAGCCGTCAGGCCGCCCGAACCTCGTCCAGATAGCCTGCCACGGCCGCGCGCAGATCGTCGGCCTCGACGGCCAGCGACTTGGCGGCCTCCAGCACCTTGTCCGAAGACGCGCCGGTCTCCTCCACCGCCGTGCCGACCGCGCCGATGTCGTCGGACACGGCGGCGCTCGCCCGCGCCACCTCCTGGACCGTGCCGGCGATCTCGCGGGTCGAGGCCGACTGCTCCTCGACCGCGGCGGCGATGGCGGTCGCGATGTCGCAGATGCGCGCGATGGTCTCGCCTATGCGGCCCATCGCGCCCACCGCGCCCTGGGTGACGGTCTGCATGTTCCGGATCTGCTGGCCGATCTCGTCGGTCGCCTTGGCGGTCTGGGCGGCGAGCTCCTTGACCTCGCCGGCGACGACCGCGAAGCCCTTGCCGGCCTCGCCCGCGCGCGCGGCTTCGATGGTGGCGTTGAGCGCCAACAGGTTGGTCTGCTCGGCGATGTCCGAGATCAGCCCGACCACCTCGCCGATCCGCTGGGCCGCGCCGGACAGATCCTCGACCGTCCGATTGGTGGTCTCGACCTCGGTCACGGCACCGTCCGCGACCTTCATCGACTCCGAGGCCTGGCCGCTGATCTCCTCGACCGAGCGGGCGAGCTGCTCCGCCGCCGAGGCGAGCGACTGCATGGACACGCCGGTCTGCTCCACCGCCGAGACGGCATTGCCCGCGCGCTCGCGCGCGGCCCGGGCCGATGCGGTCAACGACTGAGCGGTCTCGCGCATCTCGCCCGCCGCGCCGGTCACCCCGTCGGCGACGCCTTTGACCTGGGCCTCGAACCGGTCGGCGAGGCCCAGCATGAGCGTACGCCGCTCATCGGCGGCCTCCTCCTCCTGCCGGACGCGGTCCTGGGCCAGCGCCGTCTCCATCTCGTGCGCCGACTCCTGAGCCTCGAGCGCGTCGCGTGCGCTCGCGAACAAGGTGTCGAGCTGAGCCGAGAGCCAGATCAGCACCGCGGTCTCCACGACGACCACGCCGGCATGGAAGAAGACACGGAGAATGTTGGCGCCGTCGGGGAACACCGCGTATGGCAGCGCGAAGTTGAGTCCCAGATGGTGCACGGCGGTGGCCGCCGCAGCGACCACGATCGCGCGCCAGTCGCAGAAAGCCACCAGCATCGCGAGGACCGCGAAGTAGTACATGTGGAAGTCGACCTGCCACGCCCCGCGCCCGACATAGACGAGCAGCGAGGTGACGCCGACCATGGCCACCGCGATGGTGTAACGCGCCATCGGCGACGCCGCACCCGCGCGCAACGACAGCGTCGCCGCGGCGGCGAGCGCGGCGCAAGCGGCCATCGCGAACTGCCAGTCGGTGCCGTTGAGCCACGCCGCGAGGTAGACCGCCGGGAGGTGCAGCCAGATCAGCCCGGCATAGAGCCGGGCGACCCGCCCGCGCAGCGCCGTGACGTCAGCGTTCTTCATGGTCGGGATGTCCTTTCGTCTTGGATCCGCCGGATCATCCCGCGAACGGCGCGCAGGCGGCCAGCGCTTTGGGGTCGAGCAGAAGCCAGGCGCCCGCACGGCGCAGGCGATGATGGAACTCGGGGTCGGCGGAGACGGCGACCACGACGTTGTCGAAGCCACCCGAGCGAACGGCGGCGCCATCGGCCGCGGCCACCGCGCGCAGCGCGTCTTCGGCGCTGGTGCCGGGCGCGAAGACCGCCGCCACCGGCGCACCGGCCGCCGGCGACAAGGCGGCGGTCGCCACCGCCACGACCGAGACCAGCGTCAGCGCGAGCGCCGGCACGAGGTCGCGCGCACGCGTTCGCACGCCGCCCCGGCCCTTCGCGACGCCGTCCGACCGTCCAATCATGGCGTGCAACATCCCCGTCCGCCTTCGCGCCCCGGCTGCATATCGACGTATGCAGGCGCACGGACCCTATGCGAGGAGCCTTAAAGCAAGGTTAAGCGCCGCCCGTGAGCGAGCGCCGCGGCGCAATGCCGTGCGGAGGAATGGCGCGCCCGGGAGGATTCGAACCCCCAACCTCCTGATCCGTAGTCAGACGCTCTATCCAGTTGAGCTACGGGCGCATGGGGAGCCGGCGATGCCGGCTGCAAGGGCGCCGGACCGTACTCGACGGCAGCCGCCGTGGCAAGGGCCCGCGGACCCGGCACGACGCCTATATGGGGCATGGCCATGCCATTGTAAATCCGGGGCCGCCATGCGAGTTTGCCCGGCGCTCGCGGCCCCGGGCCGCGGAGCTGTGACCGTCCGATGGATCGTTGCGCATGATGCGTTCCGTGCGATGGGCCCTGTGGCTCGCCCTGGCAATGCCCGTCGCGGGCTGCGCCCTGTCCGACGAGGTCCTGTTCAAGACCTTCACCGGCGAGGACCCCGCCACCGAGGCCGAGATGCAGGCCGCTCAGACGGTCGAGGGGCTGGGCGCGCGGCCGCCGGGGATGGGCTCGGCCTCCTTCCGGCCAACCCCGATCACCGCTGGCGATACGCCGGACACCGAGATCGGCCGCAACATCGCGCAGATTCGCGCCGAGGCGGCGCAGCTCCATCGCACATTGGGCGGCCGCAACGACGAACTCCAGTTCCTGCGCCGGTCGTACGACCAGCACGCCGAGCAGTACGCCCGGGTCGTGCGGGCGATGGGCCTCGAGCCCGGCGATCCGCTGCCGCAGGACGGGCCGCGCTTCCAGGCGCGCATGAGCGAGATCCGCGGCGCGCTGCAACAGATGCAGTCGGACCTGGCCAGGATGAACTCGCTGGCCGCCCGAGTGGCGGTCGATGCCGCGACCGCCAACCAGCTGATCCAGATCACCCGCGAGCTCGCGGCACGGCCCGAGGCCACGGTCGAGGACCGGTTGGCGCTCACCCGGCTCGAGCGCGAACTCAACGGCACCGTCCAGACCGTTCACCGCATGCTCGCCGCGCTGCACGGCGACATCGGCAACCAGACCAACTACGCCGCGGCCCAGCGCGTCCATGTCGAGGAGCTCGCCGTCCAGGTCGAAGAGGGCGTTGCCGGCGGCACGGTCCAGGCCGCCGCGCCGGCGCCCGCGCCGCGACCCCCGATTACCGCGCCCGAGCAGCCGACCGAGGTCGCGCCCCGGCCGGAGACCGCGCCGCAGCAGGCGCCGGTCGAGCTGGCCGGCCGGCGGCCCTTCGTCACCATCCGCTTCGACCAACCGTATGTCGCCTACCGGCGGCCGCTCTACGAAGCCATCAAGGCGGCGCTCGAGCGGCGGCCCGACGCCGGCTTCGCGGTGCAGGGCGTGAGCCCGTCGGGGCAGCCCACCGGCTCGGCCGCGCAGCGCACCGCCGAGGTGGCGCAGGCGATGCAGGACATGGGCCTCCCGGCCGAACGCATCGCCATCGCCACGGCCTCGGCCGACGACGCGCCGACCGACCAGGTGCGCATCTACGCCGTGGCCGGCGACCCCCAGGCGGCGCTCTCCGCCCCGACGCTGAGCGAGCCGCCGGCCGAGGCCGCGGCGCCGGCCGACATCGGCCAGCCCGTCGGACCCTCCGGCCCGTCGACCGCGCGGCGGCCGCTGGTCACCATCCGATTCGACCGGCCCGACGTGGAGTACGAATGGCCGCTCTACGAGGCGGTCAAGGCCGCGCTCGACCGCAAGCCCGACGCGCGCTTCGACCTGGTCGCCGTCGGACGCCCGTCCTCGGCGGGCGGTGTGCCGGTCGCCGCCAACCAGCGCGCCGAGGACGTGCTGCTGGCGCTCACCCGCATGGGGCTGCCGGCCAACCGCGTGACCCTGGCTACCACCACCTCGCAGTCGGTGCCCGCCTCCGAGGTGCGGCTGTTCGTGCGGTAGGGGCTCTGTCGCGCGATCGCGCGCCCGCCAAGGGCAGGTGAAAATCGGCCGTTTCCGGCCGCCCGGCGCGGCGACATGACCTTGAACTGCGAGTTGTGTGAACGTCGCAGCCCCTGGGGAGGGGGATCGAAAAGGCAGCAACTCAACCTGAATGCTATATGTCCTAGACCATATTCTGCTCAGACGGCGCCGGCCCGCGCCCCCACCC
>CAZMTC010000147.1:0-8911 GCA_964569105.1 uncultured Alphaproteobacteria bacterium | reverse complement strand
ATCCTGCTCGCCATCCTGGCCTTCGGCCTGTCGTTGATCGGCACCTTCCTGGTGCGCTCCGGCGTGCTCACCTCGGTTCACGCCTTCGCCACCGATCCAGACCGCGGCCTGTTCATTCTCGCGATCCTGGCCGTGGCGATCGGCGGGTCGCTTGTGCTCTATGCCGTGCGCGCGCCTTCCATGTCCGGCGGCGGCATGTTCCGGCCCGTCTCGCGCGAGGGCGGGTTGCTTCTCAACAACGTGCTCATGGTGGTGGCTGCGGCGACCGTGTTCCTGGGCACGCTCTATCCGCTGGTGCTCGACGCCGTCGGCGGCGGCAAGGTCTCGGTGGGTCCGCCGTTTTTCAACCAGACATTCGTGCCGTTGATGGTGCCCCTGTTGCTCGCCATGGCCGCGGGGCCGATGCTGGCCTGGAAACGCGCCGATTTGGGCGCCGTGCTCGGCCGGCTGCGTTTCGCCATCGCGGCCAGCCTCGCGGTGGCCGCCGCGGCGTGGTTCGCGACCGATGCCGACGCCGCCGGCGCCGCGCTGGGCATGGGCCTGGCGGCGTGGGTCGTGCTCTCGACGCTCGTCGAGCTGGCCCAGCGCGTCAAGCTGTTCCGGGCGCCGGCACGCGACACGCTCGCGCGCCTCGCCGGCCTGCCGCGCTCGGTCTGGGGACAGGTGTTGGCCCATGCCGGGGTGGGCGTGCTGGTCGCCGGCATCACCGGCTCGTCGGTGTGGACCGAGGAGTCGATCCAGTACATGCGCGCGGGCGATACGGTGCGGATCGCCGGCTACGACTTCGCCTTCGAGGGGGTCGAGACCGTGCAGGGGGCCAACTACCGCGCCACGCGCGGCACCTTTTCGGTGACGCGGGACGGCGATCCGGTCGCCGTGCTGACGCCGGAGAAGCGGGTCTACCCGGTCGAGCGCAACCAGACCACGGAGGCCGCGATCCATACCACCTGGCTGGCCGATCTCTACGCCGTGCTCGGCGACCCCGCGGAGGGCGATGGCTGGGCGACGCGCCTCTACCACAACCCGCTGGTGCCGTGGATCTGGATCGGGGCGGGGATCATGTTCGCCGGCGGCGCGATCTCGGTCACCGACCGCCGCCATCGCGTCGGCGCGCCGGCGCGGCGCGCGGCCGCGACGCGCCCGGCCACGGCCTGAGGGGGCGGCGATGGACCGGCGCGTCCTGCTCTATGCCCTCCCCTCACTGGCGTTCCTGGCACTGGTGAGCGTGGTGGCGTGGTTCATGCTTTCGGGCAAGGATCCGAACCGCATCCCGTCGCCCTTGATCGACAAGCCCGTGCCGCAGTTCGCGTTGCCCGGCCTCGACGGCGGCGCGGGCTTCTCCGCCGCCGACCTGCGTGGCAGTGTCACCGTGGTCAACGCCTTCGCGTCCTGGTGCGTGCCGTGCCGGGCGGAGCATCCGCATATCACTGCGCTCTCCGAAATGGCAGGGGTGCGCGTCTACGGCCTCTCGTACAAGGACGAGGCGGCGGATTCCCGCGCCTGGCTCGACGAGCTGGGCGATCCCTATACCGCCGTGGGCCACGACCCCCAAGGCAAGGTGGCGATCGAGCTCGGCGTCTACGGCGTGCCCGAAACCTTCGTCATCGATCCAGGCGGCCGCGTGCGCTACCGCCATGTCGCCAACATCACCGAGGCCGATCTGGCGCAGTGCTTCCGCCCGCTGATAGCCGCGCTGGCCGCCGACCAACCGGTCGATCGGCCCGGGGGATGTCAGCGATGAGGCCCGCGCTGATCGCAGCCCTGTTCGTTCTCATAACGCTGCCGGCCCTGGGCGTCGAACCCGACGAGATGCTGGCCGACCCGGCGCTCGAAGCGCGGGCGCGCGAGATCTCGAAGGATCTCCGTTGCCTGGTATGCCAGAACCAGTCGATCGACGACTCGAACGCGGAACTCGCGCGCGACCTGCGCCTGCTCGTGCGCGAACGGCTGGTCGCCGGCGACACGAACGAGGAGGTGGTCGACCATATCGTCGCCCGGTACGGCGACTACGTGCTTCTGGAGCCGCCGGTGAAGTCGAGCACCTGGCTGCTCTGGTTCGGGCCGGCGGTATTCCTGGCACTGGGTATAGTGGGCGCGGTCCTGGTGCTGCGCCGGCGCGCGACCGCCGCCCCTCCCGCACCGCTGAGCGACGCGGAGCGCAAGCGGGCCATGCAGCTGCTGCGTGAAGACGAGACACCGTGATCGGGTTCTGGATCGCCGCTGGCGCGCTGGTCGCCCTGAGTGTCGGGCTGATCGTGCGCGCCATGCACCGCCAAGGCGCGGTCGGGGGCGGCGAGGATTTGGCGGTCTACCGCGATCAGCTCCGTGAGCTGGAGCGCGACCGGGCGCGCGGCGTGATCGGTGGCGAGGAAGCCGAAGCCGCGCGGGCCGAGATCGAGCGCCGCGCGCTGGCCGCCGCCGAGGCAGGCGGCAAGGCGGCAGACCCGCGCCCCGCACCGCGCCTGACGCTGGCGCTCGCGCTTCTGCTCCCCGCGGCGGCGTTGGCGATCTATCTCCAGCTCGGGGCGCCGGGCGTGCCGGGCCAGCCGTTGGCCGATCGCGGCGGCGTCAGCGAAGATGCGGCGGCGCGGATCGCCACCGCCAGGGACGCGGTGGAGCGCGCGCCGCAGAGCGCCGAAGCCTGGATCGGCCTCGCCCATGCCTATCGGACTGCGCAGCGCCATGGCGACGCCGCCGACGCGCTGGCTCGCGCGGTCGAGCTGGGCGCCACCGGCCAGATCCCGGCCTATGGCGAGGCGCTGATCATGGCGGCACGCGGTGTCGTGACCGAGCAGGCCGCGGCGGCGTTCGAGGAGGCGCGCGCGCAGGGCTCGCGCGATCCGCGGGTGCCGTTCTACCTGGGCATGGCCCGCGCTCAGGGCGGCGACCCGCACGGCGCGCTCGAGCTCTGGCTGCGGCTCGAGGCACGCTCGTCCCCGGACGCCGCTTGGCTGCCGGCGCTGCGCGCGCAGATCGAGCAGGCGGCCGAGGCGGCGGGGATAGAGCCTGCCGACCTCGACGGGCTGCGCGCGGAACTCGCCCGCGAGGCGCCCGGCCCGACGCAGGAGCAGGTCGAGGCCGCGGGCGAGATGTCCGAGGAGGAGCGCGCGGCCATGATCGAGGACATGGTCGCTGGCTTGGCCGCGCGCCTGGAACAGGATCCCGACGATCTCGCGGGCTGGCTGCGGCTGGGCCGCTCCTACATGGTGCTCGAGCGGCCCGAGGACGCCACGCGCGCCTACGCGCGCGCAGCCGAGCTGGCGCCCGACGACGTCAGGGTGCTGGTCGATTACGGCGAGGCGATGCTGGCGGCGGCGGGTGACGTCGAGCGTCTGCCCGCCGACTTCATCGCGCTGATGCGCCGGGTCCTCGCGCTCGACCCCGATAACCCAGTGGCGCTATGGTTCGTCGGCGTGGCCGAGATGCGGGCGGGCAACGCTCAGGTCGCGCGTGCGCACTGGCAGACCTTGCTCGACGGGCTGCCGCCGGACGCGCCCGAACGCGCCGAACTGGAGCGGCGGATCGAGGTGATCGAGCAGGGCGGGTGAGGAGCGCATGAGCGAGCCGGCCATCGAGGTCCACGACCTTCACAAGAGCTTTGCGAGCATTCGGGTGCTCGAGGGCGTGTCGCTCGCGGCGCACGAGGGTGACGTGATCTCGATCATCGGCTCATCGGGCTCGGGCAAGAGCACGCTGCTGCGCTGCATCAACCTGTTGGAGACGCCCGACGCCGGCGTGATCCGCGTGCGCGGCGAAGAGATCCGGCTTAACCGCCGCGGCTCCACCGCGGTGCCGGAGGACCCCAAGCAGGTCGACCGCATCCGCACCCGCCTCGGCATGGTGTTCCAGGGCTTTAATCTCTGGTCCCACATGACCGTGCTGCAGAACGTGATCGAGGCCCCGATCCATGTCCTGGGCATGCGCAAGGCCGAGGCCGTGTCGCGCGCCGAGGCGCTGCTCGAGAAGGTCGGCATCGCCGACAAGCACGACCACTACCCGGCCCACCTTTCCGGCGGCCAGCAGCAGCGCGCCGCCATCGCCCGCGCGTTGGCCATGGAGCCCGACGCGATCCTGTTCGACGAGCCGACCTCGGCGCTCGATCCCGAGCTGGTAGGCGAGGTGCTCCGCGTGATCCGCCGGCTTGCCGAAGAGGGCAGGACGATGCTGATCGTCACCCACGAGATGGGCTTCGCGCGCGAGGTGTCGTCCGAGGTCGTGTTCCTGCACCAGGGCCGGGTCGAGGAGCGCGGCGCGCCCTCGCAGGTCTTCGGCGATCCCCGTTCCGAGCGCTGCCGCCAGTTCCTCGCCAGCCAGCTCTAGCGGTCTCGGTCCTGGCGGCACCGGCCCGCTCCCCCTCCAGGGTTGACCGCGCTGTGCAGAGCGGGAACCCTGTGACCACAGAACAGACCGAACACGGAGGCGGATCGTGAACAGGATAGTCATGCTGGTCATCGCGGCGGTGGTCGTCGTCGCGGTGGTTCTCTATTTCGTGCTGGGCCAGGGCGCCGGCGGCGACAGGATCCGGATCGCCACCGAGGGCGCCTACCCGCCGTTCAACTACACCACCGAAGGCGGCGAGCTCGCGGGCTTCGACGTCGACATCGCCAATGCGCTGTGCGAGCAGATGCAGGCGGAGTGCGAGCTGGTGGCGCAGGACTGGGACGGCATCATTCCCGGCCTGGTCGCCAACAAGTACGACGCCATCGTCGCGAGCATGTCGATCACCGCCGAGCGCGACGAGCAGGTGGACTTCACCGACAAGTACTACACCAGCCATCTGCGCTTCGTCGCCGAGCCCGGCACCGACGTCTCGGACAGCGCGCTCGAGGGCAAGACCATCGGTGCCCAGCGCGGCACCATCGCGGCACAATATCTCGAGGACACCTATGGCGACGCGGTCGATGTGAAGCTCTACGACACGCAGGAGGCCGCGTTCCTCGACCTCAAGAACGGCCGGTCATACGCCATCCTGGCCGATGTGTTCCCGGCCTACGACTGGGTCCAGGCCAACGAAGGCTACGAGCTGGTGGGGCCGAAGCTGATGCCCAACGACGAGATCGCGATCGCCGTGCGCGAAGGCGACGACGAGCTGCGCCAGCGGTTCAACGAGGCGCTGGCCGCGATCCGTGAGAACGGCACCTACCAGGAGATCAACGAAAAGTACTTCCCGTTCGACATCTACGAGTAGCGCCGAGGCCGGCCCGGTCCCGCTAGGGGCCGGGCCGCCCGGTTCCGCGTCCCGTGCTGGACGTCCTCCAATTCGGCTCGGCCGGCTTCGGCGACGAGCTTCTGGCCGGCGCCACGATCACGGTCCTGCTGGCGCTGTCGTCGCTCGCCTTCGGGCTGGCGCTCGGGCTCGCGCTGGCCGGCGCCAAGCTGTCGCGCCACGGCTGGCTGCGCGCCGGAGCGGAGGGCATCACGCTGTTCTTCCGCGGCGTCCCCGAGTTCCTGGTCGTGCTGGTGGTCTATTTCGGCACCGCCAAGCTGCTGCGCGACCTGACCAGCCTGTTCGGATACGACGGCTATGTCGAGGTGCCGGCCTTCGTCGCCGGAACCATCGCGCTGGGCTCGGTGTTCGGCTCTTTCGCCTCGGAGGTGCTGCGCGGCGCCTACCTCGCCGTGCCCGTCGGGCAGATCGAGGCGGCGCGGGCGGTGGGGATGAACGGCGAGCTGGTGTTCTGGCGCATCCGCCTGCCGCAGATGTGGCGCTTCGCCCTGCCGGGGCTGGGCAATTTGTGGATGGTGCTGCTCAAGGACACCTCGCTGGTCTCGGTGATCGCGCTCAACGAGCTCATGCGCTGGTCCAAGATCGGTGCCGAGAGCACCAACCAGCCCTTCACTTTCTACCTGACCGCGCTTGCGATCTATCTCGCCCTCACCGTCCTGTCCGACGGCGCGCGCGTGCGCCTGGAGAGCTGGGCGGCGCGCGGCGTGCCGCGAGCCTGAGGCGAGGCGATGGAGCTGGTCACGATCATAGAGCGCTATGGCTGGCGGTTTCTCGACGGACTGTGGGTCACGATCGAGCTGGTGGCGCTGGCCAGCCTGATCGGCCTCGCCATCGCGGTGCCGCTGGCGCTGGCGCGTGTCGCCCGCGCGCCGTGGCTGTGGCTGCCCGCCTATCTCTACGTCTACGCCTTCCGCGGCACGCCGCTCTTGATCCAGCTCTTCCTGATCTACTACGGCCTGTCGCAGTTCGAGGCCGTGCGCGACAGCGTCCTGTGGCCGGTGCTGGGCAGCGCCTGGTGGTGTGGGCTGATCGCGCTCACCCTCAACACCACCGCCTATATCGCCGAGATCCTGCGCGGCGGCATCTTGGGCGTGCCGCGCGGCGAGGTCGAGGCCGCACGCGCCGTGGGCATGTCGACCGCGCTCATGTACCGGCGCATCGTCCTGCCGCGCGCCATCCGCATCGCCTGGCCGGCCTACGGCAACGAGGTGGTCCTGCTGCTCAAGGCAAGCGCGCTGGTCTCGACCATCACGGTGTTCGACCTGATGGGTGAGACGCGCACGATCTACGCGCGAAATTTCTCGATGTGGGACTACGCTATCGCCGCAGCGATGTACCTGGCGATGACCGCAACGCTCACCCAGGCGTTCCGCATGGCGGAGCGCGAGCTGAACCGCTATCTGGGCCCGCGCCCCGCGGAGCGTCAGCGGCAGGCGCCGGTGCCCGGCATGAGGGCGTAGCCGAGCCCCCACTCGCGGTCGCTGTGCATCATCGGCGCGGCGACGGTGCCGGTGCGTTCCGTGTCCCGCGCCGCCTTCAGGTCGGCACCCAACTCGCGCTCCAGGTAGTTGGCGAACGAGGAGGGCGGCCGGTCGAAATACTGCGCGTCCCACAGGGCCAGGCATCGGCCCGTCCCGTCGGCCGGCGGCGGAGCGTAGTACGGGTACTTTGACGAGTAGTAGCGCGCCTCGGGCATTTCGATCCGCAGGTTGCCGGCGATCTGGACACGGTGGAAATGGGCCACGACCGTGCCGCCCTCGAAGCCGGCCGCCTGCAGTTCGGCCGCGAGCGCGTCGTAGGGGTAGTGGAAGTAGCACTTGCGGCACCACATCGGGTCGGTGAAGTGCTTGACCACCAGGGTCACACCGGCGGTGGCAAATAGGCACATCAGGATCGCGGCGAAAGAGGGCGGCGCAATTGCTTTGTAATCCGCATGCTCGACGCGCAGGAAGGCGTAGATCGGCACCAGCAGGAAGATGAACATGTAGTGGTTGCGCACCTCGGTCACACCGAAAGCCAGCACGCCCGCCGCGATGATGGCGATCGCGATCAGCGCGAAACGTTCCATCAGGCGCTTCCAGGCACGGGCGTCGCTCTGCCAGTCCGCGGTGCGCAGGAAGGCACGCGGGAAGACGATCGCCAGCACCACGAGCAACGGCATCGGAAAGGACACGATGGCGTTGGCGAGCTTGAGCAGCCCGCGTGCCACGCCTTCCCAGTAGCCCAGCCCACTCAACGTCAGCCGCGAGCCGGCGACCGCGGCCAGGTCGCCGCCCCGATCGACCCACCAGACGATGTGCGGCGCCAGGATCAGCGCGATCACGCCGACGGTCAGCGCGATACGCGGGTCGACCAGCCGCCGCCGCAGCACAGGGTCGAGCAGCGCTGCGGCTAGGAGCGCGGCGGCGAAGGTGAGGTAGCCGTACTTGGCCATGATCCCGGCGCCCAGCGCCGCGCCGAAGCCGATGTAGCGTCCCACGGTGTCCTGCCGCCGCAGTTTCGCCAGTGCCCAGAAGGTGGCGGCGATGCACGCCGACATCAGTACCGTGTTCGAGTAGTTGAGCACCGCGTCGTATGCGACGTAGTAGACCGCCAGCGGCGACAGCGCGGCCAGCACGGCGTGGCGCCGGTCCGCCAACACCTCGCGCGCGCCCAGATAAAGGAAGGCGAGCAGCCCGAACAGGCAGGTGAACTTGACCAGCATCACCGGAAAGAGGCCGACGCCCAGCACCGTCTCGGCGGCTTTGACCATCCAGGTGTAGAGCGGCGGCTGGGCCGGGTTGTAGCCGCCCTGCCAGCTCTGGGCGAACAGCAGCTGCTCGGCGTCGTCCTGCGAGGCGTTGGGGAGCAGGAGCCAGCGGGCCAGGCCGAGGAACGCGATCGCGCCCGCCATGGTCCACCACGCCCCGCGGGGGCCGGTGATCGCGTCGTGGACGCGGTGCAAGACGCCGATCATGCCGGGCTCTTAGCATCGTCGCGCCGGCCGGCCAATACGGCTGCGATTGCCAATGCCCCGCCGCGATGCCACATTCAATTGAATCGTCGGAAATCCGGCGCATGCGCCCGGCCTCGGTCGGGCGATCTGGGGGGAGTGTCGGCGGATCCGGTCCGCCGGCCGGGATTCGCCGCCGCTGTCCGACGCAATGGAAACGGTGGAGGAACCCATGCGTGTCTCGAACATCCTGGAACGCAAGGGGCGCACGGTGGCAACCGTATCGCCCGACGATCCCGTGAGCGTGGCCGTAAAGGCGATGCGCGACCGCGAGATCGGCTCGGTCTGCGTGGTCGGTGGCGACGGCGCGCTGGCCGGCATCCTGTCCGAACGTGACGTGGTCCTGGCGTTGGGCGGCGAGGGCGACGCCGTGATGGAGCGCCTGGTGAGCGAGCTGATGACCCGCGAAGTGGTGACCTGCCGACCCAACGACGATATCGCGGCGCTCATGAAGATGATGACCGGGCATCGCATCCGCCACCTGCCCGTGCTGGACGGCGACGAGCTCGCCGGCATCGTCAGCATCGGCGACGTGGTGAAGGCACGGCTGGACGAGTTGGAGCTCGAGGCGGAGTCGCTGCGCGCCTACATCACGAGCTGAACGGAGACGGCGCGGGCCGGACGCGAAAACGCCCGCCGGACGGCGGGCGGGAGCAGGATGGTGGAGCCGAGGGGGATCGAACCCCTGACCT
>CAZMTC010000146.1:0-9017 GCA_964569105.1 uncultured Alphaproteobacteria bacterium | reverse complement strand
GGCACGGGGCGTGGTGTTCCCTCCGGCCGCTACACGCCCCGGCCGTGACCGCCTCCGGTACGGGGAGGATGAGACGGCTGCCTGGTGCGCCCCGCTGCGCCTCGCTGCGCCCGGCGCTCGAGGCGATGGGACATGCGGTCAGGCTCGACGCCATGACCAGCGGCCTGCACGCGCTCGAGCGAAGAGACGGCATGCTGGTCGGCGCCGCGGATCCGCGGCGCGAGGGCATGGTGGTCGGGGAGTAGCCCGCGCGGCACCCAGCGGTTGATTCGTGTCAATGACCGCGCGGCTCACGGCAGGCAGGATCACACGCGCAAACTGAAACGGGAGGCCTACGGATGATTTACGGACGACTGACCACGATATGCGGCGCGGCCCTGATCGCGGCCGGCGTCGCCGCCACTGCCCAAGCGCATGACATGGGCGACCACCGCGGCGGCTCGATGATGGGCAACATGGGCGGCCAAGGACCCATGATGGGCGGCGGCGGCATGGGCCAGCAGGGCCACATGATGGGCCAGGGCGGCATGTCGGGCGGCGAAGGCGGCGCCATGGGACAGCGCTGGATGGGCGATCACCTGCCGCAGGACCTCTCCGCCGATACGGTGCGCCATATCCTGGGGCGCCACATCGCGCAAATGGGCAATGAGCGGCTCAAGGTCGGCAACGTCACGGAACGCGACGAAGACACCATCGTCGCGGAGATCGTCACCGTCGACGACTCGCTGGTCCAGCGCCTCGTCATCGACCGCCACACGGGAGCGGCGCGCCGGGAGGCGCGGGAGCAATAGGCCGGCGAGCCGCGCGGACGCGCCGGGCTTCCCTCGGAGACAAACCGGTTACGCCGTCTCCTTCTCGCCCGTGCCGGCGGTGATCGGCACCTCTAGGCGGGTCGCCATCTCCTTGGGCACGATCTGCCAGAAGTGCCTGACCCGGCGGTCCCAATCGCGCAACAGGTCCATGCCGAACTGCGAATGGGTGGCGCGAACGTGGCGCTCGACCAGGTCGGCCAGCACCTGCTCCCAATGGTCGACCTCGATGCGCTGCCACAGAAGCGAATCGTCGTTTATGTACTCGCCGAGGGTTTCCTCGGGGTCGTAGATGAAGGCCATGCCCCCGGTCATGCCGGCGCCGAAATTGTCGCCCACCGGCCCCAGAATCGCGGCGACACCGCCCGTCATATACTCGCAGCCGTTCGCGCCGCAGCCCTCGACCACCGCATGGGCGCCTGAGTTGCGCACGCAGAACCGCTCGCCCGCCTGGCCGGCCGCGAACAGGTAGCCGCCGGTGGCGCCGTAGAGCACCGTGTTGCCGATGATCACGTTCTCGTTCGAGATCAAGGGTGACGAGGCCGGCGGTCGCACCACGATGGTGCCGCCCGACAGGCCCTTGCCGACATAGTCGTTGGCGTCGCCGAAGACCTCGATCTTCATGCCCTGGATCGCCCAGGCGCCCAGCGACTGCCCGGCCGAGCCGCGCAGGCGTATGGTGATGTGGTCGTGCGGCAGCCCGGTCATGCCGAAACGTCGGGTGAGGAACGACGACAGCTTTGCGCCGATAGTCCGCTCCGTATTGCGGATGGTGTAGGTGAGCTGCATCTTCTCGCCCTCGCGCAGCGACTGCCCGCCATCCTCGATCATCAGCGCGTCGAGCGTCTCGAGCACCTCGTTGCGCCCGTCCATGGTGCAGTACGGCGCGTGCTCGCCCGCATCGGCGCGGACCAGCAGCGGGTTGAGGTCGAGGTCGTCGAGATGGGCCGCGCCGCGGCTGACCTGGGTCAGCAGGTCGGTGCGGCCGATGATGTCCTCGAGCCGGCGGGCGCCGAGCCGCGCCAGGATCTCGCGCACCTCCTCGGCGATGAAGGAAAACAGGTTGATCACCTTCTCGGGCGTGCCGGTGAACTTGTCGCGCAGGGTCTCGTCCTGCGTGCACACACCCACCGGGCAGGTGTTCGAGTGGCACTGGCGAACCATGATGCAGCCCATCGCGACCAGCGAGGTGGTGCCGATGCCGAACTCCTCGGCGCCCAGCATGGCGGCGATGGCCACGTCGCGGCCCGTCTTGAGGCCGCCATCGGTGCGCAGCCGCACCCGGTGGCGCAGGTTGTTCAGCGTCAGCACCTGGTGCGTCTCCGCGAGGCCCATCTCCCACGGGATGCCGGCGTACTTGATCGACGATTGCGGCGATGCGCCGGTGCCGCCCGAATGGCCCGAGATCAGGATCACGTCGGCCTTGGCCTTGGCCACCCCGGCGGCCACCGTGCCGACGCCGGCCTGCGCCACCAGCTTCACCGTGACCAGCGCCTCGGGATTGATCTGCTTGAGGTCGTAGATGAGTTGGGCCAGATCCTCGATCGAATAGATGTCATGGTGCGGCGGCGGCGAAATCAGGGTCACGCCGGGCGTCGAGTGGCGCAGTCGCGCGATCATCTCCGACACCTTGAAGCCGGGCAGCTGGCCGCCCTCCCCCGGCTTGGCGCCCTGGGCGATCTTGATCTCGATTTCGCGGCAGTTGTTGAGATATTCGGCGGTGACGCCGAAGCGGCCCGAGGCGATCTGCTTGATCGCGCTCGACGCATTGTCGCCGTTCGGCCGCGGCTTGTAG
The DNA here is from genome assembly GCA_964569105.1 of uncultured Alphaproteobacteria bacterium. Taxonomy (GTDB): domain Bacteria; phylum Pseudomonadota; class Alphaproteobacteria; order CAZMTC01; family CAZMTC01; genus CAZMTC01. The sequence continues at coordinate 6,413 of CAZMTC010000146.1, read as the reverse complement.
CGCGCCGGATCCTCGCCGCCCTCGCCCGAATCGGATCTGGCGCCGATCCGGTTCATCGCGATCGACAACGTCTCGTGCGCTTCCGGGCTGAGCGCGCCCAGCGAGATGCCGGGGCTGACCAGGCGCTTGCGGATCTTGGTGATCGACTGCACCTCGTCGATCGATACCGGCTCGCTCGACGGTGAGAAGTCGAGCAGGTCGCGCAGTTGGATCGGCGGGCTGTTGTGCACCGCCTCCGAATAGGTCTTGTAGAGGCCGTAGCTGTCCGAGCCCACCGCCTCCTGCAGCATGTGGATCTGGCGCCCGTCGAAGGCGTGCAACTCACCGCCCCGGCGATAGCGATAGAAGCCGCCGACCGGGAGCGTCACCACGTCGGGGTCGACGGCCTTGGCATGCTGCTGGGCGACCTTGTGCTGGATGCCGGGCAGGCCGATGCCCGAGATGCGCGAGGGCATGCCCGGGAAGAACTCGTCGACCAGCGCGCGGCTCAACCCCACCGCCTCGAAGTTGTAGCCGCCGCGGTAGGAGCTGAGCACCGAGATGCCCATCTTGGACATGATCTTGAGCAGCCCGCTGCCCACCGCCTCCTTGAAGTTGTCGAGCGCGGTCTCGAGCGGCATGCCGTCGAACAGGCTGCGGGCGTGTCGGTCGGCGATCGCCTCCTCGGCCAGATATGCGTTGACCGTGGTCGCGCCGACGCCGATCAGCACGGCGAAGTAGTGCACGTCCATGCATTCGCCCGAGCGCACGTTGATCGAGGTGAAGGTGCGCAGGTGCTGTCGCACCAGATGCGAGTGCACGGCGCCGGTCGCCAGGATCATCGGGATGGCGGCGCGCTTCGGCCCGGTCGCCCGGTCGCTCAGGATGACATGGGTGCGGCCGCCGCGGATGCCGTCCTCGGCCTCGCGCCGGACACGGTCGAGCGCGTGGCGCAGCGCCATGCCGTCGTCGCCCTCGGTGGGGTCGAAGGTGCAGTCGATCTCGACCACCGTGTCGTCCATGTAGGCGCGCATGGCCTGGAACTCGGCGTTGAGGAGCACCGGCGTCTCCAGCTGGAGCAGCCGGCACTGGCTCTCGTCGATGTCGAGGATGTTGCCGAGGTTGCCCAGGCGCGTCTTGAGCGACATCACGCGCCGCTCGCGCAGGCTGTCGATCGCCGGGTTGGTCACCTGCGAGAAGTTCTGGCGGAAGAAATGATGCAGGCCGCGGTACTTCTCCGACAGCACGGCGACGGGCGTGTCGTCGCCCATCGAGCCGGTGGCCTCCTTGCCGTCGGCGGCCATCGGGTGGAGGATCAGCTCGAGTTCCTCCATTGACCAGCCGAAGGCGCTCATGGTGCAACGCAGCTCGTCGCGGGCCATCGGCTTGTCGGGCTTGGCCCTCGACCTGCCCTTGGCCCCCGACTGGTCCTGCCTGATCAACCCGGACAGGTTCTTGATCCCCTCGACCCAGTCGCCGAACGGCTTCTCGGCGGCGAGGCGGTCCTTGATCTCCTGGTCGTGGTAGAGCCTGCCCTCGCTCAGGTCGACCGCGATCATCTGTCCCGGTCCGACGCGGCCCTTTTCGACTACGTTGCCCTCGTCGATGCGGACCATGCCGGTTTCGGAGCCGACAAACAGCAGGCCGTCGGCCGTCACCGTGTAGCGCAGCGGGCGCAGCCCGTTGCGGTCCATGCCGGCCAGGACCCAGCGGCCGCCGAAACCGCAGATCGCCGCGGGACCGTCCCACGGCTCCATCACCGCGTTGGCGTAGGCGTAGAGATCGCGGTGCGCCTGCGGCATCGCCGGCTTGTAGGACCACGCGTCGGGTATCAGCATGGTCTTGACCATGGGAAGTTCGCGCTTGGCGCGCACCATGACCTCGAACACGGCGTCGAGCGCGGCCGAGTCCGAGCTGCCGGTCTGGATCACCGGCTTGAGGTCGTCCATGTACTCGCCGAAGGTTTCGTCCGCCATCAGCGGCTCGTGCGCCTTCATCCAGTTCTTGTTCCCGCGCAACGTGTTGATCTCGCCGTTGTGGGCGAGCACGCGGAAAGGCTGCGCCAGCGGCCAGGTCGGGAAGGTGTTGGTCGAGTAGCGCTGGTGAAAGATGGCGAAGTTGGACTCGAACCGCTCGTCGAGCAGGTCGGGGTAGAACGCGGTGAGCTGCTCGGCGAGGAACATGCCCTTGTAGATCACCGACCGGCAGCTCAGCGAGCAGATGTAGAAGTCGGTGATGTGCTCGTCGAGCACCGCGCGCTCGATGCGCCGTCGGATGACATAGAGATCGGTCTCGAACTGCGCCGCCGTGACACCACGGGTGTTGGCGATCATGATCTGCTCGATCTCGGGACGCGTGGAGTTCGCCTTCTCGCCGATGACCGAGGTGTCGACCGGCACCTGGCGCCAGCCGTAGATGTAGTAGCCGAAGCGCAAGATCTCGGCCTCGACCCGGGTTCGGCAACGCTCCTGCTGGCCCATGTCGGTGCGCGGCAGGAACACCATGCCCACCGCCAGGCGGCCGGGCAGCACCTCGTGGCCGGTTCGCTCGACATGCTCCTTGAAGAAGTTCTGGGGGATCTGGACGTGGATGCCGGCGCCGTCGCCGGTCTTGCCGTCGGCGTCGACCGCCCCGCGATGCCACACCGCCTTCAGCGCCTCGATGCCCGCCACCACCACGTCGCGCCGCGGCGTGCCGTCGATCGAGGCGACCAGGCCGACGCCGCACGCGTCATGCTCGGTCTCGGGCAGGTAGAGGCCGTGCTGCGCGAGGCGTGCGCGCTGACCGGTGATGATGTTGGTGTCCATGGCGGATGCCCTCTCATTCGGCCGCGACTGCGGCCTGCTCATTGTCGGCAGCGCCTGCGCCGGCCTCGGCACGGGCCTTGATGTAGCGGTCGATAACCTCGGCGGCGTCGCGGCCGTCGCGGATCGCCCAGACCACCAGCGAGGCGCCGCGCACGATGTCGCCCACCGCGAATACGCCGTCGAGGTTGGTCATCATGGTGTCCCAGTCGATCTTGCACGTGCCCCATCGCGTGACGTCGAGCTCGGGCGCGTCGAACAGCACCGGCAGATCTTCGGGATCGAAGCCCAGCGCACGGATTACGAGGTCGGCGTCGTGGTTGACCGAACTCTCCTCGACCGGCACCGGCGTCTGGCGGCCGGTGGCGTCGGGCGCGCCCAGGCGCATGCGCTGGACCCGCACGCCGGTGACGGCTTCGTCGCCCAGGAACGCCTCGGGCGCGGAAAGCCAGACGAACTCGACGCCTTCCTCCTCGGCATGCTTCACCTCGCGTTGCGAGCCGGGCATGTTGTCGCGGTCGCGGCGGTACAGGCACTTGACCGACTTGGCGCCCTGGCGCACCGCGGTGCGCACGCAGTCCATCGCCGTGTCGCCGCCGCCGACAACCACGACGTTCTTGCCCTCGGCGTGGAGCGCGCCGCTTTCCAGTTCGGGTACCGTGTCGCCCAGCCCCTGTCGGTTCGACGCGACGAGGTAGTCCAGCGCCTGGACCACGTTGCGCAGACCCACGCCGGGCACCTTGAGGTCGCGCTTGTCGTAGACGCCGGTGGCGATGACCACGGCATCGTGCTTCTCGCGCAGTTCGGCCAGGGTGGCGTCCTTGCCGACCTCGAAATTGGTGTGGAAGGTGACGCCGGCGTCGCGCAGCAGCGCCTCGCGCCGCTGGATCACCGTCTTCTCGAGCTTGAAGTTCGGGATGCCGTAGATCAGCAGGCCGCCGATGCGGTCGTAGCGGTCGTAGACGTGGATCTGGTAGCCCTTCTTGCGCAACTGCTCGGCGGCGGCCAACCCGCCCGGGCCGGCACCGATCACACCCACCGATTGTTCCAGCTCGCGCGCCGGCGTGGGCGCATTGACCCAACCCTGATCGAATGCGGTCTCGGTGATGTATTTCTCGATGGAGCCGATCGTGACCGTGCCGTGGCCGGCCTGCTCGATGACGCAGTTGCCCTCGCACAGCCGGTCCTGCGGACAGATGCGGCCGCACACCTCGGGCATGTTGTTGGTGGACGAAGCGATCTCGTAGGCCTCCTCCAACCGGCCCTCGGCGGTCAGCATCAGCCAGTCGGGGATGTTGTTGTGCAGCGGGCAGTGGATTTGACAGTAGGGAATGCCACACTGCGAGCAGCGCCCGGCCTGATCCGCCGCATGGTCCGGATCGAACTCGCCGTAGATCTCGCCGAAGTCGGAGCGCCGCTCGGCCGCGCCGCGCTTGCGCGGCATCTGGTGCTCGAGCGTGACGAATTTCAGCATCTTCGACATGGCGAAGGCGTCCCTCCCGGCAGGCGCGCGCCTGGGGCGCGTCGGTTTCGGTACATGTGGCGCAAAAAGGCGCGCCAAGACCCGGCTTCCAGCCTGTCCGCGCGCCCCCAGTGGCCGTTCCGTGCTGCACTTGTTTTTCAGGGCACGATGACAGCGCCCTCGTCCACATGCGTTACTATAGCGGCACGATCAAGCCGACGCGAGACAAAAAATGCATTCTAGGTCAGTAATATTGACTATAATTTCATGTCAGGCTCAATCGCCAGCGTATACAGGCGAGCGCGAGCTGATCGAACCAAAATGATAGTACCGATATGGTATTGACTAGGCGATGGGCCGGCGTGCCCTGCGATGATAAAAGCGGACCGCGCGAAACGGCGCGTCGGGGGTGCAAGTGGCGTGGTTTCCGATCATCGTGCTCGCGGTTGTGCAGGGCATCACCGAATTCCTGCCGATCAGCTCCTCGGGGCACCTGCAACTAGTGCCCGCTGTGGCGGGCTGGCCGGACCAGGGGCTGACCATCGACGTCGCGGTGCATGTCGGCTCGCTCGGCGCCGTCATGCTCTATCTCTGGCGCGACCTCTGGTCGATGCTCAAGGGGCTGGGTCAGCTCTTCCTCGGCCGGGTGACGCGCGGCGCCACGCTGCTGGGACTTTTGATCCTGGCGACGCTGCCGGTCGTGGCCGCAGGGTTCGCGCTCGACCGCTACGTCCCCGCCGGGCTGCGCTCGATCGAGATCGTGGCCTGGGCGACCATCGGATTCGGGCTGCTGCTCTACTATGTCGATCAGCGTATGATGGTGGTGAACCGGCTCGAGCATATGGGCGTGAATTCGGCGCTGATCATCGGCGTGTCGCAGATCCTGGCGCTGATCCCCGGCACCAGCCGTTCGGGCATCACGATGACGGCGGCCCGCGCGCTCGGCTTCGAGCGGGTCGATGCCGCACGCTTCTCCATGCTGCTGTCGATCCCGACCATTATCGGTGCCGGCGGGCTCAAGGGATGGGAGCTGTGGCAGTCGGGGGACGCGGTGCTGGGGCGCGATGCGGCCCTCTCGGCGGGCTTTGCCTTCGTCTCGGCACTGATCGCCATCGCGCTGATGATGGCGTGGCTGCGCCGGGCCAGCTTCACGCCGTTCGTCGTCTACCGGGTGCTCCTGGGGCTGGTGCTGCTGGCTTGGGTCTATGGCCTGCTGACGGAGCTCGGGATGGCGCCGCCACGGTTATGATCGTGAGGAGCCTCGTCCCCGACGGGAAGTCAGCGGGTCCTTCCTGGCCCGCTGCACTTGGCTCTTGCCGCCGCGGTCATCCGGTAGCATATGCCAAGCCCTGCACGCGGCCCAATCCCAATCGCCATGGCATGCCGTGAGGTACAGCGTCGGCTGCAAGCTGGAGTACCAGGTCCCCGGACCCTCGGTGTTCGTGTTCAACCTGGCGCCGGCGGAAACGCCGTCGCAGGCGGTCGAGTACGAGCGACTGCTGGTGACCCCCGAATTGCCGGTGGAGGAATTCGCCGCACCCGTCACCTATAACCGGTATCACCGGGTCGAGGTGTCCGGCGGCCGGCTGATGGTGGACTACCATGCTACGGTGACCACCGAGCCAAAGATCGACGATCCGACCACGGTGGAGGCGGCGCGGCCGGCCGAGCTGCCGCTCGCGACCATGAACTATCTCTGGCCCAGCCGGTACTGTCAGTCCGACCAGCTCATGCGCTTGGCCTATCGCGAGTTCGGCGCGTTGCCGCACAGCTTCGAGCGCCCGGCCCGCATCGCCGAGTGGATCCACGCCAATGTCGACTATCTGGTCGGCACGACCGGGCCGCTGACCTCGGCCTTCGATACCGCCACGGCGCGCGCCGGCGTGTGCCGCGACTTCGCCCATCTGGGCATCGCCTTCTGCCGCTCGATCAACATTCCGGCGCGCTTCGTCTCCGGCTACGCCTTCGATCTGTGGCCACGCGACTTCCACGCGGTGTTCGAGGCCTGGCTGGGCGGCCGGTGGTACCTGTTCGACCCGACGCGCCAAGCCTCCCCCGGCGGGCTGGTGCGCATCGGCACCGGGCGCGACGCGGCCGACGTGTCCTTCGCGCTGATCTTCGGCCCGGCGGTGCTGACCCGGATGGAGGTGCACGCCGAGCCCATGGAC
>CAZMTC010000145.1:2422-9093 GCA_964569105.1 uncultured Alphaproteobacteria bacterium | reverse complement strand
CTTCATCGCCGTGCCCTTGGCGACCAGCGGCAGGTCGTCGCCGATGTACATGATGTCGCGCACGCGCAGCAGCTTGCGGCCCAGCGAGCCGCCCGGATGCAGGCGCTGGAAATCGTTGGAGGTGAAGCCCTTGCGCTCGAGCAGCGCGACCGCCAGCGCGTCGCCCAGCGCCAGCGCCGCGGTGGTCGAGGTGGTCGGCGCCAGGCCCATCGGGCACGCCTCGGGGCTCGGTGGCAGGGCCAGCGTCACGTCCGCCGCGCCGGCCAGCGAGCTCGCGGGGTTCGAGGTCAGCGCGACCAGCGGGATGTCGAAGCGGCGGGTGTAGGCGACGAGGTCCGCCAGCTCGCTGGTCTCGCCCGAGTTGGACAGCGCCAGGACCGTGTCGCGCGGGGTCAGCATGCCCAGGTCGCCGTGGCTCGCCTCGGCGGGGTGGACGAAGAAGGAGGGCGTGCCGACCGAGGCAAAGGTGGCGGCGATCTTGCGCCCGACATGGCCGCTCTTGCCCATGCCCGTCACCACGACCCGGTCGCCGACCCCGGCCAGCAGGTCGACCGCGCGGACGAAGTCGTCGCCCAGCGACGCCGCCAAGTCGCGCAGCCCGGCGATCTCGGTCTCGATCACCCGTTGCCCGGCCAGGATGTCGGGATGCACCGTCCTGGGCTTGCCCGCCGTCCGCCCGCTCATGGCGTTCCGCTCGTTACCGTTCCCCGGATGCGTACCCTATATCCGGCCGTGCGCAAAGGCCATGCGTCGGCGCGCGATGCTCAGCCCGGCACCGCCAGCCGCTCGGCGATGCAGTCCGCCACCAGCGCGTTCATGGCCGGCGAGTAGTGCACCGCATCGACATAGAGCAGCTCGTCGCGCCCCTCGCCGGCCGCCGCGCACCATACGATCTCCTCGCCGCGCCAGTCCGTCCGCCAGCCGGTGCGCGCCCCGTCCAGCAGGCCGTAGCCGTGCATCTGCGCCGGGTCCAGCATGTCGCCCGAGATCCCGAAGGGATGGTTGGCGATGTCGTAGGCATAGGTCGGGATCGGCTGCCAGGCGAACACGATTTCGACGCCGTACGCCTCGGCCAGCGCCCGGGCCATGCGCATATTGGCGGCGTAGCGGTCCAGCACCGCCTCGGCCCGCGCCCGGTCCTCCGGGCCCGCCTGGAGCGACCCGGCTTGCCGCCCGCCGCCCGGCGTCTTGCCGACGAAACGCGCCTCCAACCAGTCGACGAGACGCGCGAGCGGGCTGCGCCGGATCGCTGCCATCAGCGGCTGCCAGCCGTCGGTGGACTTGGCTCGGTCGAAATGCTGCTCCAGCACGGCGGTCTGCAGCAGCGCGGTCTCACCCATGGTGCGGAACTCGTTGGTGCCGTCGACGAACACCGCCGCGTCGGGCACGTGGCCGCGCCACAGCAGCTGCACGAACAGCATGAGCTCGTGGTTGCTGTCGTAGAAGCCGCGGCCGAAATTGTAGACCGTGACGGCTTCGCCGCGCTCGGCGAGCCGCCGCTCCAGCGCGGCCGGGAGGGTCTCGGCGTCGGCCACGCCGTAGCCGAAGGTGGTCGAACCGCCGAACACGAACACGCTGCGCCCGCCTGTCGCCGGCCAAGGCTGCGCCGCGCCGTCGAGCCGAAAGCCTTGCGGGTCGACGTTGACGTAGCGGCCCTCGTGCGGCGCCTCCTTGAACTGCGCCACCGGGTCGTAGGCGAAGGGCCGCGACCAGGTCTCGCGCGCCAGCGCCCGGATCTCGTCCATCGACTTGCCGGGAAAGGCCTTGACTACCTCGTCGCCGTATCGCGCCAGGAACGGGCTGGTCTCGCCCACCTTGCCGTCGATCCACGGGCGCAGCTCGAGGCCCAGCCACGGCACCAGGTTGAGCGCCGTCAGCAGCAGGACCAGCGTCAGCAGGTTGACCGCCACCACCGTGTACCAGCGGCCGATCCTTTTCAGTGACACGTCTCTCCCTCCCGGCAGCCCGACCCGCCGAAGGCGACACCGCCCTAGCTCCGGCCGTCGAGCTCCTTGCGCAGCGACCAGCGCACCCGCGCCACCTGCGTCGAGTGGCCTTCGTCATCGATGCGGCCGGCGACGACGAGCTGACGCGCCTCGTGCTGCATACCGTCGCAATAGACGGTGTCCTCCACCTGCACCGTGCCGCCTTCGGCGTGGAAGTGCCACTCCGCGCCGCCGACGCGCAGCGGCACCATCTGCAGCCCGCTCTGCATCTGTCCGGGCGGCCCGACCTGAACGTCCGGATGCAGGTGGAAACGGATGACGAAGCCGTACGTGCCGGGCCGGCCTTCCAGCGTGTCCTCGCCCCGCAGGTCGGTGCCGTCGGGGGAGAGAAACCATCGCCGCCGGTGCACCAGCCCGAAGCGCGCGGTGTAGCCGTCATGGGCCGCCGCGATCAGCGTCGCGCCGTCCTCCACCGCCCGCGACCGCTCGATCTCGCGCGCGCGCCGGCCCAGCCCGCCACCCGGCACGATCTCGGACGAGTTCGTGTCGCCCAGGATCAGGGTCGAATGTGCCGCCGTCGCACGCAGCGCCTCGCGCAGCTCCGCCGTATGCTCGGGCGCCGAGCCGCAATTGACCACCAACCGGTCGGTGCCGTGGCTGAACTCGAAGCTCAGCGTGCCGGCATGGGCGGCGCCGTCGAACCCCGATGGCGGCGTCGCGCCCAGATCGGCGATCAGCGTCGCCGCGCCGGCCTCGATGCGCTCGAAGCCCGAATGCGGCGCGCGCGCGGGCGCCCGGCCCTCGGCACCCGCCGCGCGCAGCACGGCGTCGACCGTGGCCGCCGGCGCGTCCATCCCGCCGTTGAAATGCGCCAGCCCGCCGTCGCCGTGACGGAAGAAGCGCACCATCGGGGCCATGCGGTCGATCGCGTGGTCGATCGTCTCGTGCGCGTCGTGCCCGCCGTCGAGGCTGTCGCGGATGTCGACCAGGTCGCCCAGCACCCGCAGCAAGGCGGCGGGCGAGCGCTCGGACTGTCCGCCATCGGGCAGGATCTGCATGGCGATCTCGCGCTGCAGCCGCTTCAGCCCGGCGCGCAGCCACGGCTGGCCCTTGGGCAGGCACAGCCCGGCCATGATCAGGCCCTTGGCGGCGGCGATCCGTGCGTGGCCGGGGGCGGCCCAGCGCGCGTTCCGGTGCAGATGGCGCGCCTCGCGGCACAAGCGGTCGAACAGCTCCACGCGGAAGCCGTTGTCGGCACCCTCGCACAGGAACTCGATCGCGCCGCCGACGTTGGCCAGCCGGCGCCCGATCGCGTCGGGCCGCCAGGTCAGGGGGTCCCAGCCTCCGGCGCGCCGAAGCCAGGCATGGACGTGGTACTTGGCGGCGCGCCGCGCGTCGTCGCCGCCCAGCCGGTGAAGGTCGCGCAGCCAGCCCAGCTCGGCGCGCGGGTCGTCGTCGAACGGCTTGTCGCCGCTGGCCAAAGCGCGACCGGCCCCGAGGTCGCCCGGCCAGACGTCGGCGCACTGCGCAACCGGGGTGTCGCCGGTGCGCTTGCCCAGGCTCGCGGCGTAGAGACGGCTGCGGAACAGGCTCGCGCGAAGCCCCTCCGGGCGCGCGCTCATGGCGCGACCGGCGCTTCGCCGCGCAGCCGGCGAATGTTGTCCGCATAGGTGCCGGGACCGCCCTTGAAGGTGGCGGTGCCGGCGACCAGCACGTCGGCACCGGCGGCCACCGCGCGGCGCGCGGTCTCGGCATTGATGCCGCCATCGACCTCCAGGTCGATCGGCCGGCCGGCCCTGTCGATGCGCTCGCGGATGGCGGCGATCTTGTCGAGCTGGCTCTCGATGAACGCCTGGCCGCCGAAGCCCGGATTGACGCTCATGACCAGGATCAGGTCGACGTCGCCGATCAGGTGGTCGAGCGCCTGCTCCGGCGTACCCGGATTGAGCGACAGCCCCGCCTTCCTGCCCAGCGAGCGGATCAGCTGCAGCGTGCGGTGGACGTGCGGCCCGGCCTCGGGGTGGACCGTGATGATGTCCGCTCCGGCTTCGGCGAAGGCGCCGACGAAGGGGTCCACCGGACTGATCATCAGATGGACGTCGAACGGCAGCTCGGAGTGCGGACGCAGCGCGCGCACCACGTCAGGCCCGATGGTCAGGTTGGGCACGAAATGCCCGTCCATCACGTCGATATGGATATAGTCGGCGCCCGCCTCGCTCACCGCGCGCACCTCGGCTCCCAGCCGGGCGAAATCCGCCGACAGGATCGAGGGGGCGATGCGGACCGGGCGTGTCATATCGAGTTACCTATCAAACCCGCCGGATTCTCGGCAAGCGCGGCTCACACCCGGCGCAGCCGGGCCATATAGAATCCGTCGAGCCCGCCCGCCTCGGCCAAATGGCTCGGCAGGGTGCGCACCGCGCCGTCCGCCGCCGCGGCGTCGGCGAGCGCCGCAGGCAGCTCGTCCGCCGTGATCGGGTCGCGCTCGACCGGCGCCCCGGCCTCGAGCAGCGCCGTCACCCGATGTTCTCCTTCTTCGGGCTGCAGCGAGCAAGTGCAATAGACGACGGTGCCGCCCGGCCGGGTCATCCCGACCGCCGCCTCGAGCAGCCGCGCCTGCATAGCGGCCAGGCGCGTGAGGTCGCCTTCGCGCTTGAGCCAGGGGGTGTCGGGGTGGCGCCGGATCGTTCCGGTGGACAGGCACGGCGCGTCGACCAGCACGGCGTCGAGCGGCACTTCGGGGCGCCACTCGGCGGCGTCCGCCGCGACGGTTTCCGCCTCCAGGCCGAGGCGGTCGAGGTTGGCGCGCACCGAGACCAGCCGCTCGGCCGAGCGGTCGATGGCGGTCACCCGCGCGCCGGCGGCGGCGAGCTGCGCCGTCTTGCCGCCCGGTGCGGCGCACAGATCGGCCACAGCCTTGCCCGCGACCTCGCCCATCAGCCGCACCGGCAGCGCCGCCGCCGCGTCCTGAACCCACCAGGCGCCGTCGGCAAAGCCCTCGAGCTCCTCGACGCGCGAGGTGCGGGCTAGGCGCACGGTCGTCCCCAGCACAACCGTGCCGTCCAGCCGCACGGCCCAGCCTTCGGGGTCTTCCTTGACACTCAGATCGAGGGGCGGCTCGGCCAGGTGCGCGGTGGCGATGGCGCGGGTCGCGTCCTCGCCATAGGCCGTGAGCCAGCGCCGCCACAGCCACTGCGGCGTGTTCAGCCGTGCCGCGTCCTGCGCCTCCACCACCGCCGGCCCCTCGCGCGCCACCCGGCGCAGCACCGCGTTGACCAGCCCGCGCACGCCCTTGGGCACGGTCGAGACCGTCTCGCCGACCGCCGCATGCGCCGGCGTGTGCAGGAACAGGAGTTGCGCCGCCCCCAGCCGCAGCGCGTCGAGCGCGACCGCCGCGCGGCCCGTCGGACGGCGATCGAGGAAACGGTCGAGGACGTCGTCGATCTGTCCCAGCCGGCGCAGTGTCGTGGCGGTCATGTGCCGGGCGAAAGCGCGGTCGCGCGGGCTCAGCGCGGCCAGCCCCGCATGCCTCTCCAGCGCGCGGTCGAGCGGCATGCCCTGCCCGAGCACCGCGCCGAGCAGGTCGAGGGCGGCGGCACGCGCGCCGGGCCCCGTCAACTCCAGGGTCCGCGGGCCGCGGTGGTCGCGTAATTGCCGGCCTCGGCCCCGCCCGCCATGGCGCGCAGCCGGCGGATGCGCTCCTCGACCGGCGGATGGGTCGAGAACAGCCCGTCGATCGAATGGGCGTGCAGCGGGTTGACGATGAACAGCTGCGCGGTTGCCGGGTTGCGCTCGGCGGTCTGGTTGTCGATGACCTCGGCGGCCTGATGGATGCGCTCCAACGCCGAGGCCAGCCACAGCGGCTGGCCGCAGATCTCGGCGCCGCCGGCGTCGGCGCCGTACTCGCGGGCGCGCGAGATCGCCATCTGCACGAAGGCGGCGGCCAGCGGCCCCAGAATCATCAGGGCGATCAGGCCGAAGATGCCCATAGGGTTGTCGCGGTTGCCGCCGAAGAACAGGGCGAAGTTGGACAGCATCGAGATCGCGCCGGCCAGCGTCGCGGTGATGGTCATGATCAGCGTGTCGCGGTTGCGCACATGGGCGAGCTCGTGCGCCATCACCCCGGCGATCTCCTCGCGGCTGAGCCGCTTCAGCAGCCCGGTCGTGGCCGCCACGGCCGCGTTGTCCGGATTGCGCCCGGTGGCGAACGCGTTGGGCTGGTCGCTGTCGATCAGGAACACCCGCGGCATGGGCAAGCCGGCGCGCCGGGCGAGCTGCTCGACCAGGCCGACGAATTCGGGCGCCTCGGCCCGGCCGACCTCGCGCGCGCCGTACATGCGCAGCACCATCCTGTCGGCGTTCCAGTAGGCGAACAGGTTCATGCCCGCGGCCACCACCAGCGCGATCACGGTGCCGCCGGTGCCGCCCACCAGATAGCCGATCCCCACCAGCAGGGCGGTCATCGCCGCCATCAGGATGCCGGTGCGCAGATAGTTCATCGCCGTTTTCTCCAGGGTTCGCGATCAAGAGGTAGGGGGCCGCCAATCGCGATCAAGGCTGGGCCGATCAAGACTTGGCGGCAGCCTGCCCGCGCGCCATATTCGAGCCATGAGCAAGCCCCCCGTCAGCAAGCCCGCCAAGGGCCGCAAGCCGTCCGAGGGCACCGGCGACGCCAAGCCCGCGGTCGAGCGCGCGAAGCCCGGCACGGTCGAGGAGGTCGGCGGC
>CAZMTC010000145.1:0-2412 GCA_964569105.1 uncultured Alphaproteobacteria bacterium | reverse complement strand
ACCCGCTACGGCGACTGGGAATTCAAGGGCCGCTGCATCGACTTCTGATCGCCACGGCACACCTTGCCGCGGCCGGACCGCCACCGACGCAGACCGGTTCCCCACAGCGTATGTTCCTGTTATGTTCCGGTTCGTGAAAGCGCACGGCCCGACATCGCCATGCCTGTCCACCCGGCAACCGCCGGCACCACCGCTATCCTCGTTCTGGCCGTCGTCGCGCTCGCTGCGGCGGGGCGCGGCGACGGGCCGCTGCCCGGCCCGATCCCGGCCGAGCTGATCCGCGTCGTCGACGGCGACACGGTCGACGTACGCGCGCGGATCTGGCTGGGCCAAGCGGTGGAGACACGGGTGCGGATCGCCGGCGTCGACGCGCCCGAGCTGCGTGGCGGCTGCGATGCCGAGAAGGCGGTCGCGCGCCGGGCGCGCGAACGGCTGGAGACCATCCTGGCCAGTGGTCCCGTCGCGTTGCACGAGGTCCGCTTCGGCAAGTTCGCCGGCCGCGTCGTGGCGCGGGTCGTTACCGCGTCGGGCGTCGATCCGGCGCCGCTGCTGGTCGCCGAGGGCTTGGCACGGGCCTATGACGGCGACGCGCGCGATCCGTGGTGTGCCGCGCGGCAATAGGGAAAGCGGACAGAAAAGGGGAGCCCGCTTGCGGACTCCCCTTTGCGATTATGTGCGGCCTGGCGGCCGTGCGCCACGCGCCTCAGAAGCTGCCGGCGCCGGGGCCGAACTCGATGTTGGTCGGGCTGGAGGTGGTGGATACTCGCGCGCCGCTGTCCGCGCCGTTGTCGCTGTCCGCCACCCGCGTACCCTGGTCGGCGTAGGTCGGGTTCCAGAAGTTGGCCCGCATCGTCGTCTCGTTGCCCGGGAAGAAGATGCCGCCATTGGTGGCGCGGACGTAGAACTCGGCCCGTGAGCCGTCGCGGGCCGGCTGCCAGGTCGCGGTGTCGACGAAGCCGAACGGGTCGCGCTTCTCGGCCGGCTGGCCGAACTGGAGCTGGAGCTGGCTGGCCAGCGTGTCGGCTAGGCTGCGCATGCTGTCCGAATGCTCCATGGTGCCGTTCCATTTCGGCCCCAGGACGATGATGTGCTGCAGCGCGTCGTTGGTGCCGAAAATCAGCTCCACATCGAGCTTCTCGCCGGCGACCAGGCCCTTTGCGATCAGGCGCTTGCCACGGTCGCGGGTGGTGAACCGGCCCCAGGCGTTGTCGGAGACGAACTCCTTGCGCGGGCCGAACTGCGGGTCGGAAACCTTGAAGCCCTGCGCCGCGAGCGCCTTTTCGACCTCCTGAGGCGAACTGCCCCATTTCAGGCCGGCGAATGTGTAGCTGTCGTTGGCCGCCGAAGCGGGCCCGATGCCCATGGCCATCGCGGCCAGCATGGCGAGCGCGGAGAGACCCAACCGAATGCGCATGCTTCCCCCGTCCTATCTATGGCGTGGCCCCGATGCCGCACCCGCCCGCCGGGTGGCTCGAGGGCTGCGCCCGTCCCCATTTCGGCCCGCTGAACGAGTGGAGAGAGCCGACCGAATTGCGGCGAAGCTACCACAATTCCACCCAACCCTTAACAACAATTCGTCACCCGTCGGTTAACGCCGCTGCGCATTTAACTGAAAACGCGGGCACTTGGCGCACCGCGTGCGCTGCGGGCGGTCCCAACGGCGGCGGTCGGCCGCGCCGGTTCGGCCTGCCCGCCGCTAGCGGTTCTGGCGGTTGTCCACCAGGCTGTCGACCACCGTCGGGTCGGCCAGGGTCGAGGTGTCGCCCAGGTTCGAGTAATCGTTTTCGGCGATCTTGCGCAGGATACGGCGCATGATCTTGCCCGAGCGCGTCTTGGGCAGGCCCGGCGCCCATTGCAGCCAGTCGGGCGAGGCGATCGGGCCGATCTCCTTGCGCACCCACTGGACCAGCTCGTTCCTGAGCTCCTCCGACGGTTCCTCGCCGGCGTTGAGCGTGACGTAGGCGTAGATGCCCTGGCCCTTGACGTCGTGCGGCGCGCCGACCACCGCAGCCTCGGCGACCTTCGGATGCGCGACCAGCGCGCTCTCGACCTCGGCGGTGCCCATGCGATGGCCCGAGACGTTGATCACGTCGTCGACGCGCCCCGTGATCCAGTAGTAGCCGTCCTCGTCGCGCTTGCAGCCGTCGCCGGTGAAGTACTTGCCCTTGTAGGCGGAGAAGTAGGTCTGGACGAAGCGGTCGTGGTCGCGGAACACGGTGCGCATCTGCCCGGGCCAGCTGTCGAGCAGCACCAGATTGCCTTGCGCCGCGCCCTCGAGCTCGTTGCCCTCGTTGTCGACCAGCGCCGGACGCACGCCGAAGAAGGGCCGGGTGGCCGAGCCCGGCTTGAGCTTGGTGGCGCCGGGCAGCGGCGTGATCAGGATGCCGCCGGTCTCGGTCTGCCACCAGGTGT